>JAAEPW010001273.1 GCA_024232355.1 Chloroflexota bacterium | reverse complement strand
TTCAGTTGAATGGGATTACGATGTAGCCGCGCTTTCCATAGCGCGTAAGGCCCTGCGAGGTATGGAAACCTCGGCTACAAGCCCCTTTTTGAGCCACAATTGGCTGACTATCCAGAAATCCCACCCAACTGAACCAGTACCATTGCACGAATTCACACTAATTTTGTCGCTGTGTTTAATTCGTGCAATTCGTGGCAAAGAATATCCGGTGCTAAGGTGGCGCATAAAGTTACCTGATGGTACAATAAAGTCTGTGGAATGATTCCACAAATCAAGTCTCGTGACGAGACAAACCGTTTTTATACAAGGACGGCCCTTGGTGGGCAAAGAGAGGTATTCTCATGACGGTAGAAGTGTGGTATGGCGAAAAGCCGCACCACGAAGCCGAGCAGAAAACCATGCTCGAATTGTACCAATATCTCCGTTCTCAGCCGGAACATTTTGTTCTTTTACACAATTTCTTCGCCGGACAGAGCAACGAGATCGATTTGGTCGTGCTCAAGCGCAACGGCATCTTTTTGGCCGAACTCAAGCATATTTGGGATCACATCATAGGCGGGCGTGAAGGACACTGGAAAGCGATCCGCGAGGATCGCACCGAAATCATTCTCAACCCCGACCGTCCCAACCCGTTCAAGCAGGTACAGCGCAACTATTATAGCTGGAAGAATTGGTGCCAGGATCACACCGACAAGATCAGCACCGACATCACGAAATCGCGCCCGATGGACTGGGCCGATGTGATGACCTACGTCGTCCTCTACCCAGACCTGCCGCCCGACAGCCAGATTGACATCGGCGATTGGCCCGTTCGAGCCGTGGGTCTGCCGACATTCCTGATGGCACTGACTATGCGCACGTCAAAAAAGGTTGATCTGTCGCGCCAAGAGATCGACCGCATCCCCCAGCTAATCGGATTACAACGGTGGCAGTCTATGCGATCGACCGGCACATTGTCAGACTGGCAGCCCTCATCTTTTACCGCACTGGTGGCACGGGGACACACGCTATCAGAGCCACTTTTTCGTCTCGACGAAATCAAAAGCAAAATTATCACTGTTGGGCGGGAGCCGGGAAATGATCTGATCATCTCTGATCCCACTATCTCACGCCACCATGCCCAACTATACCATCAAAACGGGCGCTGGATCGTGAACGATATGGGAAGCACCAGTGGCACGTTCGTGAGCTACAAAGGTGATCCAGAGAAAGAAAGCCAGGTTCAAGACCGAGAGTTTGCCTTGAAGAATAATTCTATTGTCCGCTTTGGACCAGCTGCCTACACGCTGCTATTGCACACGAACAGTGAGGGCCAAGAGCCTTAAAGCATTGTTCAGAAACAGTGTTATTCAATAATAGCCTTGCATTTTTTATGCCATTTCATTCAGGTCCACATCAAAATAGAGTTATTTTTGAACAATCCCAAAGGAGATAAATTATGCCACTAGACGTCGGTGAAATCGTAGAAGATCGCTACAGAGTCGTCAAGTTGCTGGGGCAAGGTGGAATGGGGGCAGTGTACCGGGCCTGGGATACGCGGCTAAACCGTCCCGTCGCGCTCAAAGAGATGGTCCCTCAAGTTGGCATTGATGGCAATATGCTAACCCAACTGCGCGAACAGTTCGAGCAAGAAGCGCAAATACTGGGCACGCTCACGCACCCCAGCCTAGTACGAGTGACCGATTACTTTGGATGGAACGAAAACGTCTACCTGGTGATGGACTTTGTCGAAGGGGAAGACCTGGCAAACATGATCTACCGGGAAGGAGCACAGTCGGAAGAAAAAGTGCTGGCGTGGGCCAAGCAATTACTCGACGCGCTGGCCTACTGCCACAAAAAAGGTGTGCTCCATCGCGACATCAAGCCCCAAAACATCGTCATCACGCCAGAAGACAAAGCCATACTAGTCGACTTTGGATTAGTCAAGTTGTGGAACCCCCAAGACCCGGAAACACGCACGGTGATGCGGGGAGCCGGGACACCCGAGTACGCCCCCCCAGAACAATACGATATGGGCGTGGGCCACACCGACCCCCGTTCAGACATCTATAGCATGGGCGCGACCCTCTACCAGGCGCTCACCGGGCAAGCGCCACCAACGGCCACACAACGTATGGCTAGCCCTGCATCCTTTGTCACACCACGCCGCATGAATGTTACCGTCAGTTCGTCAATTGAGAGAATCGTTCTCAAGGCGTTAGAAATCGCAATGGAGAATCGCTACCAGAGCGCAGACGATATGCTGCAAGCCTTCCAAGGCGATTCACAAACCTCTGTCATCACTCCCAGTCGTCCCACGTGGGAAAGCCAACCAACCGCACCCATCGCGCAAGCCGAGGCGATATCCCAGGCAAAACCGAAACGCGGCATCCTGCTGGGATTGGGCGGTGCGGGACTGGTGATCGTCGGGCTTCTTTGCCTGGCGCTAGCCGCAGGAGCCGTGCTGGTGGGCTGGTACTTTTGGGACGGTGGCGGCACAACATCCATCACACCCGTTCCGCCCACTGCCGCAAGAGTGGAAGCGACTCCCACCCTTGCACCAGAGATCGGCAATGTAATATTTCAGGACGATTTTGACAACCCCGCCTCTGGTTGGGAGATTGGCGATTACGATACAGGAGACGTAGGCTATAAAGACAGCATCTATTTTGTTACTTCAACCGAAAATGGCAAAGTGATGTGGGGTGTAACCAACCGCTCTTTCGACAACAGCTTTATCGAGGTGGATGCTACCCAGATCATAGCCGGGCCAGAGAGTGACAATGCGTACGGCGTGGTCTGCCGAGATCAAGGGAATGGCGACGGGTACTATTTGCGCGTCTCGGGAGACGGTTTCTATAGCATCGCCATCGCCCAGGAAGGAGAATTCGAGGCGCTCGTCGAATGGGCCGAATCGAGTGCCATCCAGCAGGGAAACGCAACCAATCATATCCAGGCAGTGTGCAACGGTTCTACCCTAACGATGTCTGTAAACGGGGAACTCTTGGCCACAATTGAGGACCACACATTCGCCAGTGGAGACATCGCCCTCACGGCCACAACCTACGAAGACAAGGGAACAGAAGTACATTTTGACAATCTGGTGGTACGTGGCCCTTAGGGGTTAAACTGGAAAAACAACCATGATTACGTGTCCCGCCTGTGGCAAACAGAATCGAAGCACTGCCAAGTTCTGCAAACACTGCGGAGCCGACCTCTCGCCAACGCGTGCCTTGAACGGAACGCGAGCAGCAAAGACATCACACACACACGATTCCGAGAGACCGGCACCGTCAGCCCCCCAACCCATTGCCCGGTTGACGCCGCTTCAGTCAGGCAGCACGCTCTTTGATCCACTTGACCCTCACCGCAAATACAGCATCGTGGTGGCCCGTGAGTTATCCCGTTCCATCTACTATGACGCGCTCGACCTCACCTGTCTGGACTGCGGGGGACTGCAATCGAATACCCCCCAAAATGGCTTGTGCCAGCAGTGCCAGACCCCTTTGAGACCCGTCCTGATCCACGAACGGCGACCGATTTCGAATAACCACATCTCTGAGGCCGATATAACCCAACTGATCCGACTGAGTACTGGACATTCCGACATCCTGCCCCACCAAGCGATCATTCAGTACGAGGAAACGGTCTACACCGTGGTCGAGCATCCAGGCCGGTGGGGTGTGTTGGTGCGAGGGCAGCAGCAACGCTCGCCCGAAGAGGCGCTCGCCGGTGCGGCACAGATCGGGCAAGCTCTGGCCTACCTGCACGACTATAAATTCAGCCATTCGGAGGTCGGCGGCACGAGCATCGAAAACCTCATCGTCGTCGGTGGTGAAAAGAGCCTTAAACTGGCCGACCTAAGTACGTGTGCCCGCCTGCAATCCAATGCCGACGACGTGCTGCGGGCACAGGTCAACGGCGACGTCGCTTTTTTGGCTTGGCTGCTCTTTTACCTGTCCACAGACAAAGAGCTATCCCGTGCAGACATAGAACTCGCGCCAGCCCCACTACGGCCCATCGTCGAGCGGGCGATGCAGCGCCAGTACGCCTCCGTGCAAGGTATCCTGACCGATTTCTCGCTCCTGCCAGCACCACCGCCTCCCCCAACTCGGTCACTCAAACCCTCCCACGGACAAGCGACCCATCCAGGAAAAAAACACCCCCACAACGAGGACTCTGTGGTCACCTTTACGTTCGACAAGGAACAAAAAGGATATTCGGTGCCCGTCAGCTTTTACCTGGTAGCCGATGGCATGGGCGGGCATCAGGCCGGAGACCTGGCGAGCCGAACCGTCAACCAAATCGTCACCAATTGGATCATCCAGACCAAGGTGCTGCCCAATCTGCACAAAGCCACACATCCATTAAGCCCCAAGGACATGACGGGCGAGATGTTGACCCAAGCAATTCAACAAGCCAACGAGGCACTGGTAGACCAGGGACAAACGGCGAACAGCGATATGGGTTCCACCGTGACGGCGGCGTTGATCATCGGAGACGTGGCGACCATCACCAACGTCGGCGACAGTCGCACCTACCTACTGCGCGATGGACGGCTGGAGCAAATCACCCAAGATCACTCACTGGTGGCCCGGCTAGTGGACGCCGGTGTCATCAAACCGGAGGACGTACGCAGCCATCCCCAGCGCAACCAAATCTACCGCTGCCTGGGGCATAAATCAGATGTAGAGGTGGACACCTTTATGCACAAGCTGCAAGTCGGCGACGTGCTGGTGCTCTGCTCGGACGGGTTGTGGGAGATGGTGCTGGATGACGAAATCCAATGCGTCATCGAAACCACTCGCAGCCCGCAAAAGGCGTGCGATGCATTGATCGAGGCCGCCAATCGCGCTGGCGGCAAAGACAACATTGCCGTGATCATAGTAGAAATGGAGTAAAGCAATGAAACTTGTCAGCTACATATTGACGTTACCCGTCCGCGTGTTGATCGCCACCATCTTTGTCATCGTAATCGTGGCAATAGGCCTCATCTGGGGAGTGCGTATGGTGTCCAACAACCCAGACGAACCATCACCCGCGACGACGGTAGAAGCAGGCACACCCCAGGTACTGCCCGCCTCTCCTACCACACAAATACTGCCCGCCGTCTCTCCAACCCCTCTCCCCAACGTGCCGCCCGCCACGCCGACGCCTATGAGCCAGATAGTGCCTACCCCAATTCCGGCAGGGCTGACAGAAGAGATCGTACAGTCAGGAGAAGGGCTGTACATGATCTGTCGCCGTCATTGCCTCGGCAGATGGCCTCCCGACGATGACGCCTTGACCACGTACGCTCAAGGTGTCGCTGAACTCAACGGCCTGTCTTGGCCCGACGCGGCGCTATCTCCGGGGCAGAGTCTGCGTATGCAGCCCTGCCCACCTTGAAATGAATCAACCCGCGCACCTGCTGCTGATCGAAGATGACCCCGCCGTCGCTCGCAGCCTTCAAGATGGTCTGGAACGGGATGGCTATGCCGTGACCTGGAAAGAGACCGGGGCCGCGGGCGTTGCCCATGTCCGAGATCGCAACCCACACCTCGTCATCCTTGATGTGCGCCTGCCCGATGGCTCTGGCTTTGACTTTTGCCGCCAGTTGCGCCAATTGGGGCTGCACCAGCCCATCATCATGCTCACCGCCCGCCGCGAGGAGATGGACAAGGTATTGGGCCTAGAGATGGGAGCCGACGATTACGTCACCAAGCCGTTCAGCCTGCGCGAGCTGCTGTCTCGCATCCGCGCGCAACTGCGCCGGGCCTATGGTGAATTTTCCTCCACCGACACCGACCTGCTCCACGCGGGCGACCTGGTGATAGACCAAACGCGGGGCCAAGTGCGGCGAGACGGCGAGATCGTCAATTTGACCCCCACCGAGTTTCGCTTGCTCGTCTACCTGGCGCGCCATCCGGGACAAGCCCTCAGCCGCGCCCAGATCATCGACGCGGTTTGGGGGCACGCGCCCGATGTGGAGAGCGAGCGCACCGTCAACGTCCACATCCGCCGCCTGCGCGAAAAGGTCGAGCTGGACCCCAGTTGCCCCACGTTGATCCTCACTGTGCCTGGCATTGGATACCGGTTGGTGGGGTAAACCGATTGGCTAGCAAATGTGGCGAGAGAAGCCTTAATCCTTGTCAAAAATGTAAAGCATCGTCTCGACCGGCTGGTTATTCATCGGCCTGCCAACTTGGGGGGTAAGCAGAGATGTTTGACTATTGGACAAAGTCAAACCAAGGCCAAATGAGTTAAATGTAAAAGCAAACTACTACCGACTTTTAGCCGGTAGTAGTGAAAAGATGTGCTGATATTGACCCAAAATCATTGTCAGGCACTGGTTCAGTTGAATGGGATTACGATGTAGCCGCGCTTTCCATAGCGCGTAAGGCCCTGCGAGGTATGGAAACCTCAGCTACAAGCCCCTTTTTTGAGCCACAATTGGCTGACTATCCAGAAATCCCACCCAACTGAACCAGTACATCATTGTCAAATAGTAATATATCTCAATACACCAAATATCAATGTCAATATAGCAAGTCCCGCAAACACAATGCGTACCTTACTCGAGTCATCAAGCAAAGATGCCCATCCAGCAAACGTTAATCCCACTGCAAAAACAAGCATTACTAATTGAAACGCATCTTCTCGGGTACCTTTTTCTTCACCTGAATCAAATAATAGCAATGCTTCATCATACAGTTGATCTGCATCTCGAAACATTTCATCATAATAAGCGTCATCAAAAGGCCCTTCGGGACGCTCCATAGCATTACTTAGCTCTTCTGAGAAGCTAAATTCGTAATAATCAGACGCTTCTTCATCCTCCGCAACATAATAGTTGTCATACAATGAATAATCATAAATAACAACTTGTTGGGCGCGTAGAAATTCAGTATTAGACTCGGTTAGCAATTTAATGGCTTGTACCTCATCCCCAGCAGCTTCTGCACCTATCACTGCACTTTGATAGCCAGCTAATGCTGTGAAAACACTCAGTAAAGCAACCAAAACTCCCAATATAGCCTCACTGGTTAACACTTTTAAGAATTTATTTTCTTGTGTTGTTGATGAGTCAGTCATTTTAATTTGCCTCCTTTAATTACTCACAGTTTGATCCATCATTTATGTTTAGATGTGGATTATATCACACCTTTTAGTCGAGATCAAATTCCTATCTTGGCACTGGTTCAGTTGAATGGAATTACAATGTAGCCGCGCTTTCCATAGCGCGTAAGGCTCTGCGAGTGCACAACTCGTTGCGACGGAAACTTTGGCTACAAGCCCCTTTTTGAGCCACAATTGAGTCATTATCCAGAAATCCCACTTGATTGAACCAGTGCCTTTCTCATCATTCGAAGCAAAATTCGTGTCATTCGTGATCTAGAGATATCGGGCAATAAACTACCAGATTAAGAAACCGTAATCTCTTCGCAACCTTCCCGAAACCTGGCCCTGGTACAATCGGTATCAATTGTCATCATTTTCGAGGAGGTTTTTGCTGTGAAACGTTGGATGTTTATACCCATAATCGTGGGCGTCGTCGCTCTGGTGGTAGGGGCGGGCTACCTGGGTTCCCGCAGCGTGCAGGCGGAGGATGGAGACGAATCGTCCCAACCGCAGACCGTTCCGGTGACAAGAGGCGACGTGCAACAAACAGTGACGGCCCCCGGCCAGTTGGTTGGCACACGCCAGGCCATGCTGTCGTTCCCGACGGGCGTCTCTGGACGATTGACCGAGATCAACGTTCGTCCCGGAGATCGTGTCAGCGCGGGGCAGACGTTGGCCCGGCTGGAGACCGTCGGCTTGGAGCAAGCGGTGGCCGAGGCCGAACTTGACATGCGCCGGGCCAGGCTGCGTCTGGAGCAATTGCAAGAACCAGCGGACGATGCAGCGGTACGCCGCGCCCAGCACACCGTAGACCAAGCTGCCGACGAACTAGGAGTCGCCCGAATCGCGCTGGACGGGGCGCTTAACAGCCCTTTGCTCAACGAAACGATGGAGGATACCAAGAACGCCCTGCAAGAGGCGGAGAACTGGCTCGCATTGCGCCAACGCCAGCACGAAGAAGAGGGGCTCGACCATTGGTTCGTAGACCAGGCTTACGAGCAATACGAGGACGCACGGCTGGAACTGGCGCGCGTTCGCTCTGACGCCGACCAGCAGTTGGAAAGCACCCGTGGCCGAGTCAGCGCGGCGAGTCAGACCCACCAAGAGGCTCAAGACGCTCTCCAGCAACTCTTGGAGGGAACCGACCTGGCGGACCTGGAGATGGCGCGGTTGGAGGTGGAGGCGGCGGAACTGGCACTGGAAAGCGTCAGCCGCAACCTAGAGATGGCCGCGCTGGTGGCTCCTTTCGACGGGGTCGTGTTGGACGTCCGAGCCAATCTGGGTGAAAAGGTGTCGCCCGGCGCCGATCTGGCCCTGCTGGCCGACCTGACCAGCCTGGAAGCAGAGATGGAGGTGATCGAGGAAGATTTGCCCTTGGTGCAAGTCGGCCAACCGGCGGAACTATACTTTGACGCGCTGCCGGACGTCTTGATTCAGGGCCAGGTGGCGCGCATCGTCCCGCTGCGTATTTCTGACGAACGGCCTCTCTACGCGGTCTATATCACGTTGGACGAGGTTCCTCAGAGCCTCGCGCCGGGGATGACGGTGGACGCATCCTTTGTCATCGATGCGCGCAGCGACGTACTGCGGCTGCCGCGCGCACTGGTACGTGTCCGATCCGACGGCACTGCCACGCTCCAGGTCTGGGCCAACGGCCAAATCAAAGAGCGCGCGGTCGAGGCTGGTTTGCGCGGCGACGTTTACGTGGAAATCTTGGATGGCGTGCGGGAAGGCGAGCCGATGGTGGCGGAATGAAGCAAGTTGCACAAACCGGCTGGGTGATCGAGGCGAAGGGGTTAACCAAGGTGTACCAGATGGGGACCAACCAGGTACACGCGCTGCGGGGAGTGGATATGCAAGTGGCGGCGGGAGAGTTCGTGGCGCTGATGGGATCGTCGGGCAGTGGCAAGTCGACACTGCTTCACTTGCTGGGGTGTCTGGATACGCCCACCGCTGGCGACTATCACCTGGATGGGCGCGACGTGAGCGCGCTCTCCCGCGATGAACGCGCGATGGTGCGCAATCAGAGCATTGGTTTTGTTTTCCAAAGTTTTCACCTGCTGCCCCGCCTCAATGCGCTGGAAAATGTGACGCTGCCCTTGCTCTACCGGGGCCGCACCGAAAAAGCCCGGGAGAGGGCAGCCAAAGCACTGGCTCGCGTCGGATTGGCCGAGCGGATGGACCATCAGCCGGTAGAGCTATCCGGCGGCGAGCGACAGCGGGTAGCCATCGCCCGCGCGTTGGTCAATGATCCCGCCATCGTGCTGGCCGACGAGCCTACCGGCAACCTGGACAGCCGCACGGGGGCCGAGGTAATGGAGTTGCTGGCCGAACTGCACGCCGATGGGCGAACCGTTTTGGTGGTGACCCACGACGCGCAGGTGTCCGCTTGGGCGCAACGCACGTTGCACGTTCAGGATGGGCGGCTAGCGCCCATTGTACCCAAGGTGGAGGCTGTCGAACGGGAGGTGCGGCGATGACGTTTGCTAACACGCTGCGCACCGCTCTGCGCGGCGTCACCGCCAACAAACTGCGGGCGACGCTGACGGCGCTGGGCCTGATCATCGGAGTGGCGTCCGTCATTGTGATGTTGGCATTGGGCAACGGCGCCCGCGCTGCCGTGGAGGAGAACTTTCGCTTTCTCGGCTCCAATCAGATCCAGATCAGCGCCCGGCAAGAGTTGGACGATGGCGAAATCGTGCCGGTGGGAGAGATCCTGTCCTACGAAGATGGCCTGCTTTTGCCGGGTGCGATCGAGTTGGTGGACCGGGTCGAGATGTGGGTTCAGGGAATCGGCAAAGTACGGCACGAGCGGGTGGTGCTGGACATGAGCATCGTCGGCGTGACCGCCGACGCGCTGCTAGAGCTGACGAGTGGCGCCGAGTTGCAACCAGCAGACTGGCCCGAAGGCGAGCGTTTGACCCCTGATGCCTTTATCGGACAAGGGCGCTTCTTTACCCGGGCCGAGGTGCTGGCGAGTGCCGACGTCTGTGTGCTGGGCTATGACACGGCGGAGGATCTGTTCGAGGGAGACGACCCGATTGGCGCGACGGTGTGGGTCAGCCGGCATCGCTGTTTGGTCACCGGCGTGCTGGCCGAGTTAGACACGATTGATTCCGAAGAACGGCATCGCAGCGAGCCGAACGAGGCGTTCTTTATGCCCATCAGCACTGCCGTCGGCACGTTGTACGACGAGGAACCGACGGTGTCGGTGACGGCGCACGCGACCGACGAGAGCCGAATGGGCGAGGCCCGGTTGCAGATCGCCACTTATCTACGCCAGCGACACAGCATCGACAAAGATGTCGAGGGCGAGTACGATGACGACTTTACCACGACGACCCGTGGAGACATCCTGGGCGCGCAACAGGAATCGGCCCGAGTTTTCGCCCTGTTCCTGGCGGCAATGGCCGTGGTCTCGTTGGTGGTGGGCGGCATTGGCATTATGAACGTGATGCTGGTCAGCGTGACCGAACGCACGCAGGAAATTGGCATCCGCCTGGCGGTGGGCGCACGCGGCCGGGATGTGGTGGCCCAATTCCTGTGCGAGTCGGTGCTGCTCAGCGCGGGCGGCGGAGTGATGGGAATCGCCGTGGGGATTCTGCTGATCCCGTTGGTGGCAATGTTCAACCAAGGAAACGCGTTGTTAGACTCGGGCAGCATTCCGTTGGCCTTTGGTGTAGCTTTGCTGACGGGTCTATTGTTTGGCCTCTATCCGGCGGTGCGCGCTTCGCGACTCCACCCCATCGAGGCGCTGCGGTACGAGTGAGCGAGGCATGATCGGTATGCGTCGCGTTTTACGTTCAAAATAACAAAAAAAGGAGATACAAAATGAAACGTTCAATCTGGATAGCAGGTAGTTTAGTAATAGTTTTGTTGCTCGCAGGGGCGGCCTTTGTGGGGGCGCGCATGCTGCGACTTCAGGATCAAACAGCCACGGGGAGCGGCGGCCCAGTGATGATGATCAGTTCGAACGGTGGAGACACGGCGCAAAGTGTCGAGATCCAACCGTCCGCCGAGTTGCCCGATTCTCATCCCGACGCTGCCGGTCTATTTATGCGGCGCGAGGATAGCAGTATCTTTGTCGGTACAGGGGCGATCACAATGATCGTCGAGGATGGTCAGGCCGCCACCGACCACGACGGCCCAGAGATCGAGGTGGTCGTCACACACGACACGACCGTTTATCGTGATGAGACAATGCTCCAGCACACGGGCGGGCTGCCATCAGGAAAGATTGAGCAAGTAGTCAAGCCCGGTTCGTTGGAGGAAATTAGTGACAATAGTATCGTCTCTGCCTGGGGTGAAGAACGCGGCGGGCGTGTATTGGCCGATGTGCTCGTCTATGCCGCTCCGATGGTGCTTGAGATTCCCCAGTAGGAGGTCCCAATGAAACATTCAATGCTGATAACGGGTGGCGTGGTGCTCGTGGTTTTGTTATTGGTCGGCGCGGCCTTTGTGGGCGGGCGGATGTTGAGCGCTCAGAATCAAGCGAGTGACAATGCAAACGGGGATGGACGTCAGATGATCACGACCGGTCCCTTTGGATCATCGAGCGTCGATATCGTTTCGGCAGACGAGATGCCTTCGGAAACTGCCGACGCAGCCGGTCTCTTTGTGCGGCGCGAGGACAACAGCATCTTTGTCGGCACAGGAGACATACGGATACGTATGGAAGCCGACGGCGAAGTCGGCGCTGGTCACGATGGCCCCGTGGTCGAGGTGGTCGTCACTCACAACACGGTAGTTTACTGTGACAAAACCCGATACGTGCCGGAGGAAGCTATAGACGGCAAGATTCAGCAGGTGCTCAAGCCCGGTTCGTTGGATGAGGTCGACGCGCACAGCATCATATCCGCCTGGGGCGAGGAGCGCGGCGACCGCATGTTGGCCGACGTGCTCATTTATCAAGGGGTTGGTCAGTAAAGCAAAGACCTGCCAGGTTTTGAGGAAACCTGGCAGGTCTAGTCTCGTAACTTGACAGAGCAAAAATTCAGAGTACCCTATGAGAGCGATGCCAACGTAGCATAGGGCTTTGTGCCCATCGTTCGTTTGCAAGACCTGCCCACAAGGGGCTATGCTACAGTAACCGTGCTGATATTGTTCTTGGACGATGAACATCGCCAGGAGGTGAACTGTGATACCCCAATCTATTCGGTGGCGACTGCCGCTCAGTTATGCGGCCATTGCTCTGCTGACAGCTCTATCTTTGGGGGGCGTCCTGCTCAGTGTGTTGTGCGGTTATTACGTGCAGCTCGAGGTGGACTATTTGGTCAGCAACCTGCACACCATCGCCAACGCGATGGAACAGGCGATGACCCAGGCGAATGTCCCGCCGGAAGCGTTACAAGCACAAGTGGAGGGGCTTTCATTTCTCTCCCAGTCTCGCGTGCGACTGTTGGATGCCAATCGCGACACCCTGGCCGATTCGGGTCCTTTTGACTTGTCCACCGTACAGATCGCTCTTGGCCAACAGATGGTGTCTCCCAATGTGATGATCAAAATAATGCGGGAAGAGATAGACGACCCCGATGACCCGCCGTTTTTGATCGATGGCGAACCATCCATCGAGATCATTACGGTGACGGGTCTCATCACGGAGGCAACGTCAGTTCTTCCATCCTTCCCAACATCTCCGGGTGTAACGATCATCTCGGCGACCGGGGCAATCACGGGCTTTGACTATACCGTTCTTCCGGGATATGGAATCGTTGGTGATTCGCCAGGCTTTACGGGCAGTTTACCCGCCATCGAAATGCTCCAGGGGCTTGACCTGAGCGCCGAGGCAGCCTCGGTGGGGCGTCGCTCCGGGCACGAGATCAGACGCACGCTCCACGATGCAGATGGCAACCTACTAGGCTACGTGCAGCTTTCCGAGGGTCCGGCGTATGGGAGTTTAATCGTGAACCGAGTGGCGCAGGGGTGGATGGTGGCAGGCGCGATCTCTGTGCTCCTGGCAGCGGCCGTGGGCTGGTTTATCAGCCGCAACATCAGTACACCGCTCTTGAATCTGACCCGCGCCACGACCCGTATGGCCGAGGGCGATCTTGCGGCGCGCACCGACGTCACTAACCAGAACGAGTTTGGGTCGTTGGCCCGTTCCTTTAACCAAATGGCGGAACAGGTGGAAGAGACAGTGGTCACGTTGCGCCGCTTTGTGTCCAACGCCGCTCACGAAATCCACACGCCCCTAACGGCGCTGCGCACCAATCTAGAGCTCGCCCCCGGCGACGAGTTCGTGCACCGGGCGCAAGCACAGGTGCGGCGGCTAGAGTTGCTGACCGAGGGACTGTTAAACCTCTCGCGCATCGAGGCAAGCGAGCAGGTGGCACGTGCTCCGGTCGAGTTGGTCCCACTGACACAAGAGATGAGCGAGTTATACGCTTCGCGGGCCGAGCAAGCTGGTCTGACTTTTGAACTGGTGCTGCCCGATACCCCAGTAACCGTCTGGGGCGACGAGGCCCAGTTGCGGCGCGCCCTGGGTAATCTGTTGGACAACGGCGTCAAGTTCACGCCGGAGGGCGGCACGGTGAACGTGACGCTCGGCCTGGAGAAAGCGGGCGAATGGGCAGCGTTATCGGTCCAGGACAGCGGCATCGGTATTCCCACGGATGATCTGCCGCACTTGTTCAGCCGCTTTCACCGTGGGCGCAACGCCGCCGCCTATCCCGGCAGCGGGCTGGGGCTGGCTATCGTCAAGGCCATCGTGGAAGGGCACGGAGGGCAGGTGTCAGTGGAAGATGCCGCGCCCGGAACTCGCTTCACGTTGCGTTTGCCGGTGCTTGAGCGCCAGTAACAGACACCCCATCGGACTCGGACAAAGGCGTAAAAAACCCCAGTATAAATATCCGGGGCTCACGAGTGCTCAACCTGGGGTTTTTCATAAGGAAAAGCCCGGTCGAGCGTTGACACAGACAAGGGATTTGGCCTTTCATCCCCCCAGTAAACGGGAAAAGCAAGCTTTTCCTTATGTGTTCCGGTGCTTGGCACCGGAACACACCTTTCCCAGGCTTTTCCCGTAAAAGGCCGCGCGTACCAATCGAACAAAAAGCGCAGCCACCCCACCGGAACCACACGCCCCAACAAACCATACAAAGGCTCGACCCGCTTGTAAGCGACGTTGAGAAACAGCCGTTTGGCAAACCCCCGCTCATCCCGCCGGCAGCGGTGGACAATAGCTGGCCAAGAATAGAATTTTTCGTATGCCCCAAAGTACCCCGCCTCCAACTCTTCCAACGACATACGCGCCGGAGTGAAAACCACCCGCGTGGTATCATAATGCGACCAATCGCGGTCAAATATCCGGCCTTCCGCCTCCAGACGCTTGTAGAGCGTGGTGCCCGGATACGGCGTGAGCACAGTGAACGTGGCCGTGTCCAGGCAAGCCTCGATCCCAAAAGCAACCGTCCGGTCGAAAACACCCGCGTCGTCGTGATCGAAACCGAACACAAAACTGCCGTTCACCATGATCCCCCGGTCGTGAATCCGGCGCACGTTGCGCACGTAATCCTCCACCCGGTTGCAGCGTTTGTGCACCTCGTTAAGACTCTCTGGGATGACGCTCTCAAACCCCACGAAAAGCGAGCGGCACCCCGATCGGGCGATCAAGTCCAACATCTCTTCATCGTCAGCGATTTCGATGGACGCCATCCCCAACCACTGGCGCTTTCGGGGGACGAGTTCAGTCAAAAGCTGCCGGGCAAAGGGTCGGTTCGCCGTCACGTCATTATCGAGGAAAGCGATCACCGAAGATGGGCGGGCGTCAATCTCGTCCAGCACCAACGGTAACGAGCGCTGGCGAAAGTTAGGCTTGGGACGACAGCTCTCGGTGCAAAAGTCACACCGCCGCACACAGCCCCGCGTCGTCGAAAGCGACGTGCGAATGACATACTCGTTGGGGTCAATGATGCTCCAATCCGGCGCGGGCGTCTCGTCCAGCGGCAGGATGTCACCGTGATATATGGATTGCAGCCGCCGCGCTTGCACGTCCTGGAGCACCTGCGACCAGACCGACTCGGCCTCGCCCACTACGATGGCGTCGGCGTGAGCGAGCGCCTCCTCCGGGCAGACGGCGATGTGCGGCCCACCCAACACCACCGGAATCCCACGCTGCCGGTACTGGTCCGCTAGCTCATAGGCCCGTGACGAAGCAGCGGTCCAGACACTGATCCCGACGAGGTCGGTGTTCAAATTGGGGTCGGCCAAACGGTGATATTCATCCACGATTGTGACCCGGTGCTCGTCCGGCGTCAGCGCGCTGAGAATTTGCAGCCCGTGAGGCGGCGTCATAAAATGCTTGATGCGCGTGCCCCGTCGCAGGTTCGCCTTGGCAAAGATAAGGGTGATTTCCAAACTCATGATAATTGTGCCTCCTTTGCATTTTGTGTGACCGGCCACACGGTTGCCAGACTGGGTAACGCCATCAACACCAAAGCAACCAGAAACAACGGCCATTTAAAAGGCCCTGGCCGAAGAGTAGCCCAATCAAGCTGATTCTGGAGCAGTGCGTGCAGCGAGTCAGACATGAAAACGTACAACGCGACAAGTCCGCCCAACGAGACAACTCCCACGCGAACGGGTGTCACCTTGGGTTGCTCCCCACGCTCATTTCGCACCACCGCCAACACCGCTGTGACGCAAATCAGCACGGCGATCAACACCGGCGAGAGCACCGGCCCCCACCAGCGCAGGGGAATCAAGAACAATGTGTCCCAATCCAACAACGTCTCTGGCCAACCGAGCAATACTCTCAGCCAAATATAATACCATACATCCCAAAATCCAAACGCGAACAAACCATAGGCCCACCGGTCGAGTCTGTTGCGCCCAGCCATCCAGCCCACGGCAGCCAGCATCACAATGGTCGCCGCCTCGCGCCAGATCTCCATCCGGGCATACGGCCCTAACGAAACGTGGTCATTGGTGATGTGCAACAACCCACGGATATAGGCGACGACCACCGCTTCCAGAAAGGCCATTGCGATTGCATAAACCGAGACCCACAAAAAACGCTTGCCTATCTCACGCATACTGATCCTCCATTCACAAATTTGTTTAATCCTACCACACTGCCACCCCCGGTTCAAGCGTTTGTGTGTGTTATTGGTTGCACTCGGGTGCCAACGCATCAATTTGCCCAAGCCCAGAAAATGAATATACTTGCGACGTAAAGGCTATGATTGTCTAATTTCCGTTGCAGCCAGACCCACCGGGCGCTGAACCGCCTGGCTCAGAGCACAACCCTCCTTCGGAGGCTATTAACCGTAAAGGTGATAAACGTACTCACGAATCCTATTGTTGGTTCTCGTTGGGTTGTTTTTGATCATGCTCATCGGCTATGAAGGTGAAAGAAATATTCTCCCAGAAGCACAATTACGGATCGACAGATTAAATAATTGGAACTCGGAAGCATTGGATATTGTTGAATGTCCAAACCTGCCCCCAGGGTTCGTAGACATGGGCGAAACGGGTGGCTGGATTCTGATGCACAAGGAAGAGTTGCAAAAACTTGGAGTCAGCGTTCGTTGGAATCATGCAAAGATGTTGTACGAGATAGTGAGTGAAGAAGAAACGTCATCAGCACTGTGTAAAAGCCACCAAACGCCGATATCTACAGCAAAACGATCCAACGCCGAACTAGAGATCAAAAAGCACCCGGGCAACTTTACCAGTTTCAGGCTGGAAACTCGTACAGGCGTGACCATCATCACCGATCCCTACAAAATGGATGAGGATGTCCAGGCCGATATCGTAACCGTCAGTCACTATCACTCGGATCATTCCGATTTTTCCCGCATCGTGGGAGAATACCGACTCATCGACACGGTGGGGATCTATGAAGAAAATGGAATAAGGATTACGGGCATAGCCGGACACAATAACAAGGGTGATACAGACACGACAAACATCATCTATGTCTTTGATATGGACGGCATTCGTTTGGCACAATTTGCATCCCAGGGAGAACTGCCGACCCAAGATATGTTTGTAAAGATCGGAGAGGTCGATATTTTGATCATTCAGACCTATGGATGGGAGAGAGGGAAACTAACAGCGGGTGAGGCACGCAGCATCATCCAAAAACTGCAAGCCAAAATCGTGATTCCTGCACACACTGATGCGGGTCAAACGGAGACCTTGATATCGTTGTTTGGTGGAAACAGCGAGAGCTATCTTGATGGCAAACTGATCGTAACAGAAACAGATTTGGCCGAACAGAAAACGACCAAAATCGTCATACTGGATGTGCCAGAGATCAGATGAGCTAGATTACAATGGACGACCTAAAACCTAGCCTCTTGCTCAGTGTGGGTGTGAGCAGACGCTTCAATAACGGCGTAATCCATCGATCCTAGCCTGTGCTTTTGGGCCATCTTTAACTGTCCCATCTCTTCCAGTGGCACGTCGAGCCGGTTTTCCTCCGGATATTGTTTGAGAATCTTGACTGCTTCAGCGTCGATGGCCACCATATCGCCAGAAGCCATGATCACGTTGGGATAGACGTACTCCCCCCGCCCGTAGGCACCGACCGTGCTCCTTCGCCCGTCCATCACGATCAAGTCCGGCTGCCAGCCCAGGTTCAATTCGGCGACCTTGAACTCGACCATCTCTCGCTCGGCATGAAACACTGCGCGATCCTCCAGATCGATCCAACCTACGCTCAACTTGAGTGACGCACTAAAGCGGGCCGAGGAATGGCAGCGCATATTGGGCAGGTAGACGCGCTTTTCGGCTTCATAGATGCTGCGCGGCATGCGGAAAGAGTCCCAGTATTCCCCTTCGACCTCCAGAGGAATCCACTCGTCGTGCTCAAAGTCGATGAACTGCACACCATAACGTTTTAGCACCGGCAGCACCCCCAGCCGGGCGATCACGCCCTCTGTCGGCCCGTCGGCCTTGCCGGACATCTCGCCCACGGTAACTGTGGCCCCCGCATCTTGCAAAAGCTCAATGACGGCTGTCAGAAAAGCCAGGTCGGTCGAGAGCGGGGTGGCATACGAGCAGTTAAAATTGGGCTTGATCATCACCCGGTCGCCGGATTGGATGGTCTGATCCAATCCACCCAGCAAGCAAAGGGCCTCGCTAACTGAAGTCGGCAAATAATCGCCGTTGAGATGCGGCACCTTGGCGACCAAGGGTTTTCCTTTTAGAGTGAATACGTTCCGAGTACGTGAGTGGGGTTTAAACATCAGTCAGTCTCCATAACCAGACCTGCCAGGTTGCGGACGCCTTGCGTCCGACCGAAACCTGGCAAGTCTTTATTTGAACGCGATCTCCACCAGGGCATCTACAGCGCACACGCCCTGTCCATTGAGCAGCACCATCAACGGGTTGATGTCCAGCGCGGCGATCAAGTCGCCCAAATCAGATGCGAGCTGCGAAAGGCGTACCAGAGCGTCGGTCAAGGCGTCTACGTCAGCCGGTGGCCTGCCCCGGAATCCCTGCAAGAGTCGTGCCCCGCGCGTCTCGTGGATCATCTCTAGAGCCTCTGCTCGGCTCAATGGCGGCAACCGCAGGGCGGAATCCTTGAGCAGTTCCACCATAATCCCGCCCGAACCGAAAACCACCACCGGCCCAAAGTCCGGGTCTTGCAGCACGCCCAGGATAACCTCGACAGCGTCACCAGGCAGCATCTCTTGGATCAGCACACCTTCTAGCCGGGCCTGGGGATGGTGTTGGTGGGCCGCTGCCATCACCTCGCGAAAGGCGTCAGTCACGGCTGCGTCACTCTCCAACCCAACCCGCACGCCGCCGATCTCGGTTTTGTGCTGAATATCGGGCGAGAGGATCTTGAGCACCACCGGGTAACCGACGCGCTGAGCAACCTGTACCGCCGCGGCCTCGTCGGTCGCGACAAATTCCTTCGGGCCGGGGATGCCATAAGCAGCCAGCAGTTGTCGCCCCTCGACTTCTGACAAAGCGCCCTGTGTCTCACACAGCTTTTTTCGCCAGACCGCCAAATCGGGCGGTGAGGGACAAGCAACCTCGACTGGCTCTTGGCGGTGGCGGCAAAAGTCGGCATAATTCACAAAGGACTGCATGGCTCGCAGGGTCTCTTGCGTCCCTTGCAGGTAGGGCACGCCCCCTTGGTCTAGCGTCTCTTGCACCTCTGGTTGAAACCCGCCACTAAAATTGGAGAACATGAGCACCGGCTTGCCGGTCTCTTGGGTCGCTCGCACCGCGGCTTTTGCCACGGCCAGCGATTGTTGTATCTCCATCGGCGCGACCTCGGCGGGAGTGTCACGGCTGACGGCTAACAGATGAATGCCATCCTCCCGTGAAACTGCCTCCACACACGCCGGATAATTCTTTTCCAGATCACCGCTGCCCCAGGCATCCAATGGGTTGGCGATAGGGCTGTAGGGCGGAAGGATCTCGCTCAACGCCTGCTGCGCCTCTGCGGAGAAAGTGGGAAAATCCAATCCCATATCCTGGGCCAGATCCGCCACCAGGCCGATATGCCCGCCTGAAAGGCTCAACAAGCCCACCCCATCGCCGGAGGGCAATGGGCAAGTGACGAACAACTGGGCTGCCTCCATCAGCTCGTCCAACGTGTCGAGCCGCATCACGCCCAGACGGCGAAAAACGGCATCGCACACGGCATCAGAGCCAGCCAGGCTGCCGGTGTGAGCCTGGACCGTGCGGCGCGCTATTTCAGAGCGCCCCACCTTGACCACCAAGATCGGCTTGCCCGCCTCGGCAGCAGCCTCAGCCGCAGCGGTGAACTTGGCCGGGCTGCTGATCCCCTCCAGGAAAGCGACGATGACGCGCGTGTGAGGGTCATCAACCAGGTAGCCGATATAGTCGGCGCTGTCGAGCACAGCCTCGTTGCCACTGGATATGATGTAGCGAAAGCCAAAGCGGGCGGCATTGGCCAACCCCAGGCAGATGGCGCCGCTCTGCATCACGGCTGAGACGTTGCCGGGGCACGTGGACGGTCCCAAGGCCGGGCTGTACGTCGCCACCCGGTCCACCAGATTGGCCACACCGATGCAGTTTGGCCCGCACACCAGCAAACCCGATGCATCCGCAAAGCGAGTCAATTCTGCTTGGCGTGCTTGACCCGCTAGCCCGGCCTCGCCAAATCCACTGGCCAGCACCCACGCAGCCGGGATACCCACCTCGACCGCTTCCTCCAGAACCGTCAATACTTTGTCCGCGCCCAACAACACCGCCGCAGAATCCACCGGGCCGGGCAATGACTTGAGATCAGGATAACAGGGAAAGCCGAGAACATCCCGGTGCTTGGGGTGGACGGCGTACACGTCACCCTCGTAGCCCAGCCCATGCAGGTTCTCCAGAACCAAGCGTCCGGCGCTCCCCAATCGCTCCGATGCACCGACCACAGCGATGGATCGAGGATTCAAAAGAGGTGTCAGGTCACGAAATGTTTTCACGTCAGCAATTCTCTTTGCCAGGCAATGAATTGTCCGGCTAACACACCAAATGCGATAAATCGCATTGTCCGTAACACATTTTCAACATGTTTTCCGTACCAGTCACGAATTTATTCGTGGCTGGTTTGGCCAAAAATCCGCGCAGTATCTGGGTCGAGGAACTTTTGCACCTCGATCGCATAACCTCCGGGATCCTCGCAGAAAAAGCCTCGCACCTGAATCGCTTCGTGCTCCTTTACCTCGCTCGTCATCTTGACGCCCTGGCCTTTGAGATAATCGTACCACGCATACACGTCGTCCACGACCAGCGTGAGCAACATGGCATTCTTCTCCTGCGGCTTGTGAGAGCCCTTGGTGCCATCCACGATTCCCACGAAAGAGGTCTCGCTAACGGCATAAACCTTAGCCCATCCCTGATCCACAACCAACTCAAAACCCATCACTTCCTGGTAAAACTTGGCGATGGGTTCGAGGTCATTATAGTAAAGAAACGTGATCTGTGATTTTGCTTTCAAGTCCATTGGGTTCCTCCATTATTTTATGATGCGGTTTCTTACAATGTTCATTGGACACGGATAAACACGGATTTTACGGATTCTTACGCTACCATCCGTGTCTATCCGTGAAATCCGTGTCCTATCAAACTCGCCAACTATTTTATTTCCTTCTCTGGCGGTTTAGCAAAGCGCCCCGTCTTGCTGTGACGCAGCCCCAAATCGACCAGAGCCTCGGCGACCTTGAGGGCCACCGCGGTGGGGTCCAGCACCACGATGCCCAGCTCGCGCTCCACGTCCTCGGCATAACCGGCCAATCCGGCGCAGCCCAGGATGATGACCTCGGTACCGTCCCGCTCGACCGATTCACGGGCCAAGTCCAGGATACGGGCCTTGGCCTTGACCGGGTCCGAGTCCATCTCTAGCACCGACATGTTCAACACCAGGGTGGATGCGTAGGCGCTCTCCAGGCCGTGCTTGCGGACGTGCAACTCGCGGGTCGCCACGCGATTGCGAAAGGCGGTGGTGATGGAAAACTTGTGCCCCAGCATCGCCGCGACGTGCATCGTGGACTCTTCGATGCCAATGACGGGGATCTCGGAGATTTCCTTGGCCGCGTCCAGGGCCGGGTCAGAAAAGCAGGCCAGGATGACGGCGTCGTACCCCTCCTCGTTGGCCTGACGCACCAACTCCAAGGTGGGCGGCTGGGCCAGCGCCTCGTCGTATGCCGATTCGATGGTGATCGGCCCGCGCTGGGGGCAGGTCACCATCAACTCTGTATCGGCCCTCTTGATCTTTTCCAATTCTCGACGGATGTGGTCCGTCATACTCACCGATGTGTTTGGGTTAATAACAAAAATTCGCATCTCTCACTTCCTTCCATCCATTTGCGGCCGTTACGAAAGGCCTGAATGTTCAATTCCTTGTACTTGGCAGGCACTCGCTCCTCCAGCACACCCTCCCAGACTTCCAGCTCGACTGGCAACATCGCTGATAGCGCACCCAGCAGCACCACATTCAATACGCGAGTGTTGCCCAACTCTTGCGCAATTCCAAGTCCCGGAACGCGGAATACGTGCTCCACGGCCTCGTCCAGCAAAGTGTCCGCCCCACCCCGCTCTGGATAGTCGGCCAGGCCACTGCTGACGGAAACAGGATGGATCTCCTGCTGGTTGACCAATATGTGGCCCTCGGGCCGGACCTGGTGCAGGTGGCGCAGTCCTTCCAGAATCTCAAAAGCCACCAGATAATCCACCCGCCCCTCTGGCACAATGGGCGAGTGCACCGTTTCACCCCAACGGATGTGGCCCATCACGGCGCCGCCGCGCACGGCCAGCCCCAGGATGTCCGATTTTTTCACGTCGTACCCGGCGGCCAATCCAACAGCTGCCAGGATGTCGCTCGAAAGGATGGTTCCTTGCCCCCCCACCCCAGTGATCATAAAATTCATCGTTTCCATTACGCTTGTTCCTCTTTCCGGTAAATCGCGTTCTTTGGGCAGACCTGGGCGCACATGTCGCAACCCACGCACAGGACGGGGTCAATGGCCGATTTTCGCTTGCCGGTCTTGGCGAAAATCTCGTCAGAGCGGTAGGTGGCCGGGCAGCCAAGCCGCAGGCAGGTACCGCAAGCGATACAGGTGTCGCTGTCCACAGCGTACGTGCCCGACGCACCAGGACCCACGAAAAAGCACGGCCCTTCCACAATGATGACAGCAGGACCATCGTACGCTAGTGCGTCCTTGAAGGTTTTTTCCACCGTTTTCACGTCAAAAGCGTCGATCTTGTACACTTGGTCCACGCCGCAGGCGCGCACCACGGCCTCGATTTCGACCTTGCGCGCAGGAGCACCTCCTAGCCTGAAATCGTTGCCGGGGTGGTCCTGGTGTCCCGTCATCGCCGTGGTCTGGTTATCCAGGATGACGACTTTGCCCTTGCCATTGTTATGCACAATGTTGAGCAAGGGTGGGATACCGGCGTGGAAAAAGCTCGAATCGCCAATGACGGCGATGAAACGGTCAGGAATGCCGGCGATGTCCAGCCCGTGGGTCACGCCGATGCTGGCCCCCATCGAGCCCATCGTGTCGGTGGCGTTATAAGGTGGGAGCGCGCCCAAGTTGTAGCAGCCGATGCCACCGGTGACGATGGTGTCCTTCAACTTGTTGCCCAAAACATAAAAAGTGCTGCGGTGCGGGCAGCCGGGGCAGAGAATGGGCGAACGTCCGGGCAGGTCTTTGATCGGGGCACGCGCACCGTTTGCCGTCTCACCGGGCAAGAGGCCCGCTTTGGCCGCGTGTTTTTCGATCACCGCCGGCGTCAACTCACCGACCATCGGAAAGATGTCTTTGCCGCGGCACGTGATACCCATCGCCTTGATCTGCTCTTCAAAGAACGGGTCCAGCTCTTCGAGGATGAGCAGTTGCTCCACACCGTCGGCCAACTCTTGAATGAGCGCCTTGGGGAGCGGGTAGACCATCCCCAGCTTGAGGTAGGAGGCATCGGGAAAGACCTCGCGGGCATAATTATAGACCGCGCCAGCGGCCACGATCCCCAGCTTGCGATCGCCCCACTCCAGGCGATTGATAGGAAAAGTGCTGGCAAACTCGCCGAGCTTTTCGATGCGCTCCTCGATGACCGGGTGGCTGTCTCGTGCCCACACGCAAGTACATACCAAGCGATGTGGGTCACGCTTGAAGGCTGGCGTGGGACCATCTTTGGCCTCGCGCTCGCCCAACTCGACCGGCGAGGCGGAGTGAGAGAGACGCATCACCGTACGCACGATCACTGGCGTCTCCCACTGCTCCGAAAGATCCAACGCAGCCCCCATATAGTCCTTTAGCTCCTGGCTGTTGGAAGGCTCCATCACCGGCATCTTGGCAAAGCGCCCGTACTGCCGGTTGTCCTGCTCGTTCTGCGAACTGAACATTCCGGGATCGTCGGCCACCACGATGACCAGCCCGCCGCGGACGCCGGTATAGACGGTGTAAAAGAACGAATCAGCCGCCACGTTCATCCCGACCGACTTCATCGCCACCATCGCCCGCTTGCCCGCGTAGGCGGCACCAATGGCGGCATCCATCGCCACCTTTTCGTTGACCGACCACTCGGAATAGATATCCTCGTACTCGGCCACGTTCTCCAGAATCTCTGAACTCGGAGTTCCCGGATAACCCGTAGCGACCTGCACGCCGTGCTCGTAGGCTCCACGGGCGATTGCTTCATTTCCTGATAACAAAACTTTCATAGATTTCAACCTCTTTATATTTACACAGAGATTCACTGAGGTTTCACAGAGACTCGTAGAGTTTTTAGAGAACTAGTAATCAGTATGAAGCAATTCTTTTGTCAAATCACCTGATTTTTATTATCTCTGAATCTCTGTGCCTCCTTTGTGCTCTTTGTGTAACTGCTTTTGAAAAATTCTCAATCTGGTGGAACGGTGGCCTTCATCCAGCCACTGGTGTTGTGAAAATTAGAGACAGCCATCCCTGGTGGGTTGAGCGCGTCGAACGCGGCACGCAATTCGTCGCCGGCATCGAGATCGGCGATTGCCAACATCTCGACCAATTGCTCTGGCGTGCGGGGGCCCACCAGCGGAGCCGTGATGCCAGGCTGGTCCTTGACCCACAACAGCGCCAGTTGCGCAGGCGTCAGGCCGAACTCTAGTGCCAGCTCTGCTACGCGTGCGCCTACCTCGATCCCGCGCCGGTTGACACGTTGGGCATAGATGCCCTGAGGATTGGCCGCCGCGCGCGAGTCCTGGGGAAACGCCCCTTTTGCTGGCGACGTCTCGTTCAGTGGATAACGTCCGACCAGCATGCCCATCGCCAGCGGCGACCAGGGCAGTAGCGCCAGTCCGTACCGCTGGCACAAGGGGACCAACTCGTTTTCGATGCGCCGGTCCAGCAGGTTGTAGGGCGGCGATTCAGCCACGTACCGCGCATAGCCCTTCATCTCGCTGACCAGCAGCGCCTCCATCACGTGCCAGGCCGGGTGCGTGGAGCAGCCGACGTAGCGCACCTTGCCCTGCCGCACCAGGTCGGTCAGCGCACCCAGTGTCTCCTCAACGGGGATAACATCGCTGGCTGAACGGTGCATGATGTAGAGATCGATGCGGTCCGTCTGCAAGCGGCGCAACGAGTCCTCGCAGGCGCGAATGACGTGGTAGAGGCTCAGCCCGCGATCATTGATTCCTTCACCGGTGGGATAGTAAACCTTGGTCGCCAGAACGACGCGATCTCGCTGCCCCGTCTCCTTTAGGAACCGGCCGATGATGCGTTCGCTCTCGCCCTCGCAGTAACTGTTGGCCGTGTCAAAAATGTTTATGCCCGCGTCGAGCGCGATCCGCATGATCTCGCGCGATGTCTCCTCGGAGGCTGGTCTGCCAAAATTGGCCGTCCCAAGGGCCAACGCCGAGACACGAACACCCGTTCGGCCCAGGGTTCTGTATTTCATCTCTGCATCTACCGGACGATCAGGAGATCTTTGGGCGCGTGAGACAGCATCTGTGCGCCATCCTCCCGAAGAATCACAATATCCTCAAGCCGCACACCAAATTCGCCCGGCAAATAGATACCCGGCTCGATGGTGAACACCATCCCCGCGCGCAGTCTGTCTTTGCCGCCATCACGACGGTGGCTCACCCACGGCCTTTCGTGGATTACCAGTCCAACGCCGTGGCCCAGTCCGTGGCCGAATTTGTCTCCATATCCGGCCTTTTTGATGACGTCACGGGCGAGGGCATCCGCTTCCTTGCCCGTCATCCCGGGACGCACACCTTGCACGGCGGCCTCGTGCGCTTGGCGGACGATCTCGTATACCTCTGTGTATTGCGCGCTGGCTTCACCCAACGCGATGGTCCGGGTCAGGTCCGAACGGTAGCCGCCCACCACCGCGCCCATATCAATCACGATCGGCGATCCAATTTCAATCTTGCGGTCGGATAGGACGGCGTGAGGCATCGCACCATTGGGGCCAGAGCCAACTTGGATAAAGGCCAACTCTTCGGCACCGTGGGTACGCATAAAGCTCTCCAGTTCCCAGGCCACCTCACGCTCTGTCATTCCCGGCTGCATAGACGCGGCGATGTGAACATAGGCCGCGTCGGTCAGGTCGATGGCCCGCTGGAGACTGACAAGTTCGCCATCGTCCTTCTCTGCGCGTATCTCCTCCACGATCTCTGTGGTAGGCACCAGTTCCACGCCGTCGGGGAGCGCGTCGCTCAGTTCTCGGTGCAGCGCGAACGTCACATCCTCACTTTCAAAGCCGAGCCGCTGGCAAGCCACTTGGCCGACCAAGTCTGGCAACAAATCGGCGAATTTGGTTGTAACTTGAGCCAGCTCAAAATCGGGTGCGTTCTTTTCCACCTGTTCGTAATAACGAAAATCGGTCGCCAGCAACGCGTGATCTTGCGAGATGACGAGCGTGCCCGTCGATCCGGTAAAACCGCTCATATAGCGGCGGTTGGCCGCGTTGGTGATCAAGATCGCGTCGAGATTCTCGTCGCCTAGTTTTTTTCGTAGTTTTTCGAGTCTCATTTTTAGTCTCCTGTCGAGACTTTGCAAGTCTTTTGAGACTTTGAAAGTCTGATGTAAGGCTCCTTAACCGCTTGGGTCAACACCCGCACACCATCTTGATGCAAAATCACATCATCCTCAATGCGTACGCCAAACTCGCCCGGCAAATAAATGCCCGGCTCGACGGTGAATACCATCCCAGGCCGCAAAAGCTCTTTTCCGCCCTCATAGTGATTGCTCAGCAATGGTTTGTTCCGACCGCCATCCATCCCAATACCATGACCCAGCCCGTGACCAAAGTGATCTCCGTATCCCGCATCCTCGATCACCTGGCGCGCCAGCCCATCGGCCTCACAGCCCGTCATCCCGGGGAGGACACCTTGTAAGGCGGCCTCTTGTGCCCGCAGAACGATCTCGTACACTTTCAGGTACTTGGCACTCGGCTCGCCCAGCGCGACTGTGCGCGTAAGGTCAGAGTAATAGCCATCTACCACGGCACCGATATCAAATACGATGGGATCTCCTGCCTGAATGACCCGATCCGTAGGCCGCATATGGGGCATCGCGCCGTTAGGTCCCGATCCCACGATGATAAAGGCCATCTTTTCCGCGCCGTGGGTGCGCATAAAGCGCTCCAACTCCCAGGCGACCTCTAGTTCGGTCATCCCCGGCTGCGCGAATTGGACAATGTGGGCATAAGCCGCATCGGTCACATCAATGGCCCGTTGGAGCGTGACCAACTCGCTTGCATCCTTTTCTGACCGTATCTCTCTCACGACACCGGAGGTCGCCACAAACTCGACGCCCTCGGGGAGCGCATCGTTCAACTGTTGGTAAAGCACCACCGTCACGTGGTCGCTTTCATATCCCAACCGGTGCACACCCATCTCTGTGAGCAAGTCGGGTAGCAGGTCAGTCAGTTGGCCCGTGACCTTGAATAATTCGAAATCAGACGACTGCTTTTCCACCTGCTCATAGTAACGAAAGTCGGTCGCCAGCAAGGCGCGATCTTGCGAGATGATCAACGTACCCGCCGAACCGGTGAAACCGCTCAGGTAGCGGCGGTTGGTCTCGTGGGTGATCAAGATGGCATCCAGGTTCTCTTCGATCAATGTGTTGCGTAACTTGGCTAGTCGCATTGCTCTTTCCTCCAGTGTGATGTGATAAACGCCATTATACCCCCAAGTTACGAGACGAAAAGTGTGCCTTCCAACGTCTTGACCGCCGCGCCACCCAATCGAACCGATGTGATCTCATCCGGCGTGCCACCAATCTCCAACACACCCTGACCCGGACGTCCGACGAAATGCCCCTGTTCTGCCACCAGTTTGGGGCCTGGCTTGAGCCCGTAATGCACCACATAAGCGCCCATCGCGCCAGAGGCCGAGCCGGTGAAAGGGTCCTCCCCTGCTCCGTGGGGATTAAACAGGCGGGCGTGGGTGTCCACTTGCAAGTCAAAGCCACCGATGGAAAATACAAAGGCACCGTGGACGCCCCCTCTCGCGCACAGCGCAGCTAGGGCCGCCCGGTTCATTTTGATCTTGCCCAGCACCTCCACGTCGCGGGCAGGGACGATCAGAAACGACACGCCCGTGCCCACGATCTGGGGCAGGCAGTCGGGCCGCAGATCAGAGACGGCGAGACTAAAACAGGGCGCGGTCTCCTCTGCCGTGAACTGTGGGCCAAAGGTCGGCGGCTGTTGGGTCATCACTGAACCTACAGGTTGGCCGTCCTGAACGTGGATATCGACAGGCAACACGCCAATTTCAAACTCGAGCATGATCCGGGTGACCGGCTCTTGCAGCAGAATCATTCCCTCCTGCGCCAGCATAAAGGACGTGGCGATGGTAGGATGACCGGCAAAAGGCAATTCCATCTGGGGTGTAAAATAGCGGACGCGAAAATCGGCCTGCGTCGAGGGCAGAACAAAGGACGTCTCGGAGAGATTGGTCTCTCGGGCGATGGCCTGCATCTGCTCGTCGGTCAAGCCAGCAGCATTGGGCAAGACGGCGCAGGGGTTGCCCGCAAACGGGACGGAGGTAAACGCATCAAGATAGACAACCTTGTACTCTTTCACGCTACCTCCCGGCGATGACCTCGATCTCTACCAAGGCCTCCGGATCGGGAAGCGATTTCACTTCCACGCAAGAACGGGCGGGAGGGGCGGCGGTGTAAAAGCTGCGATAGACCCCGTTCATCTCTTGGAACAGTTTCATATCCGTAATAAAGACAGTGGCCTTGAGCACGTTATCGAGCGAGGTACCCGCTATCTCTAGCTCACGGCTAATGTTCTCCATCGTCAGCCTGGTCTGTTCCTTGATGTCGGTCGAAATCTCTCCAGTCTCGTGGTTTCGCCCAACCAATCCCGAGACAAAGAGCAAATCTCCATAACCGATAACCTTGGAAAAAGGAAGCGAGGGAGATATTGCTTTGGAAACTACTTTTCTTTCTGGCATGATACTATCCTCCATAGTGTTGACATATAATTTGATTGTATCGATCCGCGTCAATATTGCGGCTCGATATCACAAGAGCTACTTTTCGGCCTTTCAAATCGTCGAGCTTGCCGCCCAACATTGCCGCCAGTCCAACCGACGACGCACCTTCGACCATCAGTTGTTCGTCCTGCTGAAACACCCGCATCGCGTGGATGACATCATTGTCATTCACCAACGCCACTTTGCTGACGCGATCCTAGCATATCTTCCAGGCCAGCCGTGCAGCCTGACCTCGCCACCCAACACTCGTATCTTTTTCATCTTGGTCGGATCGGCATCCAACGGAGCGTAGACGTATGTTCGCATTTGCCTCACCTGGCGAGACAAGGGGGTTGGAAGCAACGGAACCGCAACCTCCAACCCCCTGATTCCTACATCGCTTTGCGTGCGATCACGCCTCTACTCGACCTTTTTGTACCAGTTCTCGGGGAATTCCTCCGCGTGCGGATCAATCATCTGACCCTCTGGGTACAACACGTCGATGCCCAGGATTTCGGTGATAAAGACCTCGACGACGCCCTTGACGATGGAACCATCGAGCAAGTGCCCGCCGATGGTGGGGACGTCCCAGGCACCGCCGGTCACAAAGTGAATGGCCGGGAAGGGTTCTTCCCCTCCACCCTTGACAGGCCGCGGGTGGATGATCCCGCTCATCGACAGGACCATGCTCAAGTTCTGGATGGTCATTGCCGTTTCGTTGTGCCAGTTATCGAGGTTCTTGGTATCCGGCGTCCAGACCAGGAACCTTGCCGGTTGTAGCCCACCCATAAAGGCCGCGTGAATCTTGGCAAAGCGAATGCCGTGGTCTATAGCAAACTGCTGCAGAGCCAGGAACACATCGGCTCCAGTAGTCAGACGGATGATAAACTCTCGGCCACGCTTGGCCTCAACCGAATGGTATTCGGCCGGGTGAGTGGCGTCCATTTCCCATTTATACATTTCAATTCTCCTTCATATAGATTATGTTTGCCTGATGATTCAGGCGGTACTTTTTCCCGTTTTCATTCTGTTTTCCAGTACGCCGGCCAGCCGCGTCAGAGGCACAAAGACGAGAACATAAATTCCCGTAGCGGCAATGACCGCGTGTGGTTGGAGGACCTTATCACTGGATAAACTCTTGTATCCGAAGTGACGAGTTCTCCAGATGAACACACATCGCTTCTGCCGCTGCTTTAGCATCGCGCCGCCGCATCGCCCGAAATACAGCACGATGCTCCTCAAGAGATTCAACGAGATGGAAACCAGGCTGCAATTGCGCAAAGCGCCGAACCCTGACCGTGCGGTTGGTAAGACTCGCCAAAATTTCTCCTAGCAGCTTGTTTTCGACAAACTGGACGATCGTATCGTGGAAAAAAATATCATTGGCTACGTGTCCGACTTTATCATCGGATTCAAGTTGCACCCGATTCTCATCCAAGGATTCTTCTAGCTCGTCAAGTACCGAATCCGGTATGAGAAGGGTAACCTGCCGCACAATCTCCGCTTCGATCAGCTTGCGAACCTCGTAAATCTCTTGGATGTCATCCTGGGAGATCGTAGCGATGAACGCGCCACGGTGGGGGCGAACCTGGACAAACCCTTCAGATTCCAGTACCCTCACAGCTTCACGAACAGGAGTGCGACTAACCTCATACTCTGTAGCAATGAGGTCTTGATCAAGCTTTTCACCAGGCTCGAAATGCCCTTGGAGAATCGCCAGACGCAGACTTTCTGCTATCCAGTCTGCCAGAACTCTATGACCGCTTGCTCGGGGGAGTGGGGCTTTCATAATTCAACTCCAAGCTGTTAGATGGTATCCAATCTGTATACATTATACAATATAAATTATAAAAGTCAACAAAATCGCCCCCAAACCTACATAAACGCATGCAATTGACAATCCCATCAACCTATGTATAATGTGACCCTGGTCATTTTTGTTCTACGGTCATAGTGTAATGATGAAAAAGAATCTCTCACGAAGAGAACGTAAAAAAATAGAGACTCGCCAGCGGCTGATGGAGGCTGCGCTCCAGTTGTTCCAAGAGCACGGTTACGACGCAACCACCGTCGAGCAGATCGCCGAGGCAGCCGACGTTGCCAAAAGCACCTTTTTCAACTATTTCGAGACCAAGGAGGCCATCCTGCCCACCCTGGCCAAATGGAGATTTCAGCAGTTGAAAGAGACCCTTTTGCCGGAGCGAGGCGCACCTGCCAGCCCCGTCGCACGCATCAAACTGACGTTGCGCCTGGTGGCCGCTGACCCGCTGACCGACCCGGTGCTGGCGAAACGGCTCTTTATGGCCCAGAGGCACAACCCAGACATCAACCCGGCCCACGCCTTGACCGATATACTTGCCGAGCAAGTATATCAAGCCCAGGAATCTGGTGAAATCCGCGCCGATTTGGCCCCCGTCTACCTGGGAGGCATTATTCGGGCCTTGTTTTTCCAACAGTTGATGACGTGCTATCATAGACAACACGCTGTCCCGTTACCCGAACTGCTCGACGAGACAATCGATCTATTGCTGAACGGCATCGCTGGGCCCAAGTGGAGGCATTTATCGTGAAACATCTCGCACGCGCGTTAGGTTATCTCAAAAACTATTTACTTTTGGCCGTTGGTACTTTTTTCTGTCTGATCGTCGCCAACGGCTCTCGGCTGGTTATTCCACGTCTGACACAAATGATCATCGATGAGGGCATCGCCGCCGGAGAACTTGACATCGTGATCTGGGCGGCAGTGGGGACGGTTGGTCTGGCAATCGCTGGATCTCTGTTCTCGTTTTTCCAGGGCATGCTCGCCGCCCGCACTGCCCAGGGCATCGCCTACGACCTGCGCAATCTGCTCTATGCCAAAATTCAGTCTCTCTCCTTCAGTTACCATGACCGCGCCCGGACCGGCCAACTCCTCACCCGCGCCACGTCCGACGTCGATATGGTACGCATGTTCGTCGGTATGGGTTTTATCCAACTCGTTAGCGCCGTACTGATGATGGTTGGCAGCATCATACTGCTGTTTGTCACCGACTGGCAATTGGCGCTCATTATGCTCATATTGGTCCCGCTCACCTTTGGCGTATTTGGATTTTTTGCCAGCAAGGCCCGTCCGCTCTTTATGCAGATTCAAAAACGGTTGGCCGATCTCAACACCGTGCTGCAAGAAAATCTGACCGGCGTGCGAGTCGTCAAGGCGTTTGCCCGCGAACTCTACGAGTCCCAACGGTACGCCGAGGCAAATCAAAACCTGTTCGACCTCAACCTGGTCGTCGGGCGGATGTTTGCGATGGCCATGCCGCTCATCTTTCTCATCGCCAACCTGGCTCTGCTGGCCGTCTATTGGATCGGTGGCTATCAGGCCATTGGCGGGAACCTCAGCGTGGGCCGGTTGGTCGCTTTTGCCAACTATATGATGATGGCCTTCTTCCCCATGCTGATGCTGGGCATGATCATGGCAATGATCTCGCAGGCGGGGGCATCGGCGGAGCGCGTCTTTGAAATTTTAGACGCCAAGTCCGAAGTGGTTGAAAAACCGGATGCCGTCGAACTCTCCCACGATCAACAGCGCGTGACCTTTGAGAACGTCGGCTTTAGCTATTTCAGTGGCGGCGAGCAGGTCCTCAAGAACGTCAGCTTTGTGGCCGAGCCGGGCCAGACAGTGGCACTGCTCGGCGCTACCGGTTCCGGCAAGTCCACCATCGTCGCCCTCATCCCCCGCTTTTACGACACGACCGAGGGCCAAGTCGTCATCGGCAGCCACGACGTGCGCGACGTGACGCTGGATTCCCTGCGAAAACAGATCGGCATCGTACTCCAAGAGACGACGCTCTTTTCCGGCACAATCCAGGAGAATATCGCCTTTGGCCGCCCCGATGCCCCGATCGACGAAATCATCGCCGCGGCCCAGGCTGCCAAAGCACACGATTTCATCTCTAGTTTCCCGGACGGGTACGACACCCCGGTGGGCGAGCGGGGAACCACGCTCTCTGGCGGTCAAAAGCAGCGTATCGCTATCGCCCGTGCGCTGCTGCTCGACCCGCGCATCCTCATCCTCGACGACGCAACCTCCAGCGTGGATTACGAGACCGAATATCGCATCCAGCAAGCCTTGGAGCGATTGATGGAGGGCCGCACCAGTTTCGTCATCGCTCAGCGCATCACCACGGTGCTCAACGCGGATCAGATCTTGGTGCTAGATCAAGGTGAAATCGTGGCCCGAGGTACGCACGAGGAATTATTAGAAACGAGTGCTATCTATGCAGAAATCTACCACTCGCAGTTGGAAGCAAACGTGAACCGTAGCGAGAGCCACACACAGGAGGCAGTGTAATGTTCGGCGGCAGACATATGCGGGGCCTGGCCCAGGAACCAGTCAAACCTGAAGATACGGGCAAGACGTTACGTCGCCTATGGAAATATTTCCAACCGTTCTGGAAACTGTTGGCAACAGCGGGTGTGTTGGTCGTCGTCAGCACGGGGCTGCGACTGGCTGCCCCCTACCTGATCGGCGTCGCCGTGGATCAGTTCATCGATCCAAGCGACAAACCCCATCCGGCCTTACTGGAATGGCTCTTACCGCAGAACATCAGCCGGAACACCGGTTTGACCAGGACCATGCTTCTGCTACTTGGCACTTATCTGTTGAGTTGGGCAACCACTGCCGGACAGTTCTACCTGATGACGGTGACGGGACAGCGGGTTCTGCTCTATATGCGTACGGAAATCTTTGACCGCATCCAGACCCTATCGCTCAAATTCTTTGACAAACATGAGGCCGGTGACTTGATGTCCCGCCTGGTCAACGACACTCAGGTGATCAACCAGGTCTTTGGCGGCGGGATCGTGCGTTTGGCGAGCATGAGCCTCACGCTGATCGGCATCATTGCCTCGATGATTAGCCTCAACTGGCACCTGGCATTGGCCAGTTTCGCCATTCTGCCAGTGATGTTTCTCGCCACCACCGTCTTTTCCAAACGGGCGAGGGTCGCCTACCGCCGCACCCGCGAAACCATCGGCGAGGTAAGCGCCGAATTGCAGGAGAATATCGCCGCCGTGCGCGAGGTGCAAGCGTTCGCCCGCGAAGATGCGAACGTGAACGAGTTCGAGGCAGTCAATGCCAGCAACCGAGACGCCAACGTCCAGGCCGAATCCCTGCTCTCGGCCTTTTCCCCCGCTCTCGACGTACTCAGCACCATCGCGCTGGCCATCGTGGCTGGATACGGAGGCTACTTGGTCCTGACTCCTTCAGCCTCCCTCGTCAGAGGGGAAGAAGCGGTCACCGTGGGCCTCATCGTCTCCTTTCTGATCTATGTGCGCCGCTTTTACGAACCGGTCCGTATGATCGCCACCCTCTACACGCAACTCCAGTCGGCGATAGCGGGCGCCGAGCGCATCTTTGAACTGCTCGATACCAAGCCAGACATCACCGACGCCCTCGGCGCCAAGCCGCTGCCTGCCATCCAGGGGCAGATCAAGTTCGACCGCGTCACCTTTGCCTACGACGAGAACGACCCGGTGCTGCTGGACGTTTCCCTGACGGCGGAACCAGGACAGATGATTGCCCTAGTGGGGCCGACCGGCGTGGGCAAAACGACCCTTGTCAGTCTACTGACCCGCTTCTACGATGTGGACGACGGCGCGATACGCATAGACGGCCACGATTTGCGTCATGTGACCCGTGAGAGTTTGCGCCAGCAGATGGGCATCGTCTTGCAAGACACCTTTCTCTTTTCTGGTACCGTGATGGAAAACATCCGCTACGGGCGGCTCGACGCCAGCGACGACCAAGTATTGGAGGCAGCCCGCCTGGCCAACGCCGAGCAATTCATCACGCGGCTGCCGGACGGCTATGAGACCGAGTTGGGCGAACGCGGACACAACCTGAGCCAAGGCCAACGGCAATTGATCGCCATCGCCCGCGCCGTGCTGGCCAACCCGCGCATCTTGATCCTCGACGAGGCCACCTCCAGCGTGGACACACGCACCGAGCGAATGATCCAACACGCGCTCGACGAACTATTGCATTCCAAAGGCCGCACATCTTTTGTCATCGCCCACCGCTTGAGCACGATCCGCAACGCTGACCAGGTAATCGTTCTCAAAGAAGGCCGTATCGTCGAGCAAGGCGTCCACGAAGAACTGCTTGCCGCGCAGGGCCTGTATCACGAACTCTACAACAGCCAGTTCCGGCGGCAAGCGTAACTTTTATTATTTGGCAAACAGCCCCTCCCTCCTGACGTTGCACGGAGGTGGGGCCTTCTCCCCATCGAGAACCACTTGTCGGTATCTCAGACCGGTCATCCACTTTTTGTCCCCCTGTCGTTTTCTGTGCCATGATTGGAATGTATGGGCGAATTCTACAACAATGCCCAAGTGAACGAACCTTTGGCGCGTTTTCTTTTTTCTCCCACTCGGTATATAATAAAGCATCTCGACGGGTAAGATCATCAACAACCTCTTGGATACTCCCGTTACCAACTCCTAATTCCGATTGAGCATTCAGAGTGAAGCTTGATCCTTTGTCACTTGAGCAATCGATTGCACTACAGACTCCACTATTGTCCCACAAAACGGAAATATCCAAACCTTGTTTTTGTTAATTGAAACAAATATTATTTCACTACCGGACACTTTTCAGATCAAAGGGAAATTGAACATTGTTTTTTCTTGGACTTTGCTGTACTTGTCTCTAGATTATCCTACAGAGGTTCTGTCTACAAGGATGGAAGGAAACAAGAACAGGAAGAATCGGTGTTCGTCGTACAAGCAAGGGCGCCTCGACTTTGCCGAAAGCGGCTTGATTCGTGCCCTGTCAAAAAGTGTCCAATAGTAAATACTATTTGGAAGGTTTTTGGAAGGTCAACGAGCCATTTTGTAAGGCGTTTGGAAGGTTGATATGCTATAATGTTGGCAAGCAATAACAAATATCCAGCGTTAACCACTCCAAAAGCTGCCAAACTGTGGCCCGACTAGAGCAATAGACGTAAAGCAGCGTCCCGGCTTTGAAAGTATTTCACTCACAGACACTTTTTAGATCACGAATAAACAAATGACACAATTTCACCAGATTTTAGGGAAACATTCGCGAATTCGTGAGATTCGTAACAAGAGAATTGAGCCTTGGGCAAAAGTGTCCGGTAGCAAAAATATTATTTGGGTTACAGGCCAAGACCAGTGGTAGCGTTTCTGTCTAACTGAATGCGCACTTGCACACTTGCTGACTGTTGGACGTGGTATTTGTTTCAAGCGATCAGATAGCAAGATGTGTAGAAAGGAGGAAGAATGAAGAATTCTCCCTGGGCCAGCTTCCCAGGACATAATGTGTTACCATAGTGGGCAGTGATCTGGCGCTCCCACACCAGTCGAGTTAGGAGTGTAAAACAATGAAAGTCAAACAAACTGTTTTGATGCTAGCGGTGATTGTGACGGTCGTAGCAGTGTCTCATCTTTTGATGACTGCTTTGGCCTCGGCACAACCAGCGCCGGTTGTTCCTCCTGTAGACGCCAAAGAAGGAGAGACGAAAATTGATCGCGTGTTCGCAGTCGATCCGTTTGCTACCAATGCCGTCTCTGTCACCTTCCCCCCTGGCCCCTGGCCCTGGTACGCCCAGGGAGAGATCACCGTTCACCCGGAGCCGCCCATCCCCGGACAGCCCACCGAGATATGCGCCAGCGTGGTGAACAACGACCCCACCGCTCCCCACACCGTGACCCTCGAATTCGGGATCGCCAACTTTGGCATCGGCGTGCCGTTCACCACCGAGGGTGTGGTCGAGATACAAGTGCCACCTGATGGCGACGCCGAGGGCTGCATCGTGTGGGTTCCTCCCCAAGAGGGACACTGGTGCATCGAGGTGCTCCTGTGGCAGCCAGGCGCGCAAGAACCGGAGCGCAGCCAGCGCAACATCGATGTCTGGGAACCTCTGGAACCTGGCGTGCCGCACGAAATGGTCTTTCCGGTGGGGCCGCTCCCCGATCCGGGATGGGTCTCTTTTACCATCGACAGCGTGCAGCCTGGGTGGGACGTATCACTCAATCCGCGCGAGTTCACCCTGGATAACGGCGCGGTTCAGATGGTCACCCTGACCACAAGCCCCCCGGCAGGCGCTGTACTGGGTACCCAGGCGCCGCTGGCCGATGTCGAGGGCTTTCTCGACGGGAACACCATCGGCGGCTTTCGCAAAATGGACACGCCGCCCGTGCCGCTGCACCGCCGCCCGGAGGAACCCTCCTACGCCGAATCAGAAATCACCGTCTGGCCCTATCCGCCCCGGCCTGGCGAGCCGACCCAGATTTGCGCCGAATTGTTCAACCTGAGCGATGAGCCGCAAACTGTGGCGGTCGAGTTCGCCGTAGCCAATTTTGGCATCGGCTTGCCATTTATGCCCATCGACGGTGTCGAGGTCAATATCCCACCCGGCAGCTTTCACAACGTCTGCACCTGGTGGATACCGCCCAACGAGGGCCACTTTTGCGTCCAGGTCAAGCTGGATACCCTTGGTCCGATCCCGTACGAAACCCAATTCAGCCAGCGCAACCTGGACGTAACCGAGCCGCTGGAACCGGGTGTGGCGCACACGCTGGAATTCCCCGTGGGAAATCCCAGCAACCAGCCCGCGACCATCACCTTGGGATTGGTCCCCCACATACCGGACTGGGGGCTTGACCTGTCGGCGGACACTCTGCCCGATATGGGACCGGACGAGCATCGCACCATCAGTCTGACGGTGGTACCGCCGCCCGGCCAACCGCTGCCTCACGATGGGCAGCCTATCGTGGACGTGGAGGCATACATCGGCGAAGACCTCATCGGCGGTATTCGTAAGATATACCGCCCGCCGGTGCCGCTCCACCGCTTCCCCGACCCGCCCTACGCCGAGCGAGAGATCAGCGTCCACCCCTACCCGCCGATGGCCGGTGAGCCGACCGAAGTGTGCGTCGAACTGTACAATCCAACGGACTTGCCCCAGACAGTAGATGTACAATTCTCTTGGGCACACTTTGGCATCGGTATCCCCTTCACACCCATCAACGGCCTGCGCACCATCACCATCCCACCTCACAGCACCGTCGTCGAATGCATACACTGGATTCCGCCCGTTAGCGGCCACGTGTGCCTGCAAATCGAGTTGTTCATGGACGGCCACAGGCCGCAGCACAGCCAGCGCAACATCGACATAGACGAACCGCTGGTGCCGGGCCAGCCGCACACGCTGAGGTTCCCCGTGGGCAACCCATTCCAGCATCCGGTGTCCGTCACCCTGGGGTTGATCCCTCACCTGCCCAATTGGGAAATCTGGCTGTCTGAGGACACCCTGCCCGATATGGCGCCAAACGAGCATCGCATCATCAGCCTGACGGTGCAGCCACCGCCGGACCTACCGCTGCCCCAGGATGCGACGCCCATCGTAGACGTGGAAGCCTACGCCAGGGATGTGCTCATCGGTGGATTCCGCAAGATTCATCGTCCGTCGATACCACTCCATCCCTTCCCCGACCCACCTTACGCCGAACGGGAGATCAAGATCCATCCCTATCCGCCCCTGGCAGGCGAACCGACCGAGGTATGCGTCGAACTGCGTAACCCGACGCCATATCCTCAAACGGTGTGGGTACAGTTCTCGTGGGCAAACTTTGGCATCGGCATTCCCTTCACACCCATCGACGGCCTGCGAGAGGTGCATCTGCCACCTTACAGCATCGTCAACGAGTGCATCCATTGGGTCCCGCCCATCAACGGTCACATGTGCCTGCAAGTCGAGTTGTTTATGGATGGCTACGAGCCGCAACGCAGCCAGCGCAACATCGACGTAGACGAGCCGCTGGAACCGGGCGTGCCTCACGAACGGTGGGTCCCCATCGGCAACCCCTTCCAGGAACCTATGACCATCACCCTGGGACTGATCCATCACCTGCCCGACTGGGAGATCACGATCGATCCAGACATCCTACCCAACATGCCGCCCGGTCACATCGAACAAGTCTTGCTGACGGTAATGCCGCCGCCTGGCGTGCCGCTGCCTCCAGAAGGAGAGACTATCGTGGACGTGGAGGCTTACGCAGAGGGTGAGTTGATCGGCGGATTCCGCAAGATATTCCAACCGCCGATAAAACTACATCCCTTCCCCGACCCACCCTACGCCGAGAGAGAGATCACCGTCCACCCCTACCCGCCCCTGGCCGGAGAGCCGACCCAGGTGTGCGTCGAACTGCGCAACCCGACGTCCGACCCGCACACGGTGTGGGTTCAGTTCTCGTGGGCAAACTTTGGCATCGGCATCCCCTTCACCCCCATCAACGGTCTGAGAGAGGTGCACCTGCCGCCCTACAGCATCGCCAACGAGTGCATGCATTGGGTGCCGGTCACCAGCGGCCATGTGTGCCTGGAAGTTGAGATGTTTATGGAGGGCTATGAGCCACAACGCAGCCAGCGCAACATCGACGTAGATGAGCCGCTGGAACCGGGCGTGCCCCACGAACGGTGGATTCCCATCGGCAACCCCTTCAATCATCCCGCGACCATCACCCTGGGGATAATCCATCACCTACCAGACTGGGACATCACACTCAACCCAGACGTTCTACCAGATATGCCGCCAGGCCACGTTGAAAATGTCCTCTTGACGGTGAGGCCGCCAGCAGACGTGCCACTGCCCCCAGATGGAGAAGCCATCGTGGACGTGGAGGCTTACGCAGAGGGTAAACTGATTGGCGGGTTCCGCAAAGTCTTCCAGCCACCGATAAAACTCCACCCCTTCCCCGACCCGCCCTATGCCGAGCGCGAGATCGGCATCCACCCCTACCCGCCCTTGGCAGGGGAACCGACTCAAGTATGCGTCGAACTGCGCAACCCGACGCCATACCCACAAACAGTACACGTCCAGTTCTCGTGGGCGCACTTTGGCATCGGGCTTCCTTTTACACCCATCAACGGCTTGAGGCCGGTACATCTGCCACCCTTTAGCATCGTCAACGAGTGCGTCAATTGGGTCCCGCCGGTCAGCGGCCACGTGTGTCTGCAAGTCGAGATGTTCATGGATGGCTATGACACTCAACGCAGCCAGCGCAACATCGACGTGGACGAACCGCTGGAACCAGGCGTAACTCACGAACGGTGGGTTCCCATCGGCAACCCCTTCCAGGAACCGATGACCGTCACCCTGGGCTTGATCCCTCACTTACCTGATTGGAATATCAGACTAGAGCCTGACATTCTACCCAATATGCCCCCAGGTCACGTCGAAGAGGTTCTACTATCTGTAACACCACCAGCCAACGAGCCGCTGCCCCCCGATGGACATCCCATCGTAGACGTGGAGGCATTCGCGGACGGCAGACTGATCGGCGGGTTCCGCAAGGTCTTCCGCCCGCCGGTTCCCATCCACCGGCCACAGGACCCTGTCTACGCGGAACGGGAGATCCACGTCCACCCCTACCCGCCACGCGCCTTTGAACCGATCGAGTTAAGCGCCGAGATTCGCAACCCCACCGACGAGTGGCAAACCATCGAGGTCGTCTTTAGCGTCGCGCCCTTTGGCATCGGTCTGCCTTTTAAGCCAGCGCACGATGAACCCATCGTGTTACGCGTACCGCCCCACGGCATGGTCATCCCCGGCATCATGTGGATACCGCCGCGCGAGGGCTTGTGGTGCATCCAGGTTGAGATCTTTATCGCCGGCCACGAGAAGCCATTCTGGAGCAGGCTCAATCTGGACGTGGGCGAGCCGCTGGAACCGAACGTTCCGCACTCGCGGCCCTTCCCCGTGAGCAACCCCTTCACCGAGCCTATAACCATCACCCTGGGGTTGATCCCTCACTTTCCCGATTGGGGACTCGATCTGTCAGAGGACGTTCTGCCCGATGTAGCACCGGGCGAGATGCGGGTGGTCACCCTGACCGTCACACCTCCGAACGACTTGCCTGAAGATGGCGACCCCATCGTGGATGTGGAAGCTTTTGTGGACGGCGAACTCTTGGGCGGCTTCCGCAAGATTTTCCGCCCGCCGGTTCCCATACACCGGCCCAAGGACCCGGTGTATGCCGAGTCAGAGATCGGCATCGCCCCATATCCAGTCATCCCTGGCCAGCCGGTCGAACTCAGCGTCGAGGTGTTCAACCCCACCGACAACGACCACTATGTGACGGCTACCTTTAGCATCGCGCCCTTTGGCATCGGTCTGCCTTTCAGCGTGGCGGGCATCGGGCCAGACAATCCGATCCTCGTCTTTGTACCGGCACACGGCGCTGCTCGTGGGCACGTCGTGTGGGAACCGCCCGAGGGATTCTTTGGCAAGTTCTGCGTAATGGTCGAACTCGAGATGCCGGGCCACGAAATGGTCTGGAGCCAACGCAATGTGGACGTAGGTGAACCTCTGGAGCCTGGTCAGCCTCACTCGATGACTTTCCCGGTGGGCAGGGGTACTTTTACCCAGCCGGTGACGGTTACTCTGGGACTGGTCAATCACCGTGACGATTTCGAAACGGACATGTCGTCAGACTCTTTCTTTGACGTATTCTACGAAATAGAGGTAAACAGTGACGACCCAGTAACTGTTACCCTAATCGTCACGCCATCGGAGAACGCGCCCTTGGGTACCGGCGAGCCTATCGTGGACGTGGAGGCTTTTGTGGATGGCGAACTGCTCGGCGGCTTCCGCAAGCTGGATATACCGCCGATCCCGCTCCACAGGCCGCACGAAAAGGAATATGCTGAAACGGAACTCAGCATCATCCCCGACCCGCCCCGGTTGGGCCAGCCAGCCCAGATCGGTGCCGAGATGCAGAACAACGGCGCGGTCACATCCACCATCACCTTGGAGTTCGGCTATGCCAGGTTCGGTGTAGGCATTCCGTTCACGACCACCGGCATGGTGCCCTACACGCGCTCGATGGAACTGGGGCCAATGATGACGGATACTGCGTGGGTAACGTGGACGCCAACCTTTGCTGGCTCTCACTGTGTCATGGTCAAGCTAATCGATCCCGATGGTGATTACGAGGACCTTGTCAGCCAGCGCAACGTGTGGGTGGAGGAGCGTCCGCCATGCGGCCAGGAACGAGTCTTTACCTTTACTTTGTACAACGACTCGCCCTTCTCCGTCACAATAGACCTCGGTCTGATCACCTTTAACGTGCCCGAGGACTGGGAAGTGAGCACGAATCCAGAAGGCTCTGTGGAGGTAGGGCCGTTCGACGAACTTGAGGTCGAGGTTCACGTGCGAATTCCGTGCCCAGGTTCGCTGCAACTGATGTATGACGCGCGGAAAATGTATGACGTGCAAGCGCAAGCGGGCAGCGTGCCAACCATTGACGTGGAAGGCTACATTGATGGTGAACTAATAGGCGGCATCGAAATCCAGTTTTCTGGAGATGCACCCATCTCTGTGCCTAACGTCTATCTGCCCGTGGTCCTGAGGAATTCGTAGAGTGTTGGGGAACAGAGATCATTTCTCTGTTCCCCTCTTTGGTGAACATGAACACAAAACCGCAGGCATCCTCTCAGATGCCTGCGGTTTTCATTAGGTTGTTCTGTCTTTGAGACAACGAGTGTTTTACACTGAACTGGTTATTCACTCTCCTGGTACACTCGCTCCTTTAATACCCCGATAAACGGTAGATTCCGATACACTTCGGCAAAATCCAATCCATACCCTGCCACGAACTCGTCCGGAACCTCAAATCCCACCCAGTCCACTGGGATGTCAACCTCGCGCCGCGATGGCTTGTTCAAAAGCGTACATATCCGCAGGCTGGCCGGTTTCCGCGTCTGTAGATTGCGTATGACGTAATCCAGCGTATGGCCCGAGTCGATGATGTCCTCCACGATCAACACGTGCCGCCCCGCGATATTCTGTTCCAGGTCGAGCAGAATACGAACCACACCGCTGCTGCTCGTTCCCGAACCGTAGGAGGATATTTCCATAAAGTCTACTTCGTGGCGCATCTCTAGGTGGCGCACCAGGTCTGCGAGGAATATGAATGCGCCTTTGAGCACGCAAACCAGGAGCGGCCTATCATCATCAGTGTATGTGGCGTTAATGGCTTGCCCGAGTTCTGCGATCCGCGCTTGCAGTTCTTGCTCCGAGATCAATATCTTGGCAACGTCATCTCGCAATCCCATTTTCCCCCTCCCTGTATCCGGTTACTCAACCACCTCTCGCTTCAATGCGCCGATATACGGCAGTGTTCGGAAGCGATCGGCATAGTCCAGCCCATACCCCACCACCCACACGTCAGGTATCTCAAAGCCCAAATAATCCACCGGTACCTCGACCTCGTGGCGATCGGGTTTGCTGAGGAGCGTACAGACACGCAGTGAGGCTGGCTTGCGAGCACGAAAGGCCCGCAGCAAATAGTCCAGTGTGCGTCCTCTATCCACAATATCCTCGACAACAAGCACATGGTGATTGGTGACGCTGGCTCTGGTATCCATAATCAGTCGCACTGCACTTGTACCGATCGCTCCTTGCGCGTAACTGGAAAGGGCAATAAAATCCACCCGGTGGGATACCGTCAGGCGACGGGCTAGATCGGCCAGAAAGATAAAGGATCCCTTTAGCACACCAACTAGTATCAGATTATCAGCGTCCGCGTAATCAGAGCTGATTCGGGCTGCCAGTTCGTGTACCCGCGCAGCAATTGTCTCTTCGTCTATCAGTACTCGTTCAATTGCATTAGGGATTTGCATTGTATTTAGTCACTCTCGAATTGACCATTGGCTGTTCCCACTTTATGACAGCCGCGACATCGTGCCTCGTACACCTCGCTGGCTCCCACCATGATTATGGGATCATTGTAGGCTGCGGGTTGGTCATCAATCAGACGTTGTGTGCGACTGGCTGGGCCTCCGCATACCACGCAGATGGCCTGGAGTTTGTCTACTCGTTCCGCTCGCGCCATTAGCATAGGTACTGGCCCAAAGGGTTCACCTCGGAAATCCATATCTAATCCGACAGCAATGACGCGCGTTCCTTGGGAGGAGAGTTCCTCACACAGTGTGGCTATCGTATCGTCAAAGAATTGTACTTCGTCCAATGCCACCACCGTTGTATCCGGCTCGATCAGCGTTCGTAATTCTGTCGCATTTTCGACTGGCACCGCTTTGATTTGCACGCCGTTGTGAGAGGTCACTTCACGCTTGGCATAGCGTGTGTCCATCGCAGGCTTGAATACTTGGACTTTTTGCCGCGCAATCTGGGCACGACGCACGCGACGAATTAATTCTTCCGTCTTGCCACAAAACATACTTCCGCAGACCACCTCAATCCACCCAGTGTTAGACTTGTTGTACATCCAATATCTCCTCAATAAAAAAACAGAGGCAGATGCGGCGCGTCAGAAGGATGCGCACATCTGCCCCCAAGAATGGTAAGCTTTTTTTTTCTCCTAATCAGCCTCGACGTCGGTTTCTTCTGACACCGCATCGCCAGGCAGAAGAAAACCACGGCCACGAAGTCGTTTTTTCAGTGTTGCCAACGATTTGAGACCAAACCCGCTTAAATTGGTCAAGGCCTCGTCCCCTGTCTCCAACTTGGCCATAATGTCGCTTACAGTCTCGATTCCTGCACCAATGAGCACCTTTTGGGAACGAGAACTGATATCCAGTTCAGCAACCATAAGTTCAGGTGAGGTGACCCGCTCTCTTTCTTCCTCTCTTTTTGCTATGATCTGGTCACGCCGCTCAAGTTTCTTCATAAAGCGCTCGACCTGACCACCCGAGTCCACAATGCGTTGTTCACCAGTAAAGAATGGGTGACACGCGGAGCAGACATCAGTGCGGATGAGGGCTACAGTCGCCCCGACGGTCCAGGTATTGCCACAAGAACAAGCTACTTGGGCCTCTGAAAAGTATTTTGGATGAATTTTTTCCTTCATAGTTATTTCCTATGCTCGCGTCGGGTATACGCTTGCCCGCTTGCGCCCTCCACGAATATATTCAAAGCGAACAAAACCATCGGCAGTGGCAAAAAGAGTATAATCTTTTCCCATCCCGACGTTTGTGCCCGGCTTGATGCGCGATCCACGCTGGCGTACGATAATGTTGCCTGAACGCACGATCTCGCCGCCGTACTTTTTCACGCCCAGGCGCTTGGAATGGCTATCGCGCCCGTTGCGGGTACTGCCCGCACCTTTTTTGTGTGCCATCTCATGTCCTCCTACAATACAATCTCATCTACCCGCAACCGCGTGTAGCGCTGCCGATGCCCGGCACGCCGACGATACCGCTTGCTGGAATGATATTTGAATATCTGAATTTTTGGACCTTTTTCTTGTGCGACTACTGTCGCCAATACTTTGGCGCCTTCAATAGTGGGCTGACCAACTTGGACTCGCTCTTCGGCAGCGACCAACAATACTTGATCTAACTCAAGTTGCTCGCCAACTTGAGCAGGCAGCCGCTCAACGAGAATTGTCTCACCTACTACGGCTCGATATTGCCGCGCGCCAGATTTCACAACTGTATACACAAATACGCCTCCCTTATACACAATAAGAGGCCGGGCCTGATGGCCCGGCCACCGCAAGCATTATACCGAATCTCTTGGTTTTGTCAACCAGCTATTGCTTTCGTATCTTGGGGTCCAGGGCATCGCGCAGGCCGTCGCCAAGAAAGTTGATACTCAAGACAGTTAACGAGATGAACAGACCCGGCCAAAAAACGAGAGAAGGTGTCAGCATTAGAAAGTCTTTGCCTTCATACAACAGACGCCCCCACGTGGGAAAGTCGGAGGGAAAGCCAAGACCCAGAAAGGAAAGGGCCGACTCGGTTAGAATCGCATTAGCCACACCCAGAGTCGCTGCCACCATAATGGGACTGAAAACGTTTGGAAAGATATGGCGTGTCAGAATACGAAACTCGCGGGCACCGAGGGCAATGGCTGCCGTAACAAACTCTAGTTCCTTGACCGATAACACCTGGGCCCTGACCACTCGTGCCGCCCCCATCCAATTGAGGATACCGATCACAAAGACGATCAGGATAAAAATGCCTGCTTCTGGTCCAAAGGCCGTTCTCAGAGTATCACGAAACAGCATAATGATTACCAGCAAGAGCGGCAATAGTGGGAGCGCTAGGAATATATCGGTGAGCCGCATAAGCGGACCGTCCAGTTTTTGATAATATCCAGACAACCCTCCTACGACGGTCCCGAAAACGATAGCGACCAGCATCGCGGAAATGCCAACAGCGATAGAAATACGGCCACCAGCCATGGAGCGGGCCAGGGTATCACGACCAAGAAGGTCTGTACCAAAAGGATGTGCAATGGTCGGAGGCGAATTGGCGACCGCAACATCAATAAAGGTCGCGTCTATGCCGTAAACCAATGGACCAACAAGCACTCCCAGGATCAAGATAGTCAAGATAGTCATGCCAACCATAGCTAGTTTGTGCTTGCGAAATTGTGCCCAAACGTCTCCCCACAGCGAACGATGTTTGCGTTTAGCGGCTTCGGCTTCGGCTTCGGCTGCAAGAGTTTCGATTGTTTTGATGGATGTTGTGCTCATAATTTCTACTCTTTTCGTGAACTAGTCATACCGGATCCTGGGATCCAGAATGCCATAAAGGATGTCGGCCACGATGTTGAAAAGGACAATGATGGCTGCCAGAACAAAGGTCAAAGTCTGGACAAGTGGAATATCGGCTCCTTGGATGGCAATGATCAGCAATTGCCCCAACCCATTAACCCGAAAAACCTGCTCGGTGATAACTGCCCCGCCGAAAATCGCCGGAATACCCAGGGCGATCAAGGTTACTACCGGGATCAAGCTGTTGCGCAAGACATGAACCAAAAGTACAACCTGCTCGCGCAGCCCTTTGGCTCGAGCTGTACGGACATAATCTTGATTCAGATTGTCCAACATGGACGATCGGGTATAACGACTTAATTGGGCTGCCTGGGCGAATCCGAGCACACAGACGGGCATAATCATTTGCTTGAATTGCACCACAAAACTTGCAAAGTCTACCACTTTGTGGGTGGTATTGTAAATCGAGGGAAACCATTTCAGACGAACACTGAAAAAAACAATCGCCACCAGGCCGGTAAAAAAAGTGGGCACAGAAAAACCGATCATGGCAACAAATGTGCCGACTTGGTCAAAGATTGAATACTGCTTGTAGGCGGATATAACGCCTATCGGTATCGAAATCACAATGGCAAGAACATAAGCCATGCCAACTACCCACAATGTTTGGGGCGTGCGTTCGATGATCAAATCAATCACGGGGCTTCTTGTGGCCCACGATCTGATGCGCAGACGATTGGCGGAATCACCAATCTCGACATCAAAAACAGACTCGAGAATATTCAACGGCTCGTTGATGAAAAACTGCCGCACCCACTTTATATATCGAATATGAAAGGGCTGGCCCAAGCCCAAAGACTCACGGATCTGTGCTCGCACCTCGGGAGGAATCGTCATTGGCAGGTTGCCGGTGGGATCGTTGGGGGCCAGATCAAGGATGGCGAAAACGATGAAACTGATGACCAACAAAGTTGGTATGGATATCAGCAGGCGGCGAATGATATACTTTCCCATATTTCTTCAATCCTATCTGTAAGGTGGTCTACGGCCAGCCTGTGGCCGTAGACCACTTGCTATTTCGCACCAGGCAACATGTTCAGACACATTGCCTCAAGTGAGACTTACTGTCCGGCGCGGGTCCAGTCGGCGATGTTCCACATCTCCGAGTCATAGCTATTCATACGCACACCCAACAAGCTGTTGGCGTGGGCAGACACATCGCCACGATGGATCAGCGGGATCATGACATAGTCTTGCATAAGCATGTCGTTCATCGCTTTAGCCAGTTCGATACGGCGGTCAAAGGCGGCTGTTCCGGCCATCTCGGCCACCAGTGCCTCATAGTCGTCGTTTTGCCAGCGTGGGATGTTGTTCCCAATCCATTGGTTGGATTCGTCGCAGATTTCCCCTTGTGTCCAGTTACCCATATAGGATTCGGGGTCGGTTCCCTCGAAAGAGTTGGTGTACATTTCGATGTCGGCGTAGAATTTGCCATAGGTATCTGGGCTGGCCGGGTCACCGCCGAAAAAGACGCCCGAGTCGATGTTGCGCAACTCGGTTTCCACGCCGATCTGCTCCCACCATTGCTTGATCAGGGCCTGGGTGGCCTGGCGCACAGTGTTGGTCGAGGTCTGGTAGAGAATGCTCATACGCACACCATCCTTCTCACGTACGCCATCTGCACCCCGGACCCAGCCTGCGTCGTCCAAGAGTTGGTTGGCCAGTTCAATATTCTGGGCCAGGCAGTCGTCGTTGGCCGTCGAGGCATAGATGGTCGGGCCAGACAACACGTTACAGGTTGGCTTGCCATTCTGGGCATAAACCTGCGCATCAATGGTCGTGCGGTCGATAGCCAGGGAGAGCGCCCGTCGGACGTTGATATCGCTCAAGAAGGGGTGCGGAAACTGGTTATCTTCAGTCCACTTGGAGCGATTGTCTCCCAACTCAGGGTCGGGGTTGGTAAAGTTGACCATCAAACGCTCGACGCCTGTGCCGAACGAGACCACGACCTTGCCGTTCCCGGCCATCTCCATCGCGTTCAAGATTTGCGGCTCAACCTGCAGATTCCAGGCATAGTCGGCTTCGGCGGTCTCTAGCACGGCGCGGGCCGAAGAGGGGGCGTCACCGCCACCCTTAAAGATCACATCCGAGAAAAAGGGCTTGTTGGGATCGCGATAGTTCTCGTTGATCTCGTAAAGCACCACGTCGTTGGCCCTGAATTCTTTGACTTTGAAGGGACCGGTCCCGATGGGGCCAAAGTTTTGTTCGGTACACTCTTGAGCGGCGGCTCCCGTGCAGTCCGCGAATTGGGCCTGTTGAAGGATAGGCGAGGTAGCGCCTACGAGCGGTCCGTAGGGGAATGGCTTGGATACCGCAAAGTTAACCCGCACCGTGAGTTCATCCAGCGCTTCAACACTTTCAACATCGGCGAAAGCGGAAAGGGCGTTGCAGCCCATATCCGGGTTCAGGCAGTACTCGGCGGTAAAGACTACGTCTGCCGACGTGAAGGGTGTCCCGTCGGCCCAGAGAATGCCTGGCTTTAGTTTCCAGGTGATGCTCGTGAGATCCTCAGCCACACCGCCGTTCTCAACCGTGGGAATCTCTTCGGCTAACCAGGGTAACATCTGGCCAGTCTCATCGTAGCGGGCCAGGGGCTCTAGTACAAGGCTGGCCGCATGAATATCTTTTGTGCCACCGGACAGGTAAGCGTTGATGTTTGAAACTGCCTGCCAGTACAGGATAGTCAGGGTGCCGCCTTGACCACGAGCATACTCGGTGACGACAACTTCCTTTGTGACCTCAACCTGAACCTCAACTGGAACTTCGACTTCCTCAGCAACCACAACGGTAACCTCGACCTGCTCCGGCTCTGGTGTAGTACACGCAGAGAGGACCAAGCTCGCGATGATTACCAGGGCAAAGAGGCTTGCCCACTTTTTATTTGTAAACATGGTTTCTCCTTTTGGAATAGATGAATTTGCCCATTGGGCTAATTGTTAACCAAATCAAATACGGGTGCGGCACTCCGTTGTGAGGAGATTGGAATCAAGCACCTCACGGGCACTGAATCAGCTCCGCCTCATCACCTCCTTTTTTCAGAACTTTTTCGGAAACGTTCGAGTTGTGCCCATAAACACTATGCGGACTATTGCAGTCTGAATTGTGTTCTAGGATAACCACTTGTCAAGAACTCTCTGATAAGAGTTCTTGACAAGTCGAGCACAAGGCCTTTATATACGACAAAATCTCCGACCATCACCCGAAAGGGCTTGGTTGGAGACCCTGCCCAACGAGCACTGCCATATGCTGACTTTGCAAGCATTCACCAGCGTTGCACAAGACCCTTGGCAGATCCTGCAAATAACCAACCTTCTCAGTTCGAAAAGCTCTCGCTGGTTGAATTATATTCTATTCCACAGGTTTCAATAACTAACTTTTGAGGTAAATTCCAGGTCGGCGACCCTCATAGTATATAATAAAAATCTATTAGACGCAATTGGACAGGTGGCTAGTCTTTCTCTTAGTCAGGTGTCCAATCTTCCTCCACCCCAATCAAGCGTTGTCGGAGATAACGAGCCGCTGTTTTGTTTATTCCTAATGCTGCCAACACGGCTTCGGGCCGGGCAGTGGCTCCCTCACGGGCCGTGAGTTGCATCCCCAGTACCACATCATTCTCATTGACCCTTTCCAACCACAGTCGCTCGATCAAAGGGCGCAGGTCATATTGTCGCCCACGCCGTTCCTGTGACAATTCCGTTGCTGCTAGCGTCCGTTCAATGCGCGTCTCGATTTGTTCTGCCGATTGATCCCATCCATCAACAACCACGTGATACTCGGCTGACTTGATCTGTCTCTGCAACGCTGGTTCTTTGACAATCACCTGACGCACTTGATGGATCGTCAGTCCGTTAGGCAATACAGGTACCAAGGCCTTGGTAAAGTTCTCCACAGACATTGGCTTTTCCAGCCAAACGTCTATCAACTCTCCTTCACCAATATGCCCCAATGGCAAAGCCGCTGCCAATTGTAATTTAGGCCGCGGGTTGAATCCCTGAGAGTATGCCAAGGGAGTACCAGCCCGACGCAGGGCGCGCTCCCACGCCCGCATCAAGTCCAAGTGCGATGTAAAAATCAGCGATCCACTCTTTGAAAACGTTATTCGTAGTCTCATTGTATCGTTGCCCTAATTCGTCGTTGAACTGCTAGGCAGGCTGAGGACAACACCATTCGGTACACCAATCGCCTGCATAATCGCTCAATATGCCACAACTGTGACACTGCTCCCGACAATCAGCCAGCGTCATTCCCTCCTGGCTGCGCTGGTATTCCTTTAGCAGAAATTTCTTCCGCACGCCGGTATGAATAACTTTCCAGGGAAAGAGCTCATCAGTTGGACGTTGGCGACAAGCATAGAAATCAGGATCAAGCCCAACCTCAATGAAGGCTTGCTTCCAGGCATCCAGATTTCGCTGCTCATACCAAGCATCAAAGCGCGTGCCCAGCTCCCAGGCTCGTTGTATCACTTTACCCAACCGCCGGTCCCCCCTGGTGAGCGCGGCCTCCAAAAGTGTTGTATCGGGATCGTTATAGCTCAACTTGAAGCCACCGCCACGTATTTTGCGCTGTAAAAATGCCTGTTTTTCTCGGATCGACGTGGCTGACTCTAGTCCCACCCACTGAAACGGCGTGTGCGGCTTGGGAATGAACGTGTTCACACTGACATTGATCTGTGTTTTGCGTCCGTGAATATTTCGGCCCTTGCGGCGTATTATGTGAGCCAAATCAATCATAGCCTGCACGTCGTCCATTGTCTCGCCCGGCAGACCAATCATAAAATATAATTTGATCGTGCGCATGCCGCGTTCAAACACCTCTTGCGCTACGTCGAGCATCTGGTCTGTAGAAATGGGCTTGTTGATGGTACCCCGCAGCCGCTCGCTGGCCGCCTCTGGCGCAAAGGTGAACCCCGTGTGCCGCCCCTGCGCAACCGCTTTGGCCAGACCGACCGAAAAGCTATCGACACGCAGGGCAGGCAGCGAGATAGAGAGATGCGCGGAATCTCTAGTGATGAACTGTTCAGCGATAGCCTGCACCAGCTTGTCAATGTCAGAATAATCGGATGACGAGAGGGAAAGTAACCCGACCTCCCCAAAGCCAGTCTGAGGCAGGATAGCGCCTATGGCCTCCAGCACCTCCTCCATAGGCCGTTCCCGCACCGGGCGCGTAACGATCCCGGCATGGCAAAAACGGCAGCCGCGAGTACATCCCCGTTGAATCTCAATGGCTGCTCGATTGTGGGAAACATCTACGTTGGGGACGATGAGTTTCGTCGGCGGCGGGGGTAGGCGAGAGATGGTTCGTTTGAGAATGGGCAATTGGGCATCCGGAGATTTGGGCTCAATTGTGGCGAATGTGCCGTCGGCATGATAGCGCACATCATAGAAACGCGGCACGTAAACGCCGGGGATGCGCGCCAGTGCCCACAACTGAGTCTCTCGCGGCATCTCGCGCGTTTCTTGATAAGCGCGCACCACCTCGACGATCGCTTCCTCTCCGTCGCCAACGATGAAAGCATCCACAAAATCCGCAACTGGCTCTGGATTAAAGGCCGCGTGCCCCCCGGCGACGACAAGCGAATGCTGCCGGTCGCGTTCATCGGCCCGTATCGGCAGCCCGGCCAAATCGAGCATCTCTAGTAAGTTGGTGTACAATTGCTCGTAGGGCAAGCTGACGCCGATGATGTCAAAGTCAGCCAAGGGACGTTTGCTTTCCAGGCTATAGAGCGGGATGTGGGCTTGTCGCATCGCCGCGATCATGTCCACCCACGGTAAGTATGCCCGCTCGGCCAGAACATCTGGCAGCTTGTTGAGTATATCGTAGAGAATCGCCAGCCCCAGGTTCGACATGCCGAGGTCATAGATGTCGGGAAAGGCTAAACAGACTCGTGTAGGCGTGGTTTCCCAATCCTTGACAATGCTGTTGTACTCGCCGCCGACGTAGCGGCCCGGTTTCCGCACTGTGGGGAGAATGCGCTCCAGCTTGTTCAGATCAATTTGCATATTAGCCTGCCATCACTTGAACTAGAACCTTGCGGTGGCGTGGACCATCAAACTCGGCCAGGTAGATGCCTTGCCATGTACCTAGCACCAGTTTTCCCTCGACGATTATCACAGCCTGCGACGCACCCATCAAAGACGATTTGATGTGCGCGGGAGAATTCCCCTCGCTATGACGGTACTCGGCCCGCTGTGGAGAGATTGCATCAAGCCCCACACCAAGATCATGCTGTACGTTGGCATCCCAGTTTTCGTTGAGTGTCAATCCGGCCGTAGTGTGTGGGCAAAAAACAAAACACATGCCATCCTGCACGCCACTGCAGCTGATAGCTGCTTGCACCTCTGCCGTAATATCGTGGAAGGTTTGACGTCCACGAGTCGAAATTTCAATCTGTTCCATACAATATCCTAAACCCCTTTCGCATCACAATGTTACGTTTGGTCCGAAAAATCTCCAAAATATCTCGCCCAGTATAACACTTTTGCAGGGTTTGACAAAAAAGAAGGGGACTGGTAAAATAGCGCCTGATTATGGCCCCATCGTCTAGTGGCCTAGGACGCCGGCCTCTCAAGCCGGAAACAGGAGTTCGACTCTCCTTGGGGCTACTCGGCCAAAAGAAACAATCCCACCTTTTGAAGGTGGGATTTTGTTTACTACTCGGTCTCTTGCAGCAAAGAAGGAAACTATCGACAAGACACTAGCTGACAAAATTCACATCTTGGCACAAGTCACCATTTGCTCTATTGAATGGATACCACGTAATTGAATTCAGCACGAGTCACCGTTGGAGTGGCTCGCAACCGATCCAAGACTGCTTGTTCTTGCCCTGAAGGAACGAATAGTCGCCACGCTCCAATTTCTGGTAAAAACTCGACATTGGGTTCGTACTGCCGAACCGTATTTTCTATCTCGGCCTCAGGCTGGAAAAAGACAATGATCTCCCCAGGAACAAACGGCGCTGTGGTTTCTATCGCTAACTCTGTGTCATCCGCTACCCATGGCACTATTCCTTGCAAGCAAATGGAAAAGTTGTTTTGTTTGCCTTGAAATAGACTTTGGTGAGCGTTGATACGTCCACAGCCATAGTACGGGTCCCAACCGGTCGGGCCCAGGTCGTCCGCGTTATCCAGGATAGCCGATGCGATTTCGTTGGGCGTGTAGGATGGATAACGAGCAATGAGAAGAGCAGCCATCCCTGCTACATAAGGAGTGGCCGTCGAGGTGCCCGAGTCAGAGTAATACAGATCATTCCGTCCAGTACTATAGATTCCCAATCCTGGTGCAGCCACACTGACATGGTTTCCATAGTTTGACATACTCGCCCTTGAATCGTTACGATTGGTAGCCGCAACACCCAAGACGTGCTCGCAATTGGCGGGAAACATTTCTGCACTTGAGCCACTGTTACCTGCCGCAGCTACCAATATCACGCCTTTTTCATACGCATAGTCCACCGCAGCCTGGACGCTGGCAGGGCAATTACAACAGGGATCTGTCGTTCCGCCCACGCTCATATTGATCACGTCTGCTCCGTTGTCGGAAGCATAATAGATCGCCGTGACCAAGTCAACGGTATCACCGTCGTTGTCTTGACTGATTATCTTGAGTGGCAAAACCATCGCCCCCCACCCCATACCGGCTACCCCTATGCCGTTGTTCGTCGCTGCCGCCGCAATTCCAGAGACGTGCGTGCCGTGGCCATGGTCGTCGTCAGCCTCGTCATCGTCGTTGACAAAATCGTAATCGATATCGGTGCGTACTTTGTCTGCCAGATCAGAATGGTCCAGGTCAGTGCCAGTATCCACTATGGCGATCAGAACGTTCTCTCCTCTGGAGTAGCCCCAGGCTGCCGGAGCTTTGATCGTCTCCCACGCCCATTGGTAGTCGTAATCAGGATCATTGGGAGAACGAGACAGTGTATGGTTGTTAAAAACTAGAGGCAGGAAAACGGTATAGCCACTGGGTTCATTCACCACAATCTCCACTGTGACGACGTTCGAGTCCACCGTACCATCGTGGCTGTGATAAGTAAAGGCATCTAATCCACTAAAACCCAGCGTAGGTGTATAGATAAAGGAACCGTCGGCGTTCAGTTTCAACGTGCCGTTCGCCGGGGCGCCGTCCAGGACCGCCTCTAGCGAATCAGCATCAATGTCGCTATCGTTGTCAAGCACCCCGGGCACGACCACCGTCAGTGACATATCCTTGGTCGTATTATAGGCGTCGTCCACAGCCACTGGCGCGTCGTTGATATCGTTCACCGTAATGATGATGGTGGCCGTGTCATAGCCGCCGTCGCCATCACTGACCGTATAGGTAAAAGTCTCGGTGCCAAAGAAATCGGTCGCCGGGGTGTAGGTGATGACAATGTTACCATTGACTATAGTACCCGCGTTATTGGGCGTACCGATTGCAGATATAGTCAACATGTCGCTGTCCATATCGGTGTCGCCGCTCAGCACATCGAGCGTGTTACCACTGCTGTCTTCATCGACGGTAAAGGGATCGTCATCCGCTACTGGCAAGTCATTGTCAGAGGTGACGGTAACAGTGACTGCGGCTGTATCGGTCAAGCCACCAGTGTCGGTCACGATGACGGTAAAGGTAACGGTATAGTTCGCTGATTGGTTGACGGGTATATAGGTCCACGCACCGGTGGAGAGGTTGATGACGGCGCTGCCGTGTGCCGGTTGTGCGGTGACGCCATAACTCAACGCGTCGTTTGTGTCGGAGTCACTGGCCGAGATCATCCCAAGGGCATCTGTATCCTCATCTGTGCTACCTGCATCATCATAGGCTAATGGTGGGTCGTTGTCGGCGGTGACAGTGATAGTAACTGTGGCTGTGTCGATCATGTTGCCGGTGTCGGTCACTGTGACGGTAAAGGTGACAGTGTAACTTGTTGTCTGATTAGCGGGTGTAAAAGACCAGGCACCGGTGGAGGGATTGATGGCAGCGCTGCCATAGACCGGTTGAGCAGTGACCCCATAGCTCAATATATCGTTCGTGTCAGAGTCGCTGGCCGAAATCGTCCCTGTGGCGTCTGTATCTTCGTTCGTGTTTCCTGTGGCGTCGTTGGCTACTGGCGGGGCATTGTCGGCGGTAACAATGACGGTGACAATAGCCGTGTCAGTCAGGCTGCCGGTGTCGGTTACAGTGACGGTAAAAGTAACGGTATAGTCTTCTGTCTGGTTGACGGGCGTATAGGTCCACGCACCGGTAGAGGGATCGATATTGGCGCTGCCATAGACCGGTTGAGTGGTGATGCCATAGCTTAACGTGTCGTTTACCTCAGGGGCAATGGCCGAGATTGTCCCCAAGGCATCAGTATCCTCGTTCGTGCTGCTTGTATCATCATCCGCTACCGGCGGGTCATTGTCGGCGTCGACGGTGACAGTGACGGTAGCCGTGTCGGTCAAGCTGCCGGTGTCGGTCACGATGACAGTAAAAGTGACGGTATAGCTTTCCATCCGGTTAAGGGGCGTGTAGGTCCACGCGCCGGTGGAGAGGTCCACGGCGGCGCTGCCGTGAACCGGTGGAGCAGTGATGCCATAGCTCAACGTGTCGTTGGTGTCGGGAGCAGTGGCCGAGATCATCCCAAGGGCATCGATATCCTCGTCCGTGCTGGCAGTATCGTCGTCCGCTACCGGAGGGTCGTTGTCAGCATCGACGCTGATGGTGACTGTGGCTGTATCACCCAGACTGCCGTCAGAGACGGTGTAGGTAAAGACGCCATCATACGTCGCCATGCGGTTCGTCGGCGTATACACGATCTGCGTCGTGCCGCTGACGATGACGCTGCCATGGATTGGTACGCCCACCGCAACCACACTCAACACATCACCATTGGCGTCCGTGTCATTTTTCAGTATGTTGAGCGTGATGGATGTGTCCTCGTCAGTGATGTACCCACTATCATCACCTGCTATCGGCGCGACGTTTTGCACCGTCACGTCAACCGCACTGTCATTGTTTTCGGGGGCGATGTCGCTCGTGGTGGTAGTGATGACGGCAGCATTGGTGAACGGGCCTGCCGCCAGCGGGTCAGAGAGCACGCCCGTCATAGTGATAACACCCCACTCCCATGCACTCAAATTCTCTACCTCCCACACATAGCTAATGTTGCCCGTCGTGGCGATGGCCGCGCCGCTACTGCTGACCACACCAAAAGTTGAAAATTGAGAAATTGGGACTCTATCCGTGATGACCACATTGGACGCCGTCCCCACACCTACGTTGGCAAAGCTTAGGGTGTAAGTGATGGTCTGGCCTGGATTGACTGTCTCTGCATTGACGGTTTTGGTCAGCACCAGGTCGGATGTGAGGAGCATACCTGTGCCCTGGATAGCAAATTCGTAAGGGTTTTCGTTCACATCATTATTGGCGATGGTGATGGTGGCACTCTGCAATCCAAGACTGGTAGGTGCGAAACGTACCCGGAAGATGGTGCTCCCCGCAGCAGCTATGGGAGTGTCTGGGCCAGTTACCACACTAAAATCGGCAGCTTGGCCGGTGATCGTCACCCAATGCGTGCTGGTCAGATTTAGAGCACCACTTCCCGTGTTGCTGATGGTAAAGGTGCGCGTGACAGTTCCTCCGTCGCTCACTACACTGCCAAAGTCGGTATGATCGGTTGTATTGGGTGTTGTGTCTCCATCGGCGATGGCTTGCCCGTTACCCCACACATCCATTTCAGGGGCCGAGATATGAGCAAAGCCATCGTGGGTGGACGAATCCCCATCAATGTCGTGGAAGTGGCAGGAGGAGCAGTTACCTCCACGATCGTCACTCCCTCCAGCTGGCGTGTGGTCGCCACCGGCGTGACTGGTCATCGTGTACCCAGGATTACGGGGATTGGTGTGACAGGTCGCGCATAGATCATCCGTATCATCCGAGTCACTCTCGTCAAAGGAATTGGCGCCAGTGAGGGATGTGAAAACTACTGGCCCGGTGGTGGTACCAGGCACAACCACTATGGTGGGTCTGATGATGGACAGGTTGTCGCTGCCGTGACCCTCATGGCACTGAGCACAACCGTTCTGAAAACTCTCTTCAACCGCACCACCAAAATCTACGTTAGCGTGTGTGCTGACGGTGGTTGCTGGTGCCCCGCCGCTAAAGGGGGTAGTATCGCCATTGGCTCCATCGCCGTCGTGACAGTTTGTGCAAAAGGTCGTCAAAGTGGTGATGTCAGCAGCCGTAATGCTCCCCGGGCGAAAGGTCCCCGGATTCGTTTCGGCATAGACGGTCGCGGGAGTGTCTGGATCGGTCAGATTCACATAGCCGTTGGCGTGATTCCCGCCGCCGAGTTCGGCATCGTGGCAGACCTGGCAATCAGCGTTGGTCACGCCGTTTGAAGCGTGATGGCTGCGGCCGGAGAACTCATCCTCCGTTGCCGGCCGTCCGCCAGCCGGCCCAGCGACGTCCCCCCGATTCTGCGTGGTATCGTGGCATCCAACGCAGTTAGTACCGCCGGTGGGCATCATACCATCGTTGGTATCGACGTCGCCATCCTGGTCGTGGGGGTGGCAGGTGGTGCAATCCTCTCCACGTTCATCGTACCCCGTGCCGTGGTTGCCACCGTCGTGGTCCGCCATCGGATAGCCGGGGTTGGCGGTGTTCGAGTGACAGGTGGCGCAGAGATCATCGGCATCAGCGCTGTCGATTTCGTCAAAGGAATCAGAGTTGGTCAGCGAGGTAAAGACCACCGGTGTGACGGTAGTGCCGGGCGCGACCACGATCTCTCGCCTGACGAGGGCCAGGTTCGAGCTGCCGTGTCCCTCGTGACATTGGGCGCAGTCTTGATCGAACGGCCCCTCGGCCTTGCCCACATCAGTGGCGTTCGAGTGCGTGGTGACGGCCGGAGGCGCTTGCCCGCTGCTGAAGGGACTCGTAGCAGAGCCGCCCAGCCGTGTCGCGCCGTCGTCGTCGTGACAGCTTTCGCAAAAGTACGTTAGATTGGTGAGGTCGGAGGCGGTGAGGTTCGCCGGGCGAAAGGCCCCCGCTGAGGACTCGGCATAAGTTGTACCTGGATCGTCCGAATCGGTCAACTGGACTCGTCCGTTGGCGTGATTGCCGCCGTCGAGTTCGGCATCGTGACAGATCTGGCAATCGGCGTTAGTCACGCCGGTTGAGGCGTGATGGCTGAGTTCGGCAAACTCGCCTTCCACTGCCGGCCGTCCGCCACCCGGCCCGGCGACGTCCCCCCGATTCTGCGTAGTGTCGTGGCAGCCGACGCAGTTGGTGCCGTCGGTGGGCATCATACCATCGTCGGTGTCGACGTCGTTATCCTGGTCGTGGGGGTGGCAGGTAGTGCAGTCTTCTCCGCGTTCATCGTGCCCCGCGCCGTGGTTGCCACCGTCGTGGTCTGCCATCGGGAAGCCGGGGTTGTCGTCGTTCGAGTGACAGGTGGCGCAGAGGTCATCGGCATCAGCGCTGTCGATCTCGTCGAAGGAATCAGAATCGGTCAGCGAGGTAAAGACCACCGGTGTGATGACGGTCCCGGGCACGAGCACAATATCTCGTTTAACGATGGCCAGGTTCGAACTGCCGTGGCCCCCGTGACATTGGGCGCAGTCTTGAGTGAATGGCCCCTCGGCCCTGCCGACATCGGCGCTGTTCGAGTGCGTGGTGACGGCGGGAGGTGCTTGGTCGCCGCTAAAGGGGCTTTGGGCAGAAACGCCTAGCCGTGTCGCGCCATCGTCATCGTGGCAACCTTCACAAAAGGATGTCAAATTGGCGAGGTCAGTAGCGGTGAGGTTTGCTGAGCGAAAGGCTCCCGCCGAGGACTCGGTAAAAGTCGTTGTTTCGCTATCCGGGTCGGTCAACTGGATCCGGCCATTGGCGTGATTGCTACCGTCTAGTTCGGCGTCGTGGCAAACCTGGCAGTCGTCGTCGTCCAACGTACCATCGACATGATGGGTCAACTCGTCAAAATCATCCAGCACCGGCGGTCGTCCGTCGCTTGGCCCGACGCCGACCACGTCTACCGTGCCAACGTGACACGCGGCGCAGGCAGCGGGGTCTATCATAAAGCCATCAAGCGTACCCGGATCGCTGTCCGGGTCGTGGGTATGGCATTCGGTGCAGTTGCCGTCTCGCTCGTCGCTCCCCCCGGCCGACGTGTGGTCGCCGCCATTGTGATTTTCCATCGGGGCACCGGGGTTGCTGTTGCTTTCGTGGCACGCGGCGCACAGGTCGTCGCTATCGGAGCTGTCGCTCTCATCGAAGGAATCTGTACCCGTGAGTTGGGTAAAGGCGACGGCCGTGGTAAGGCCCGGCGCAATTATCACGTTGGATTGGATGATGGACAGATTGTCGCTGCCGTGTCCACCGTGGCACTGGATACAGCCGGTCTCAAAGTCGCCCTCGATAGCGGCCCCAAAGTCCGTGTTGCCATGCGAGGTAGCAGAGCCAGGTGGATCGGCATCATCGTCAAAGGGGTCTTGGGCAGCACTGCCCATCCGCATAGCGCCATCGCTGTCGTGGCAGTTCGAGCAAAAGGTCGTCAAATTTGCAATGTCGGCAGCGGTGAGATTTTCCGGTTGGAAAGCGCCTGACGATGACTCGGTATAGGTCGTTCCCTCGTCGTCTGGGTCAGTTAACTCAACCAGGCCATTTTTGTGGCCACCATCGTATTCAGCTTCGTGGCAAATCCGGCAATCATAATTGTCCACCGAAGTCAAGAGGTGATGACTCGTCCCCGTAAAATCACTACTCACACCATGGCATCTACCACCACCGGTACAGTTTGAGTCTTGAGCATATGATCCCTGGGGTGGAGCTATGAAAAACGTCACCACAACGGTCAACACTACACTGACAAAGAAACAAAGAATGCGGGGGAAAATTCCAAGCTTGTTAAAAGTTATCATTATTCATCTGCTCCTCAAATTCGCTATGGTTTCTCAAAAAGGCTGAGAGAGACCAGGTTTTATCACTTTGCTCGTAAAATCCGGTTTCTCTTGCGCGAACTGAACCCTAACGGGCCTGCTCTCTACAAACTAGTTATTCGTGACGACCAAAGGCAAGTAAATTCTACGCTCGACAACCATCAGCTCGAAGGCTTCATACGCTGTGTGCTCACCATCGCTCACGGCGATGGTAATAGTAGTGATCCCTTCCATACCTGCCGTCGGGGTAATCGTTATGGTGCGGTCAACTCCACTACCGCCAAAAATGATGGTCGTAGTTGGCACCAGCGCCATATTCGACGAGGCAGACTCGAGCGTCAAAGTTTCGACAAGAGTATCCACATCGCCTATCGTAAAGGGAATTGGCCCCACAACTGTGTCCGCGTCAGCGCTCTGGCTCGAAATCTCAGAGATGGTAGGTGCATCGTTGACCCCGGTGATGATTACGGTGACGGTGGCGGTATCAGTCAGGGGATCGTCGCTGACAGTATAAATAAAAGTGTCGGTGATTTGTTCGCCCGCAGCCAAGAACTCGAACTGCCCGTTGGGATCATAGTCAAAGGTGCCATCGCCATTGTCAGTGACCAAGCCCAAGGTGCCGCTGGTATCCACATCGGCTACGAACAGGATATCGAGGGCATCGGGGTCGGTGTCGTTGCCCAGCACGTTACCGGTGGGGAATAGACTGTCCTCGCCAGTGGTATATTCTGCACCACCATCGTCATTGGCGGTGGGGCGAGAGTTGACGGTCACAGCAACCCTCGCCACCTCGTTGCCGGGTATGTGATCATACCGGTCGGAGGCACTGATAACGGCCGTGTTGGTGATGATGGTGCCGGGTGTTGGTGCGTCCATCGTGGCTGTGATGTGCAGAGTGACGATCTCGCTATAGAGCAAGGTTCCCACGGTCCAGGTCCCAGTATTTGCGTCGTAATCTCCGTTGCCATCGTCGGCCACATAGCTTGTCCCGCTCGGCAGGGTATCACTGACCACAATGCCCATAGTGCCCGCCGGGCCGTGATTGGTGACCTGGAGCGTGTAGATAAAGGTTTCGCCCGTGGTTGGTGTGGGGTCATCTACGGCTTTGCTCATCTCCAAGTCCGAGTCGGTCGGGGGGATCGGGACAATGGTTGCGCTGTCTGCATCATTATTGGAGATCGGGTCATTTCGGTCAGAAACACTGACGGCGGCCACGTTGGTGATGGTGATGCCGGTCGTGCCAATGTCTACCGTGGCCGTGATATAGTGAACGGCGCTGTCTCCGTTGTCCAGAGCACCCACAGTCCAGTTTCCGCTGTTCTCCTCATACTCACCATCGCCGCCGCTTGTGACGTATTGCACGCCGACCGGCAGTGTATCACTAATGATCACGCCCGTAGTATCGGTGATACCGTTGTTGGTCACCCAGAGCGTGTAGACGATGGTGTCTCCCTCCTTTGGCGTGGCATCGTTCACATCTTTGCTCACCTCCAGGTTCGCCTCGGTTGGCAGATACACGTAGATGGTCACGGTTACCACATTCGAGTCGGTATAACTATCGCTGGCATAGTAGGTAAAAGTGTCCGGCCCCCTAAAGTTGGATGTGGGTGTGTAGACAAAGGAGCCATCGGAGGCGAAATTCAACGCCCCGGTCGGTGAGATCGCCAGAGTTGCGGTCAGTGAGTCGCCATCAATGTCGAAATCGTTGGTCAGTACGCCCGTCGCCGCCGGGATGTGTAATGGGGTCTCGTAAATGGCTGAATAGTTTTCACCTGCAGCCTGCGGCGGATCGTTGGCTCCACTAATGGTGATCGTGACGGCAGCCGTGTCGGTCAGAATGCTGTCACTAGCAACGTAGGTAAAGGTCTCAAAAGCTTGTTGGCCCACGGCCAAGGACTCGAACTGCCCGTTGGGATCATATTCAAAGACACCATCTCCGGTGGCAGTGATCAAGCCGGTAACGCCGATAGCGTCGAAACTGACCCAGGATAGAGTATCCGAGTCGTCGGGATCGGTGTCGTTGTCCAGGACGTTGCCGGTGACGAGAGAGATGTCCTCATCGGTACTATAATTGTCGTCATTGGCCGTTGGCGCGTCGTTAGCTCCGTTGATGGTGATGGTGACGGTCGCGGTGTCGGTCAGCACGCCGTCACTGACGACGTAGGTACAGGAAAAGACAGCTTGTTCCCCCAGAGCCAGTTGTTCGTACTGTCCGTTGGGGTCAATGGCGAACGTACCATCGCCATTGTCAGTGACCAGACCAGGAGGGCTGCTGGAGAGCGTCGCAAACAGAGAATCTGTGACATCAAGGTCGGTGTCGTTGTCCAGCACGTTGGCAGTGGTAAAAGGTGTGTCCTCGTCGGTAGTATATTCCGGCCCACCATCGTCGTTGGCGATAGGTGGATCGTTGACGCCGATGATGGTGATGGTAACGGTGGCCGTGTCGGTCAATCCTCCGGCGTCGGCAAGGACGTAGGTAAAGGTATCGGTAGTTTGCTCGCCCACGGCCAAGTACTCGAACTGCCCGTTGGGGTCATAGCCAAAGACACCGCCGCCGATGTTGATGACCAAACCAATAGTGTCCCCAGTATCATAGTCTACCACCGACAAAAGGGGGTGCGGGGTCTCCAGATCGGTATCGTTGTCGAGGACGTTTCCGGTGACGATGGCGCTTTCCTCATCAGTGGTATAGCTGTCGCCACTGGCAACAGGCGAGACGTTGACCGACAAACTCACACTGGCCGCGTCGTTGACCAAGACAGGATCATTCTGGACAGAGGCACTGATGACGGCGGTGTTGGTGATAGTATCGCCCATCGTACCCCCGTCCACCGTAGCTGTGATGTACAAGGTGGCGACATCGCCATCGTTCAGTGTGCCTATCGTCCAAACCCCAGTGGTCTCGTCATAGTTTCCATCACCACCGTCCGCCCAGTGACTCACGCCGGGCGGCAACGTATCGCTGACCACCACGCCCGTGGTATCGGTCAACCCCTCGTTAGTCACCTGGAGTGTATAGATGACTATGTCACCCTCGTTCGGCAACGGGCTATTCACACTCTTGCTCACTCCCAGGTCAGCGTCGGTCTCGTCGAGCACATAGAGGACCACGGTGACAATGTTCGAGTCGGTGTACGGGTCGCTGGCGTGGTAAGTAAAGACGTCAAGTATCCTAGAGTCAGTCGTCGGCGTGTAGACAAAAGAGCCATCGGGGTTAAAGCTCAACGTCCCGGTTGGAGTGCTGTCCTGGGTTGCCGTCAGTACATCGCCATCTATGTCGATATCGTTGACCAACACACCCCTGGTTGGCAGTACGATCAATGGCGTATTAAAAGCGACAAGATAGATGTCGCCGTCGGCAATGGGCGCGTCATTGACACCGCTGACAGTAATATTGACGGTAGCCGTGTCGGTTACCGTATCATCGCTGATCACATAGGTAAAGGTGTCCGAAACCTGCTCGCCAACAGTCAGATACTCAAACTGTTCATTGGGATCATAGTCAAAGGTGCCGTCGCCGTTATAGCTGACCAAGCCGATCGTGGCGCTGGTGTCAAAACCGACCAAGGATAAAATATCAGAGGTGTCAAGATCGATGTCGTTGTCCAGAACGTTGCTGGTGGTGAAAAAGTCATCTTCGGTTATGGCATAATTGTCATCCAAGGCCGTCGGCGGATCGTTGACGCCGTGGATGGTGAGGGTCACAGTGGCAACGTCAGTCGAGTTTCCGTCGCTGACGACGTAGGTAAAGGTGTCTATGGTCTGTTCGCCTGCGGCCAGGTACTCGAATTGTCCGTTGGGATCATAATCAAAGGTGCCATCGCCGTTGTTGGTTACCAAACCGGCGGTGCTGCTGGTGTCAAAGCTATCCACAGCCAAAGTGGGGTTGTCGATATCAGTGTCATTGTCCAGAACGTTGCCGGTGATGATCGGCGTGTTCTCGTCGGTGACGTATCCGGCCCCGCCGTCGTCATTCGCGATGGGTGGGTCGTTGTCGGCGTCAACGGATATGCGGACGGTGGCAACGTCGGTCAATCCTCCCGTATCAGTGACCACGTAGGTACAAATATCGACGTAGGCCGCCGTCTGGTTGGTCGGGGTGTAGATCAAGTCACCCGTCGCCATATCGGTGAACGTCAGTGTACCACTGACGGGATAGGTGAGAATCGCATACCTGATAGAATCATCCGTGTCGGCATCGGTGGCATCCAGAGTGCCGGTGATCGTTGTGTCTTCGTCCGTGAAAAGGTCGACGTCGTTGGCAACCGGATAGTGGAAATTCCAGCCGGGGTTGTTCCCCGAGTCCACGCTATTCGTCGCGTGGGCGGCGATGACGGTGGTATTGACGTTGCGCGAATCCATTACGTTCAGGTAGGCGATGATGCGGGTGCCCTGTGGGTCAATGTTCCAGTAGGTACCACTGGCCGAGCTACGCAAGGAGATCCGGGCGCTGCTACCCGCGCCTCGCAGATCTAGCCTATTGACGATGGCAAAGGTGTTCCCGGCTGCAAAGGTCAGCGTTGCGGGGCTGTTGGTCATCTTGTCCAGATTATAAAAGGTGGTGTCCCCGGCAATGGTCTGATTTTCACCGTCCAGGTCGACCGTATGGCCGTTTGGGGTGAACGTCCCGTGATTTGTCCAGTCGCCGCTGACGGTGATGGCAGTGTCCAGTTCCAAAGTCGCCCCGCTGTCTATCTGAACGTGGTGATAATCCGAACTGCCCTGGAAGGTACCGTCCTGAATGTGCAGCAGATTGTCCACCGTCAACGTGCTACTGGAGGCATCCACCTCATCAGTGGCGCTGCTGTTGTTGATTGTCAAATTGTAAAAGGTATTGGTGCCCAAGATCGACTGGGCACTGCTGCCATTCAAAGCAACCGTACCGTTATTATGGGCAAAAGTGCCAGCGTTGTGAATCAGATTGCCCGTGATGCTCAACTCGCCAGTAGGAGCCGTAAACGTGCCGCCTTCCAAATAAAGCGAGCCTTGGAGCACCAACAAAGCACTGCCGCCGCTAAAGGCTCCATTACTTTGATAGATGTCACCGACAAGAGTCATCGGGGTCGCGTGGGCGATGGTTCCGTTGGCGATATAGATGCTACTGCCGTTGCCGGTAACAGAGTTGTCGCGGATTTGGCTGCCGTTCAACGTCACATTGCCTCCGGCAACGTACAGCCCGCCGCCGTCGGCAGCCGAGTTGTCGACAACCTGCCCGCCGCTCAAGACAGCATCCCCTCCGGCGACGTACAGCCCGCCGCCGTTGGTAGCAGTGTTGCTGATGATCTGTCCCCCGCTGGCGGTCGCATTGCCCAAGTTGACGTATATACCACCACCGTTGGTAGCTGTGTTTTGGGTGATGGTGCCGTCGCTGGTCTGAACAAAGGAGCCGCCGATTTGAGCAACGTACACCCCGCCACCATTGGTGGCCGAGTTGTTTTGGATTTGTCCAACACTCAACGTCGCGCTGCCAGATCCGACACACACACCTCCACCGTCGGTGGCCGTGTTGTCCCTGATGACCACGTTGACGAGGTCCAGATCAGCGTCGCTATCATAGATGCCGCCGCCACAGCCAGTGACGTTTCCATTGATGATCGTCGTACCCGAAACGATCACCGTGCCCGCGCCGGGACGAATATCAAAGACCCGGTCAGCAATGCTATCGGCGTCAATGATGGTCTGGCCCGAGTTGATTCCCATAATGGTCAGGGCATCGGTGACGTCCAGATCGCCAGTGGTATTGCTATCTTCTCCCGCGCCCGGTAACGTCAGTGCGTAGGTGTCGGCAGAGAGGTAGATAATGTCATCGCCGTCACCGGCTGCACAGGCGTCCACGGCAGAATCAGTGTTGGCAGCTTGGATGGCCTCCCGCAGCGAGCAGTCGCCGTCGCTGTTCAATTCGTCGTCGGTGGTGTTTGCGAGCAAGCTGACGGCTATTTCTACCTCGTCCGTGTTGTTTTCGGGGACGGACTCGGTCGGTGTGGTCGTGGTGATGGTGGCTCTGTTCACAAAGGTGTGCCCGGCGAGCAACCCCATAGCAACTTTACCGTCGATGGTGATGGTCCCACCCTCACCCGGGTCCAAGTCTTGGACGGACCAAACATAGTCCTCACTGCCGACGGGCGTGATGGTTGCGCCGGTACTTGTATAACTAAAGCTGACGACGCTGCTGTCGATCAGATCGGTGATGAAAACGCCGTCGGCTACTCCTGGGCCATGATTGGTATAGACCAGGGTAAAGACGATGGACTGTCCCGGTACAACGAGGTTCGCATTGACGGTTTTGACTATGGCCAGACCGGTCTCTGGTCCTTCAAATGCCCCAATGTCAAAGCCAGCACCCTGGGGGCGTGCGTTGCCGTCGAAATCGTCGGTAACGCCAGCGTTGATGCCCGTGTCGGTGGCGGCGCTGAGCCAGGGAATCAGATGATAATCATCGTTGGCCGCATCCTCAAAGGCTGGCGTGCCATACCGGTCGTCGCTGTGGGTGGCATTCGCGCCAGACGAGTCGGTGATATTACCGTCCCACAGGGTGGCCTGGAGCGAAGCGCTGCCTGACTCAACCTGGACGGCCGTGGTGTGACCTGCCAAGATGTTGTTGATCAGGGTCGTCGTGCCGCTGCCATTCACATAGACTCCGGTACTCCCTGTATTTTCAACGATGGTGTTGTGCAGCAGTTGGGGATTAGCGGATGAGTAGCTGTACAAGGCACTGCCTTGGCCGCTAGCCTCATTGTTTGCGATAATATTATTAGTCAACAGATCATCGCTAGCGTTCAGATATAGCCCGCCACCGTCTTGAGAAGCGGTGTTGCCAGAGATGGTATTTCCGGTGAGGGCAGCATCGCTGTTGAACATGTACAGCCCGCCACCATTCAGGTCAGAGTGGTTGTCAAGAATTTGGGTAGCAGTCAACGCTAATGTAGCATCGGCACTATAAAGACCGCCACCACCATTACCGGATGTGTTGTTGTTGACGGTGCTGTTGTCCATCGCCAGCACGCCGTCACCATAGTTGTAGATGCCACCACCATACATTGTGGCAGCGTTACCATAGACCTGGACGTCGTTCAGCGCCATAGAGCCTCTATTGTAAATACCACCGCCATCGTCGTCCGTGGGGCCGCTGGCGTTATCAAAAACATGGACGTTGTTCAACATCATCGTGCCAGTGTTGTACATGCCGCCGCCGTCATCGCCAGCGGTGTTACCGGTTACCTGACCCCCGATCCAGACGCCGCGTCCTTCCTCCACATATACGCCGCCGCCATAAAAGGCCGCATCATTGCCGAGGATTTGCCCCGCGCTCACTATCACACTACCAAACTCGACGTACACCCCACCGCCGACAAAGTTAGCAGTGTTGTAGGCAATGACGCTGGGGCCAACATCCTGATTCTGGATAAAGGAGCCATCACTCCGGCTAACATATACGCCACCGCCAGCAGTGGCAGTGTTGTTGATGATTTCCCCTCCTCGCAGCATCACAGCACCTTCAAAAACGTATACGCCGCCGCCGTTGCTGGTGGCATCATTGCCGCGAATTTCTCCGTCATTCACCGCCACGTTGCCAGCGTTGACGTACATCCCACCACCATTGCCACTGGTAGTCGTATTGCTGAGAATTTGCCCCGTCTCCAACGTCACGCTGCCAGACATCACATAGATGCCACCGCCACTGCTGGCCGAGTTGAGGGCAATCACACTATCATCATCCTGAATTAAGGAAGCGTTCGCTTGATCCACATACACACCACCACCATTTGTGTTGGCCGAGTTGTTTTGGATTTGACCGCCATTCAACGTCGCGCTACCCAAAGTGATATACAATCCACCGCCATAGGTGGCGGCGTTACCCTGGATTTCGCTATCGTTTAGCAAAACATTGCCAGATCCGACGTACACACCACCACCGGAATTGGCAGAATTATCATCCACAACAGTGTTGATGAGGGTCAGATTAGTATCATCGTTGCTAATACCGCCGCCGTTTCCGGTCACACTGCCGTCGCTGATTGCCGTCCCAGAGATGATGACTGTATCTACACCGGGCCGGATGTCAAATACTCGGTCGAGCGCGTTGCCGTCAATGGTCGTCAGGCCAGAACCAGCCCCGACGATGGCCAAAGTATCGGCGATGTCCAAGTCACCGGTCCGGTTCTCGTTTTCACCTGCCCCTGCACGGGTCAGGGCATAGGTATTGCCAGAGAGAACAATCGTGTCTGCGCCATTGCCAGCTTTACAGTCACCATATGCAGCGTCTATATTGGCCGCCTGGATTGCCTCGCGCAGGGAGCAGTTAGAATTGGGGGAGTATTCATCGTCGGTGATGGTCACGACGACCGGCGGTCTGCCCAAAGTGAAATAGGGGCCCAGCAGACTGACGTCCACATTATCAAAGATGACTTGATCGCCGACGACCGTTGTCGTGGTGCGAACGCTTCCAAAGTCTCCACTGGTGCCGTCGCGCGTAAGTAGATGATACGTGTTGCCATCGTAGGCCGTATCCCCCACCTCGCCCAAGTCAAAGGTCAATCGCACGTTGCCACCATTGTTTCCTACATCGTTTTCCACAATGTACCACACCCGAGACCAGCGAGCGCCAAAACCCAAGGGGATGTCGGCCAGCGTTCCCACATTGTCAGCAGAATCGTGTCCAAAGACGAGCACGTCGTCGGTGTCGGCCAAAAAGTCGATATTGGTGATGGTCAAACCCGCCGAGCTGCCCGAGTCGGTGACATCGGCGCTCGTGCTGATGCCGCGTACGTTCAGATTGTAGGTACTGGCGTACAGCCCTGTGCCGCTCAGATCTATGTCGTATTTGTCCATCAGGTACAGGTCCACGTGGGTTCGATCAACAGGGCTTAACGTGCTGATATAGACGATGACCTCGGCAATGTCGCCCGTGAGCGGGTGATGGCCCGCGCCATCCGACCCAATCCCCAACGTGGCCGTTGGATAAGCTGAAGAGGGCGTGGCGTTGGCATTGGCGCTAGAAACAGGGGCACCATTCACAAATATAACGTCATCCCCTCCTGCTGCACCATCGTCGAAACGGAACGCCGCAATGCCAAAGGTGCCTGTTGGAAAGACATCGTTTGCGCTGTGAGAGAGCAGATAACTTCCAGGTGTCCCTTTCATGATCCGGTGTTCAATTTGATCCTCGGTCATTCCAGTGTCACTGTACCCAAATGCAAACCCGCTATGTCTGCTCGTATGCGCGGTTCCCATCAGATAATATTGGTCTTGAGGATCGCTTGATGCTGTTTGCCAGACGATAAATACTGAATGATCGCTCCCATCATGGAAAAATCTCCACGTAGCTATGTCTGCCGCCATCATGTACTGTTCAACAAAGCGCAAAACCGGCTGCCCATTGACGACATCCGTTTGGTAGGATGGGCTGCCATCAGAGCCTCGCGTCACGTGGTTGCCGTAGCCTGATTGATCTATCCAGCAAGCGGCTGCACCGCCATTGGATGCGACGTTGCTGCAACCCAGGTCTTGGTAGACACCCACATCGGCCTTGAGCCACAAATTCAAGTTTGACGCACCATCTATTTCGCCAATGCCACCAGGGCCATCACCGGCCAGTGCCGGGGTGATGGGACCAAATACCGTGAACCCGACTACCATTATGCACACAATAGTCAGCTTGGAACAAAAATACGCACGTTGGATTTTATCTTGCATCATTGTACTGACCTCCAATATCTCAGATGGACTGTACTGATTGAAACATCAAATAATGTAAAAAACTCCAGTGTGAACGTCCCAGGCTTCCGGGTGCTCAACCCGGGGTTTTTCATCAGGAAAAGCCTGGTTGAGCACTAATATGGACAAGGGATTTGGCCTTTCATCCCCCTAGTAAACCAGGGTGGCTTTCCAGGCTTTTCCTGTAAGCAAAAATACTTCCCCTCATCATAATACTACAAGTGGTCAATCAGACTCAATCCCTCATGGTGCCAAAAAGGGATGAAAAAAGAGGGATTATTCATCTAGTCCACTTGACAAAGAACTAGTTCTCGACAAGCAGAATTATGACGGAAAACAAATATCTAGGGGCCTCTGGGGGTGGCTTGGGGTTTGGGCGTTGCTTGTGGACCCTGAGGTGTCTTTTGTGGACTAGGTGTTACCTGGGCTCCGGGGGGCGTGGTCTGTGGATGGGGTGTTACTTGCGGTTTCTGAGGTGTGGATTGTGGCCCTTGGGGCGTGGGCTGTGGTTCGGATGTGGATTGCGGTCCTTGAGGCGTGGGAGGTGGTTCGGATGTAGATTGTGGTTCAGGTGTGGACCGTGGCCCCTGGGGCGTGGATTGTGGTTCCGATGTGGATCGTGGCCCTTGAGGTGTAGGCTGTTGTTCAAGTGTGGACCGTGGTCCTTGGGGCGTGTTTTGCGGTTGGGTCGCTTGTGGTTGACAAGGCGTCATAACTGGTGTAAGAGTAGGCGTGCACTTGCCCTCCTGTCCGTATCCTCGGTGCTGTTCCTGATCGTTTCTGGGGGTGACGGTCAGCACTCGAGATTCGTTGGTCCGCTCTAGCGTCCCCTGCTGATGGCGGTAACGCGAGCGGAACGTCTGGAGATCATCCAATCCAATTTCCGCGGTCTCGGCTCCCTGGCGACAGACCACGATGGCTTGCATTAGTCTAGCCCGAGTGTGCTGCGAGGCTATGGATTGCGCCTGTTCCAATACCTGGGCTTGAGAGCGTGTGTGTGCGGTGATTTGCCCAAGCGCGTCAACGATCTCCTCGTCAGAAGAAATCTGGGCTGCGAACACCAATGACTGCTCGACGTGTTGTTCCATTCGAGCAATCGCTTTTTCCGACACTGGGTCTTTGCTTTCCAATAGAGCCTGAATTTCACTCACCCGTTCTTCGACAAACTCCAAGGTCAAGGACACTCGATCTTGGGGGGCAAAAACCAGCGATAAGCGTACATCCTCAACAGTTATCTTGACCGGATAGAGCCGATCGCCGGGCAAGCTATCATTGGCGGCCAAAACAATCCCGCCTCCGAGGATCCCCACGCCTATGATGAAGGATAATAAAATGCCAATAAATCTCGTTGCAAAGGCAAATCGCCTCCTTGGGCCGTTTGTTGTCCGTATCTCGGCTTTTGATTTTGAGGTAGCCCGTGCGCGCTGTTGTGCGGCCTCTGCCAACAATCGTTCTCGTCCAGACAGCAATCCGCTTGGCGGCTGTGGTACAAACTCGTAATGTTGACGTGCCAACTGGGCCATCTCGAGCAACGGACGCAGTCGATCCGCGTATTGAGGATAGTGTTGCAAGCAAGACTCGATATCGCCCGTGTGTTCCAGATCTTGCAGGCAGTGTTCCAGTGATTGCTCAAACAGTTGTTCGAGATCAGGCCCTGCCATACTGAAATTCCTTTCCCAAAACACGGCGTAATGAGGCCAGAGCGCGGTGTTGGAGCGCCTCGATGGCACCAACGCTTTTGTCCATCACCTCGGCAGTTTCACGAGCAGTCAACCCTTCTCCAAAGCGAAGGGCCAAAACCTGTTGTTGACCAGGTGTAAGATAGTTAATGGCGGCGTGAAGCAACTGGTTGGATAATCGCTTTGTGATTGTAGATATCAGATTATCCTCACTGGCTATCATTTGTGCATCCAGTTCCAACTCGACTGCCGGTGGTTGTCGGCGATAATGATCAACTACCAAGTTGTGTGCAATGCGATAAAGCCAAGCTCGAAACGACGTATGCCAAAAATGCTCCGCTTGGATCGCTTGTATGACTCGAACAAACACATCACCGGTGAGATCCTCTGCCAGATGGGCATTGTTCACCCGCCGGTAAATATAGGCATAGACGCGAGGGGCATATTGGTCGTAAAGCTCTTCCAATGCTGCCTCATCATACTGTTTTGCGCGTTCCAGCAAAGTACGCTCGTTCTTCACGATATGTTTGCTCTCACTTTTTATGACGCAGGATAACCGAAAACCATACGGGTCTTGTGAATCTGGATCCAAACCACAGTGTGAGTGACGGTCTCTTTACTCGTCAAAACCCTGGTCGAGTAGTCTTGCCTCAACCAGGATTTCGGTGAACTAGCTCGACGATTTGGCAGCAAAGTATACGTAGATACTCATCAGTGTCACCAATAAAGCTCCAAGATAGATCGTTATGATCATTTGCTCCCTCTTAATCTTGAATCGGCAGACGTTGATCGGGGTTATTCAAAGTGTCAGTGGTCTGAAAGACAAAATGGTAGCCTTTTTGTTCAAAAATCTCTACACGCCGTAGTAATGCTTGTATTCTGGCCAAAACAACCAGATCAGGCTCTCGATTGGCAGCATGTTCTATAGCCGTTTGTCCATCTCCTGTTACTAGCACCTCGTAGCCCTCGGCTTTTAAATTGGTCTGTATGACACGGGCATAGTGAGGGTCATCATCTATTACCAAGATACGGACTCTTTGCGCGTTATCTATGTCTGGCTCCTTCCGCAAAAACGCGAAAACGGTGCACCGGTTGGTAGGTGCACCGCTTTCGCAAGTGCTATCCTATCGAAGTATTATGGGCAGGTAAACGACATGTTCGGCCTCACCAAACAATGCAAACTGGGAAAGGTGCGTCGTCGTAAAGGTCAACGTTGGGAAGATCACTGATCCAGACATCACCTGTGCCGGTTCACCCAACATAGCCCAAGGCCCGTTTGGACCTGTACGCGTCCACAGGCGCAGCGTCTCGCGTTTCAGACCGGCAATGTCAGTATCCGTATAGTTCATCGTGATCGTGAGCGGGCGGCTGAACTCACGCACCGGCTCGCCAAAGCGGAAGGCGTTCAGTTCAAAGGCACGGTTGGCAAACAACAAGCCGCCGGGAGGCTCAGTGGGATAGGTGTCTGTAAAGAGCGGGCCAAGCCGGAATTGCGTCGTATCGGTCACTGTGCCAGGCGGAACGGTGAGTGTGACACCGTGGCGGTGATATAGTTGCCCACCTTGGAACCGCTCCAGCGCCATTGTGCCATGGGGCAGCGTGACCACTGTGGTGATCGGTCCCAGTCGCATCTGATTTCCGTCCCAGGCCAGAGTAGCTACGTTGGCGATGGCGGTGCCGGGTGTGACGACTCCCAACACACCCAGTCGGTACTGGAATGTGATCGGTTCACCCGCTTGCACCCTGCCTTGCCAGCGCAACATGTGTCCATCGTGAGTGCCAGTCACTGGACCATGCCAGCCAAGGAAGCGTGCTTGGTGGTTAAAGGGCAGCGTGTCTGTCAAAGTCACATCCTGCCAGTTGCTGCCGCCGCCCTGGTGCGAGTGATTGAGCGTGATCGTATAGGTCAACAAATCGCCGGGCCGCGCGTGACGGGCACTGACTTGCTTGGTCGAGCCAGCCATCGCGCCTATCAAACTGACTATGTTGGCTTGATTGTTCGTCGTGTCGGATTCTTCAGCCGTTGTGGTGATAGACGCCGTGGTGGTCAGCACCGTGCCATCTGGCAAGTCCGCATCTGTTTGCAGAGTGATCAGGATGTGCCCACAGTTGGCAGCTAGTGGCATTTTGCAAGACAAGCTGTCAAAATACCAACTCAACACATTGCCATTCATTGTGTCCGGTGGAAGGGGATCATCCCAACGATCCGTGGCAGTGACAAACTGCGTTCCCTCGGGCAGTGTAGCCGTCATCCAGGCGTCCGGTGGAATTGCCGTGCCCTCGTTATAGTAGGCAATCCTGACCAGATACATCGAGTCAATTGCTACATGTGCGGGGGCCTCCATTTCCAACGTGAGGTCCACGTCTCCAGTGATGATCTCTGGCTCAGCAAACAGTGCAAATTGAGAAAGGTGCATCGTCGTAAAGGCGAGCGTGCCAGACATCACACGCACTGGCTCACCCAGCATTACCCAAGGGCCGCTCGAACCGCTGCGCGTCCACAGACGCAGAGTCTCACGTTTCAGACCGGCTACGTCGGTATCCGTATAGTTCATCGTGATCGTGAGCGGACGGCTGAACTCGCGCACCGGCTCGCCAAAGCGGAAAGCGTTCAGTTCAAAGGCGCGGTTGGCGAACAGCAAACCGCCAGGAGGTGTGATGGGATGGGTGCTCGTAAAGAGCGGGCCGAGCCGGAATTGTGTCGTGTCAGTCACAGTGCCAGGCGGGACGGTGAGTGTGACACCATGTTGGTGAACCAATCGCCCGCCTTGGAACGGCCCCAACGCCATTGTGCCATGGGGCAGTGTGACCATCGTGGCAACTGGCCCCAGTTGCATCTGCTTTCCATCCCAAGCCAGAATAGCTACGTTGCTGATGGTTGTACCGGGCGTAACTACTCCTCGTACCCCTAGCCGGTACTGGAAAGTAATCGGTTCGCCAGCATATACCCTGCCTTGCCAACGCAACATGTGTCCGTCGTGCGTACCGGTCACTGAGCCCTGCCAGCCGAGGAAACGCACTTGGTGACTAAAGGGCAGCGTGTCTGTCAAAGTCACATCCTGCCAGTTGCTGCCGCCCGATTGGTGTGAGTGATCGAGTGTGATCGTATAGATCATCACATCGCCGGGTCTCGCATGACGAGCACTGACCTGCTTGGTCGAACCAGCCATAGCGCCTATCAGACTAATTGCGCTTTCTTCATTGTTCGTTGTGTCGGATTCTTCAGCCGTTGTGGTGATGGACGATTCGGTGGTCAACACTGTGCCATCGGGCAGGTCCTCGTCTGTTTGCAGAGTGATGAGAATATGCCCACAATTGGCATCCAGCGGCATTTTGCAGGACAAACTGTCAAAATACCAACTCAACACATTGCCGTCCACCGTGTCTGGCGGGAGGGGATCACCCCAGCGATCTTTAGCAGAGACAAACTGCGTTCCCTCGGGCAATGTGGCCGTTATCCAGGCATCCGGCGGAATTAGTGTGCCTCGATTATAGTAGGCAATCCTGACCAGATACGCCGAATCGATTGCTACATGGGCAGGGGCCTCCATTTCCAAGTCAAGATCCACGGTTCCCTCAGCAAACAGTGCAAACTGACTCAAGTGTGTTGTCGTGAAGGATAGTGCTCCAGACATCACCTTTGCCGGTTCGCCCAGCATTGCCCAAGGACCATTCGGGCCGCTACGTGTCCACACCCGCAGTGTCTGGGGTTTCAGACCAGCAAAGTCGGTATCCGTATAGTTCATCGTGATCGTGAGCGAGCGACTGAACTCGTGCACCGGCTCGCCAAAGCGGAAGGCGTTCAGTTCAAAGGCGCGGTTGGCGAACAGCAAACCGCCAGGAGGTGTGATGGGGTGAGTGTTCGTAAAGAGCGGGCCGAGTCGGAATTGCGTCGTATCGGTCACGGTGCCAGGCGGGACAGTGAGTGTGACGCCGTGTTGGTGCACCAATTGCCCGCCTTGGAACGGCTCCAGTGCCATTGTGCCGTGGGGTAGTGTGACCATCGTGGTGATCGGTCCCAGTCGCATCTGTTTTCCGTCCCAGGTAATGGCAGCCACGTTGCTGATAACTGTGCCGGGTGTGACAACTCCCAATATGCCCAACCGGTATTGGAATGTGATCGGTTCGCCCGCATACACCCGGCCTTGCCAGCGCAGCATGTGTCCGTCGTACGTACCCGCGACTGGACCTTGCCAACCGAGGAAGCGCACTTGGTGACTAAAGGGCAGCGTGTCTGTCAAAGTCACATCCTGCCAGTTGCTGCCGCCCGATTGGTGTGAGTGATCGAGTGTGATCGTATAGATCAGTACGTCGCCGGGTCTCGCGTAGCGGGCACTGACTTGTTTGGTCGAGCCTGCCATCGCGCCTATCAGACTGACCACACTTGTTTCGTTATTCGTCGTGTCGGTTTCTTCAGCCGTCGTGGAAATAAAAGATTCGGTGGTCAGCACCGTGCCATCGGGCAAATCTACATCTGTTTGCAGAGTGATCAGGATATGTCCACAGTTGGCATCTAGTGGCATTTTGCAGGCCAAGTTGTCAAAATACCAGTTTAACACATTGCCGTCCACCGCGTCTGGTGGCAGAGGATCATCCCAGCGATCCGTGGCAGTAATAAACTGTGTCCCCTCGGGCAGTGTGGCCGTCACCCAAGCGTCCGGTGGAATTGCGGTGCCCCGGTTATAGTAAGCGATCCTGACCAAATACACCGAGTCAATTGCTACGTGGGCCGGGGCCTCCATTTCCAAGTCAAGGTCCACGGTCCCAGTGGCCGTTGCAGTAGATAGGCCTCCCACCATCAGAATGACGGCGGTTATTCCGACGCCCACAGCTAATGCGAGCAGTTTGGTACGAGTAAAACGTTTCATCGGTATCCTCCTCTCTATAATTAAAATCCGGTTTCGAAATGCTTAACAAAGGGTTGAATCTGAAATGCGCGCATTGATGTTCTTTATATCATGACGAAAGGATGTCCTAAAACCATACGGGGATCGTTTTACTTTCAAGAGTCGTGTCTCACATTGCTCTTGAAAGATTGTAAAATCGATATCTTTTTCTCACACCAAGCCCATCAGCATTCGATCAAGTTGAAAAAGTTAAACCTGTCTGCCCCAGATTATTCAAGTTTGGCATTGAAGCAAAAAGTACCTTTGCCTTTGCTACCGGACACTTTTCACATACGAGCGGGTTATGTTAATTTTTTACCACGAATTGCACGAATTTTCACAAATTTTTCCCCCACATTCGTGGTAATTCGTGCAATTCGTGGCAAAAGAAAAAAGTGTCCGATAGTGAACCTTTGCCTCCAAATTGACAATGTGTCAAGAGATGGTGTGGCGTGTGGTGATATAGTAGGTTTCGGCGGCAGTTTGGTAGGAGGAGGTGTAGGTTGTTGTGGTGGCTCAGTAGGTAGTGGTGTTGCAGTAGGCGGTGGCTCAGTAGGTAGCGGTGTTGCAGTAGGTGGTGGTGTAGTGGGAGGCGGAGTCGTGGTAGGCGGTGGTGTAGTGGGAGGCGGGGTTGTGGTAGGTGGTGGTGTAGTGGGGGGCGGGGTCGTGGTAGGTGATGGTACAGTAGGCAGCGGGGTCGTAGTGGGTGATGGTTTGGTCGGCAGCGGTATGGTAGGTAATGGCGGAGATGTAGGTGTAGGTGTAGGTGTAGGTGATGGTTTGGTCGGCAGTGGCGTTATGGTAGGTGATGGTTTTGTGGGTAATGGAGTCATAGTAGGTGATGGCTTGGTCGACAATGGCGTAGGTGTAGGTAACGGTGTGACGGGAATAGGCGTGGTGGTTGTAACGATGTTAGTTGACGGAATTATGTGCGTTTCCGTTATGACATGTGAAATCACAAGTGAAGCAATAGCACCATTCCAACCCCCAGTATTATGACAGTTGGAGCATTGCTGGTTGCCATTATGATTTCCATCTGATGGCGCCGTATGACATGAACTACAGTCCGTAAAGCCGCTATGGTCAAATGTGATGTCAGTCCAGTTGCTGGTGCTGTTGTGACAATTAGAGCATTGACCAGCATAGTGGCCTGGTGGCGAATCAGAGGCATGACATGATTGACAATCAACGAAACCACCGTGGTTAAAAGTGATGTCGGTCCAGTTGTTGGTGCTATTATGGCAATTGGAACATTGACCGCCATAGTGACCTGGTGGCGCGTCGGCAGCGTGACACGATTGGCAGTCAACAAGGCCACCGTGGTTAAAAGTGATGTCGGTCCAGATATCAGTGCTGTTGTGGCAGTTGGAGCACTGACCAGCATAGTGACCTGGCGGCGCATCGGATGCGTGGCACGATTGACAGTCAACAAGGCCACTGTGGCTAAAGGTGACATCAGTCCAGGTGCCACCGGGATCATTGTGGCAGTTGGAGCACTGTCCAGCATAGTGGTTCGGCGGCGCATCGCCAGTGTGGCACGACTGGCAATCTATCATGCCGCTGTGATCAACAGTGATGTCAGTCCAGGTGCCACCGGGATCATTGTGACAGTTGAAGCACTGGCCAACATAGTGGTCTGGCGGCGCATCGCCGGTGTGGCACGACTGGCAATCGATCAAGCCACTGTGATCAAGGGTAATATCGGTCCAGGTGCCACCGGGATCATTATGGCAGTCGGAGCACTGGCCGACATAGTGATCCGGTGGTGCATCGCCGGTGTGGCACGATTGACAATCGGTCAAGCCACTGTGATCAAGGGTAATATCGGTCCAAGTGCCACCTGGATCATTGTGACAGTTGGAGCACTGGCCGACATAGTGATCTGGCGGCGCATCGCCGGTGTGGCACGATTGGCAATTAGTAAGGCCACTGTGGCTAAAAGTGATATCGGTCCATGTACCACCAGGGTCATTGTGGCAGTTGGAGCACTGGCCGACATAGTGATCCGGTGGTGCATCGCCGGTGTGGCACGATTGGCAATTAGTAAGACCACTGTGGCTAAAGGTGATATCTGTCCAGGTGCCGCCAGGATCAGTGTGACAGTTAGAACACTGACCGGCATAATGGTCTGGCGGCGCATCGCCAGTGTGGCACGATTGGCAATCGGTCATGCTGCTGTGGTCGACCGTGATGTCAGTCCAGGTACCGCCGGGATCATTGTGACAGTTGGAACACTGACTAGGATAGTGGTTCGGCGGCGCATCGACGGTGTGGCACGCCTGACAATCGGGGAGAACATCGTGGGTCAAAGTAATGTCGGTCCAAGTATCGGTACCGTTGTGACAATCTGAGCACTGGCCATCATGGTGATCTGGCGGTGCGTCGTCGGTGTGGCACTCCTGACAATCGCTAAGCTCATTATGGTTAAAGGTAATGTCGGTCCAGTTGTCGGTGCCGTTGTGACAGTTGGAACACTGTGTATCATAGTGGTCCGGCGGTGCATCGACAGTATGACACGACCGGCAATCATCTGGCAGGCCATCATGTTTGATGTCGGCCCAGTTGTCGATATAATGGCAATTGGAACATTGACCACGAATGTTGGTGTGTCCGGCAGGACGTTGATGACAAGATTTGCAGTCACTGTAAGTACCGTGATCAAAAATGACGCTGGTCCAGTCACCAGTACTGTTATGGCAGTTGGAGCACTGTCCGGGCCAGTGACCACTTGGTGCATCGTGGCACGATGAGCAATTATCGGCACTCGCGTGATTAAAACTGATTTCAGTCCAGTTCTCACGGTTGTGGCAATTGGAACATTGGCCGGCATAGTGATCGTCGCCGTCCGGTGGGATATGGCACGATCTGCAATCGACATATCCGCTGTGATCAAAGGTAACATTGATCCAATCATTGACATTGTGACAGTTGGAACATTGCCCGTCATAGTGGTCTGGTGGCGCATCGGTAGTGTGGCACGATTGACAATCAATGAGACCACTGTGATCAAAGTCAATCTGGCTCCAGTCGTGGGTATTGTGACAGTTGGAACATTGACCGGTATAGTGGTCTGACGGCGCGTCGATGTCATGACATGACTGACAGTCACTGCCGCGACGATGGTCCTTGATGTTGCTCCAATCACAGGTACAGTGACAATTAGAGCACTGTCCATCATAGTGGTCGGGTGGCGCATGTTGGCTATGGCACGATATGCAATCCGTAAAGCCTTCATGGGTAAAGGTTATTCCAGTCCAGATATCCGTATTGTGACAATTTGAACATTGACCACTGTAATGATTGGGCGGAGATGTATGACATGACTGGCAGTCAACCAGTCCACTGTGAGTAAAATTGATATTGTTCCAATCATCCGTATTGTGACAGTTGGAACATTGCCCCTCATAATGCTCCCTCGGTGCTGTATGACACGATTGACAATTGCTGCTACTACTGTGGTTAAAGTTCCAACTGCTGGTGCTGTGGCACTTGGAGCACTGCCCAGAATAATGATTGGGTTGACTGTGGCAATCCCTACAGTTGGAGAGACCAGCGTGGTTAATCCAATTTTCTGTCCAGTTGCCGGTACTATGACAGTCTGAGCACTGTCCAGAGTAATGGTTGGCCGGGGCAGTGTTACTGTGACAACTAGCGCAATCCATCGAAGCAGCATGGTTAAATTCGACCTCGTTCCAGTTGTAGGTATTGTGACAATCGGTGCACTGGCCCTCGTAATGACTCTCTGTCAGTGTATGACACGATTGGCAATCCGAAAGGCCCGTATGATCGAACGTCACTTGTTCCCAATCGGAGGTGTTGTGGCATTTGGAACATTGCCCAATGTAATGGTCGTCAGGGTTGTCCTTCAAGTGACAAGATTCACAATCGGAAAAGCCTACATGATCAAAGCCTGTGTCTTTCCAATCAGTGGCATTGGCGTGACAGTCTACACAAGTGCCTAGGTATAAATATCTCAAAGAGCCATACGATTGCTGCAATGTGTTCTCTGACACCCGCGCAAAATACCACTCGTAATTATCCACCCCCAAGTATCGGTGTGTGGTATCTTGGGGCAACCGCTTCATATACCAAGTATTTGTGCCAGACATGGGGGATATGTTTTCTGTATTCTTGGTTGACCACTTGAGATATCGTAAATCACTGTCCAAGCTCATGTAGCGGGTCGTCGCGCTCGCCGGAAACTGGACCAAATACCACGGATAATTCTCCTCGCCAACATAGTGATCGGGAGGAAGATCCTCTTGGTGGCAGGAGAAACATTCGATCACGCCTATGTGGTTAAATCGAGAGGTGGTTTTTACGTCGCTGATACAGAGGGATGAGCCTGTTCGAATTCTTCGCTCTGCACCGTCAACTTGCTGGGGAATCCAACACTCTGACCACGCGAAATCCCCGCGAGTCTGGGTAGCAAAAGCCCAATCGCCGCTTTCAATATCGTGACAGTCGTCACACTTGCCAGCAAAATGATCCGGGTAAAGGAGATCGGGCAAAATATCGTGACAACTGGCACATTCAATCGAGGTGTCCGCATATTGACCATCCTCGTGGCAATCGGCACATTCAAGCTCGGCCTCGGCGTGCCCATCGACGAGGGGATAAAATTCGTGATCTATTTCTTCACTCAAAAATGGAATAGGAATAGCATCAAAAAGTGTAGGAGGAGGCGGAGGAACTAGGGTTACCATTTCTCTGCTGGTGTCGGCTTTTTGCAAGAGAGTAATTTTGTGCGCAAGCGCAACAATGACATCACTGCTCACTGCATCATCAGCCGGTTCAAGTGCCATCACGACGATTTCGGCTTGCACTAGAATTTTCTTTAAGCGCTCGAACAACTCGCCTCGCCCAGCAACCGGCATGGCATCGACGCGTCGAACTGTTTCGTCTAGGGCTTGATCCAAAGCGGTGACCGCCGAGTTAATTCGGACAGTGTCATCAGCCTGCGCCAGGTCGGCCAGACGACGTTCAGCCAGATCGAGAGCGATGTTTGCCTGACGCGCCTTGCCAGCCGTAAACCGCAAACGTCCCTGCTCGGCGATGTGCTGCACGCTGTAAAACGGATCGCCTGGTTGAAAAGGATACGTCTTTGCCAAAAGGAGTAATCCAGCCGCTATGGTGAGCAGCAAGACGTTAACAACAATGAATGCGATCAGTGTTTTTTTCATCCGATTTCTCCCGCCTGTACAATACACTTACTCTTGAGCTACTTTGCACGGTATCCCGCAGATGTGGCAAAAGTGAGCGCCTGACTTGAGAGTCGCACCGCACTGGGTGCAAAACCCTAACAAAGACTCGGCTTTGGAGACCGTTGGGTTTATCGAAACTCTTGGAGCCATCGCTTTTATAGGCGTATTACCCGGTTGCGTGCGGTTCCAAACAAATCCCCCCCCGATGACGAGAATAGTGACTCCCAGCAGCACGAATGCCCATTCTGGCACACTGCTGCTGGTTGCGTGACTGACCCCCATCACCGCAGGCATTTCAGATGGGACATCGTTTCCTTGCATTCCCATTACCTGTTCTCGCGACAGTGAGGGTTCAGAAGCCGCCTTGGTATAGTTGACGGTTATCATTAGTTCATCATTGGCAGCCAGGGCATCCATATTGAATCGGTGGTAAGTAAACCCAAAGGCCTCATCAAAGCGAAGGATGGTGGGGGGCGGGTCCAAGGTAAAGTCGGTCGCTGCTAGGGGTTGCTGAATCTCTACTGAAAAGTCATTAATGGGTTGCAAGCTGCTAAATGCATAGGTGAATTGCTTGTCTGTTTCACCCTCGATGGGGTCATAGTAATACTCGTAAAAGAAATGGGCATTGTCGACAGTATACGTTACCAACGACCATCGTGGGTCACTGGGATCGGGTTGAGCATCAAAAGGCTGAGAGGTGGTGGCGCCTGTGGATATGTCCATAACGGCCATCTGGTTGATTTGCGCTCCACGCGGCACGCGAAAAGTAATGGGCAAGGGAAAGGCCGCATCGGAAGCATCCAAGCGTCCCTGGATAATGAGCAGTACACGAGGATCGTCAAACTCGGGCATCACTTGGACGCGGAGTTGTTGGATAGTGAGAACTGCGTCCGATTGATCTGCTGGTGGAACGGGTGTCTGTGCGACAACTGCCTGCACGTTTAAAATAAACAGACATAAACACAATGTCCCCACAAGCCACAGGTGCGTCTGTGATAGCTTGCCGGTTCTATTTTTCATTTGCTTGGTTTCCATTCATTCTCCCTACATTTCTGTTTCATTCTCAGTGACAAACCACCTACAGACTCTGTGATCCAAGTCATTCATCTAGGCTCAGTGCTACCCGCACACTTGGCGCTGGTACTTGGACTTGCAAATCATAAAGCTGGTTGGCTTCACCTGCCCGCCCGGTGGGGTGGCACTCGATACAATTCTCAAGTGCCGTAATTGATTGTCCATCTTGGTCGCTCACCACAATGTGATCTATTTCCATCTCTCCCGGCTCGTGACAATCGTAGCAGGTGTATTCTACGTAACTCGCCACGTGACACCTTTCACAATCAAGCTCACCCTCATCGCCGTGGTCCAGCAAGAAAACGTGTCGAGTGAGTTCAGCGGGCGCCCAGGCCAGCGCGGTGTGGCAGCGAGAGCAATCGAGGCCAAATTCACTGGCGTGAACGTCTGGTTCCTCGTGGCAGGTTGTACATTCGCGAGAGGTGCCAGCAAAAACCTGATCGTTGTGACAATCCTCGCACTCGGCAGTGTCATGTGCGCCATCCAGCAAAAAGATCGAGTCATGGGCAAAATCGATCATACGATCATGACCATCGTGGCAGTCGAAACATGCCTCACCAAAGAGTTCCGTATGTTCGACCATAAAATCAAGATCGGTGTCAGTATGGCAAGTGATACAATCAACCCACTCGGCGGCGAATCGGTGCTGCCTATGACAATCTGCACAAGTGGCCGGTGTCCCTCCACTGCACTCTTGGTGACGGATGAGGCTAAAGCCGGTAAGCCGCTTGTGATCTATGTTGGCCAGGGGTAATGCGCTTATTACGGCATCTTGCCCCTTGTGTTCGATGTGACAATTCTGACATTTGTTGGTACCGGGCAAGAGTCCGTGTAAAGCGCTACCCTCATTTTGTTCTCTGACGATCTCGACGTGACACTTTTGGCAACGGCTGGCACTGACGCTGTAAAAGGGCGTATGGCAGCGTTCGCACTCGTGATGGAACTCGGCGTGAGAATCAAATCCTCCCAGCGATTCACCACGTAGTTGAACAGCCGAAAGTGGTCCCGGACTGGTACGCACGTCGACCTGATAGGAAAGGCCCACCACGATCACCATCACCAACATCAATATTATCACTAGTGCACCGCGACTTGTAATAGAAAGCGGTTTAGACCATCCCAGTTGCATCGTTGTCTTGGCTCCCGTCAAAATACTTTCGCGCTATCTGTCGATATTGACCTGTCCGACTTTTAACACCAACTCGTTCTCTTGGGTTCCTTGGCTGATCTGGATACCATGATAGCCAGGCTCTCCTTCTGCCTCAAAACCCTCATAGTAATTTCTGCGGAAAAGCTCCCCTTCACCTTCCTGCCCGGTGGGATGGCACACGGCACAGTCGTTAAACTCGAAAATGTTTTCTTGAGCGTGCGCCTCTTCCATTTGCTCCGGCGTGTGATCGTGACATTCGTAGCACGTGTGTTCCGAGTAGGAGCGCGTGTGACACGTTTGGCAGGCCACTTGTCCCTCTCCTCCGTGATCCAGCAGGAATGTGTGGCGCGTCAGCAAAGCCGGTTTCCAAGCCTGGAGTGTGTGACAGCGGGCGCAATTGAGGCCAAACCGGTCGGCGTGGACCTCTGGCTCTTCGTGACAGGCACGGCATTCGTGCGGGTCTTCTCCCACTCCCTCCATAGCCATCATATCCACGTTCGTATCCAAAGCCAGTGAAGTATAAAGGGCCGAGTTGCTTGTGGATGCCAATTCGTCCACTTGCGGCCAGTCGGCATCTTGGATCAGCGTCACCAACCCCGTGATCTGATAGTCGTTCAAACTGCCGCCTTCGTCAATGTGCCAGGATGCCATAGCCGACCCATGGGGAGCAAGAGCGATCGTTTTGTAAAGAACGTTCGAGTCGGCAGAGGATAGGTGATTGAGCGCAGGCATAGCGCCAACTCCATCGCCGGTTGGACCGTGGCATAGAATGCAGTTCTCGACGTACAACATGGCGCCATCTACCACGAATTGCTCGCGCAGAGCTGTTTGAGCGTGATCCATTCGATTGGACTCTTGCAGCAGGTAAATCGGCAAAGCGGCTGCCAAAATCAACAAAGCGATCAAACTGATTACGTCGTATCTTTTCATCGGTGCTAGTCTCTCATCTATATGATTCTCGGCATCAGGGCAAAAAGAGTCACTTGTAGGTTATTGGACGGTAACTCTTTAACAACCAACCGATCAACCATCCACTCAATATCGGTAAACGCCCACGATTCGGTTTTGCAACCGGCACTGTTGGCCGTTGTACAATCTACCCGCATGCCCCAATGATCAACATTTCCCAAGCAGTTGAGGGTGACTTGGCCTTGCCGTGCTTCTCCAAGCCTCAGTGCGCGGGCCAATGATGTCGTCGCCATAGCAACACGCGCTTGGTTCGCAGCATCAAAGCCAATCTCACGAGCCATCTCACGGGCTTGCATCCGCGCCGTAAAAACGTCAAACTCGGTATGTACGGGTATTGTTTGGCTTTTATACATTTTCCCATCACCCACTTTGCTTGGACTCGACTCTGAAAAAGACCCTTTAACCTAGGCGTAAACCAATTGCTCTGGCATAAAATTCTCGCGTTGTTGCAAACGAGAAGTATCCACTTGAACCACCATATCCTCTTTGATCTGTATTGAAAGCGTATCCAGTGGACGAGGTACAGGAGGACTCTCAAAATCACCGTAAAAGTCAAAGCTAGATGCGTGACAGGGGCATACAAAGTGATTCTGCTCGGGGTCCCAAAACACAGTGCAGCCCAGATGGGTGCAGCGATTGTGAACGGCGAGAAATCCACCGTCGTGGGAACGAATCAAGAAGAAACGATGTTCTGGAAATTCGATCACAGAGCCGAGCGGGAAATCATCGATCGAGCCCGCAGTGATTAGACCACCGAACCCCTCTTCCTGGCCGCGTGATTGCAAAAAGAGCACTCCAGCGGCACCCGCTTCCAGTGTTGCAATCACACCCAACACGCCAATGCCCAACTTGAGAAAATTGCGGCGCGAGAGTTCTTGAGATCCCTCTGGCATCTGACACATCAGCTCTGACTTTGTGTTCATTCACTAGCTCCTAATCTACTTGTCGCACTTGCTCACCAAAGATTTTTTCGCCACGAATTTGTATCAGGAAATTGGTGGAATTCGTGCAATTCGTGGTAAGAATTCTGATTGCGGCTATTGAAAGGGCAAGACCAAGGTCATACTCGGGCCGCGGAAAAAGTAGCCAATGATCGTCAACATGACCAGTCCAACCATGACACAAGCAAAGACTCCCACCAACGCCTCACTGTGGTTTGCCTTGAGCGCCCAACGTGCGAAACAATAAATGGCTGCCAAACCAGCCAGGATAAATAACAATGGTATCAGTCCATTTGAGATAATAACGGGCCATTGCGGCAGCATGGCCGGTAGATTGATCCAGAACTCGTCTGTCACTACCAAGAGTGGCACTATATATGTGCTGACCACTCCTCCCATAAACGCCGCCCGCCGTCCCACAGAGGAACGAAAATAGACGCCAATGTTCTCGTCTTGCTTGTCCCAGCGGGGTAAAAACACCATACCGGCCAACACGATACACGACAGGATGATAAAGGCCAACGGGTCCATATGCAACAGTAACTCTTGCAAACCCACAAAGTACCAGGCGGCTTTGGCCGGACTGGGAGGATAGTCTGGATTCGCCAATTCTTCCAAGGGAGCGGGTATTAGCATTCCCCAGATGGCGATAGCCGTGATCACTACCACCGCCACGGCGATCTCTTTACGCAATAAATGAGGGATGGTCGTTACTCGTTCTATTCGCTGCCCCTCTTTGCGTACAGGTTGTGAGATACCGCCATCTTTGCGCACTCGCCAAAAGTGATAGCCCAAGGCGACCGCGCCCACTGCTGGGAGCATTGCCACGTGAAGCGCGTAAAAATTGCTCAGTGTGCCTTGTCCCACCTCTGGCCCAGCCAGCACCAGGTATTTGATCGCCTCACCGATCAACGGAATATAACCGATCATTGTGGTGCTTATCGTCATGGCCCAATAGGCCAACTGGTCCCAGGGCAGCAAGTAGCCGGTAAAGTTAAAGAACAACGTGAGCAGCAGCAGCCCGATCCCGATCAGCCAGTTCACAAAGCGCCCTTTTTTGAACCCACCAGTGAGAAAAACACGCACCAGGTGCAAGCAAGCGACCACGACCAACGCCGAAGCCGACCAGTGATGGATCGACCGAATCAAGGAACCGAACACGACCTCAGCCTCCAGTGCCAAGATGCTGGCATAGGCCCGGTCAACAGTAGGCTCGTAGCGGAACATTAGCATCACGCCGGTCAAGCCCAACAGCACAGACAGCACGGCGGCCACGCCACCCAGGCCCCACGTGTAGGTAAAGCGGATGGCTGACGCCGGTACCCGGGTAGGATGCAGGTGGAGAATCAGGCTATCGAGAACCGTCCGCAGCCGGCTGCGATCATCGTCCGGTTGTGGGGTATACAGGAATCGCTCTTTCCACGATTTAAGTGAGAAATTCATACTAGCCTACCTTGTTGGGTGTACAAACCAAGTTTTGTGGGGGTTGGGGTATGACCGGCTTTGTTGCCAGTCATACCCCTCTCCCCTTCGTCCAAGTGAGTAGACGTACCTTTGTTAGCGAATTATGATAGGCAGGTAAGCCATGTAGATGACGTTGGGTACGCCAACTCCGATCTTGACTGAATCTGGCTCAGACCAGTTCCCCTCGTCATCCAGCACCGAAAAGTAAAAGGTGTGCAGTCCCTTGATCAGGTCTTTGACCGGTATACTGAAAACTTGGCCCTCGCTAATCAAACCGTTCAGGCTCGAGAGCCACTTGTAGCCATCGATTCCCTGTCCATACCGTCCGCCCGTACCCATGCGGTCGTTGTCCTTGCCTGAGCCGACAAAGGTCAATATCTCATCTGAGCCCTCGTCGACTTCAAGGGGCAAGTCGCCGAGAATCATGGCCGTGGGGGCGGCCTCGGTGTCTTCCAGGTACATTATCCGACGGAAGATAGCATCGCTGTTAGAGACGTTCTCGTGCTCGTCCTCCTGCCACTGGTTCCAGATCACATAGTAGTAGGTGGCACCAGGGTTGCAGGTGTTGGCGGCCTCACCGGAGAGATCCTCCCGGTCGTGTTCCAGCCAGTCGAAACCTTCGACAACTTCGCCATCTTTTTCATATTCCACCAAATCATAGTTATCACCCCAGGCGGTCGCCCGGCTGTAGAAGAGGTCCAGCGGTACGGCTTCTCCTTCAGCTACAGTGGTGTTGTCGCCGGTTTCGTAGACCATAAAGAACTTGGACGGATCGCGCACATCATCATCATAGCCTGTGAAACCTACTTCCTTTAGGTCGGTGATGGGCAGCATCTTGATACCACCGGAGGGCGTGTAGCGCGGGTCGAGGATGGTTTCTCTGTTGCCGACGAGCTGCGAGAGATTGCGGGACTGCTCGAACTCGCCAGCACCGTAGATGGTGCAGACGGTGTTGATCTCAGAACCGTTCTTATAATTCTCGCAGGTTTCGGTACCTATGCCGCCCAGTGCGGCCGGGGTAGTCGTCCATGTCTCGCCACCGTCAAAGGAACGACGGGCGTAGAGGTTATAGTGGTCGTTGCCGACACTGTTGGCCTTCCAGTTGGGCGACCAAGCATACATCATCATGACAAAGTCGCCATCGATAAAGCCGCGATGGCCCTTGGACACGTCATACGGGTTCTCCCAGGACTGGTCGTCCAGGTTTTCCTCGGTCTGGACCCATTCGGTCACCTTGGGGAAGGACGATGTGTCATCGTTACCTCCGTCCCAGGGGAAATCCGCAGCGCAGTCACCTGCGACGCCATCACACGAGACGATGGTGCCGCCGGAGACATTGATCATGTTGCTCAGGCACAGGCCCTCAAGGTAGCGCGGATTGGAGCCGTCGGTGTAGACCCACTCATCGCAGTCCATTTTCTGGTAAAGATAGGGATTGACGCCTGGTAGCACCGCTGAGCCCGCTGGCTCAACGAGACGCCGTAGGAAGATATCGGCCGGGCCACCCTGATTCTCGATGCCCTGTTTGACGATCAGGACCGCCGAGACGCCTGAATCACCAATCTGGTGGATCGGCTGGGAAAAGTGGGAAAAGCGGCGGGCGATCTCGGTCTCGTAGAACTCGTTCCCGAAATCATCTTCCAGGAGCGGAAAGAAATCACCTTCCGCGCAGCCGGTATCTGCATCTTGGGGACCACATACTGCCGGCTGGTTGAGCATACCGCCCTGCATCACTACTTCTGGGTTCAGCATATCGAAAGTGTAGTACCACATGTTCTTGCCTATATCAGGTGGTTCTTCTTCGTCCTCTGGCTGACCGCCACCAGAATCACCAGAAGAACCTTCGCCCAGGGCTTTGGATTCTTCCGCACCCATGATGACCCAAGCGCTGTCGTACACGTCGTCACCATCCGAGTCATAAGGCTGGACGTTGACACGCGGGCGGGAAGCGCCGACGCGGCCTTGGAGCACACGTCCATCTTTGGCCTGGCACAGTTGGAGCGTGGTGCCGCCAGGGTTGGTCCAAGGAATTACTACAGAGCAGAAAGTAGACGCCGATGATTGAACGATTGTGTCCAGATCATCCGGGAGGATCAAGTTGCCATCTGCATCCACATTGTCGAAATCCACGTAGCAGTATGGATCGGATCCCGTCTCTTTGCACATCTTGTTGTCGGTCAGACGAACAGGCAGCGCCATTGGTGCAGCGACTTTGGGCATGGTGTCGCCAGCATAGTCATAGATCGAGATGGGGGTTTCATCCTCATCCGAGGTTTGCACCTGCACAAAGTCGTCAATTGAGATGTAGGAATACCACAGGTCAGTCTGCTGGTTGACCACCGCGCCAGACCAACCCTCGCCAGGGCCAAGGCCCTGACCGGGGCGCAACCCATCTGGATCTTCTTGCCAGGTCATCATGAAACCAGCAGCACCATCGCCGTTCATCTCCAAACGATTGGCGTCGCGCCGGCCAGAAGTCAGCCGCTCGGCCTTGGTCCAGATGATGTCATATGTACCTGTAACATCTTCTGTTACCAGCAAGGTGCCACGGGCAGCCCATACGCAGGAATAGGGAACCTCGCCGACCTCCGGGAAGCCTTGTGCGGTAAAGTCCACCGAGCGTTGCGATCCTGCCACACCCCAAATATCGGGGTAGAGCTTGTTTTCTTCCTCATCCTCCCAAGTGTAAGTGGGGGAACCGCCGTCGCAATATTTGCTGATCCAGCCCACCAGCACCTTGTCTCCGGCAATAGCAAAGGTCATGTTATGCGCATCACCAGGGTACTCGTGACCATTCGCCAGGGCAAAGGATGACTTGTCTGCCGACATTGACAGATTGGTGCGTTTCCATGAAGTGCCATCGTCTAGAGAAATGGCCGCATGAGCATCGTGTGCGCCAAAACCGGCGCCGCTCAGAATGCCGATGTCATCCTCGTGTTCTTCTTCTAGCAGACCGTCGATGTAGACTGATACCAGCGGTTTAGCGTATTCGCGGGTGTCAGCCAGGGTATCATCAGCGGCGTAGTACTCGACAGGCGTCAATTCGCCGGTCGAGTTCTGCGCCGGCACATAGAACGTCATATGCGTAATGTTCGCGCGTTCAGTCTCTTGTTCTGGTGTCTTGGAAATGTTACGGCGGAACATCACACCATCATCCGCCAATACTATACCGACCATCGTCACTATGGTGGTGATCAGCACTAGTGTAAACGTCATACGTTTGACTTTCACGTTACTCTCCTTTATAATCCACTTGTGTAACAAGGGTTGTATGCTTGCTGTGTGTCAACCCAAGTTGCCATTCGCCCGGCGATGTCTGTTGGCATTGCCGGGCACCCAAAGTTTTTATCCGCTCCCTGAGGAATCACCACCTGAATGGCCAGTTCCCCAACCACCACCTGATCCAGGAGCCCCTAATGCGCCATTCCCATCGTCGCCTAGTTCTGGTCCTTCGTTTGGTACTGCTCCACCGTTGCTAGCACAGATTGATACAGTGATGGACAGCAACATCAAGAGCACCAACACTAGAACCAGTAATTTTTTCATCCTGTATCACCTCCTTTCGTTTGTCGTGCTTGATTTATTACTCCAAATGCGTTCTTTCGGCGAGGTGTAGATTCCTCCACCTAAATTCTACCTAATGCAGAAATTCTGCTTTCCATTCACCAAGTTTTATGCTGTTGGGATCAACTCCTCTGGCTCTTTGAAACGATTGTGATTGAATGACTTGGACCAGTTCGCCTACTGACAAAGGTGTATACTGGTGACTGGAGACTATAATGACCTTTCTGCTGTGCACATCCAAACCCAAGAGCGTGACACCCGGTTGATCTCTGAGGACAGAAACTATGAGCTGGGCCTGGGGTGTGTCCCAATCAAAGATCACCATGTCGGGTTGGAGAGACTGTAAGCACTTTCTGAGATCAGTGACTGCGTCAAGAATTCGCATCACACTTAGCGACTGACTGGCACGAAGACTAGCTTCTACGCCGTCCATCAATAGAGAATCACCAAAAAGCACGACCAGCCGACTATTTTCCATACAAAGCTCCAATCAAAAGATATGATGATGGCCGTAAACTGTAATAAAATAATACCATGGGTGATTGGAGGAACTCAATCCCTCATATCGGCGAATAGGAACTAAAAAAGAGCGATCTTTCGATCGCTCTCTCTAGCAAAAGAACTAGTTCTTGATTGAAAAAAGACCTAGTTCTAATAACAGACTTTGCACATCACTTTTGAGTTTGGATACAAAAAAATACTACTCGAGCGTTATTCCGAACGACCAAAGGGAATGCAGATGCAAGGCATCCGACGGAATCTTGGAGGATGGGAAACTCGAGTAGTAACCAAAAAATGGGTGATTTCTGAAAATTCTTCTTTCGATATTTTATCCTTCCAACTAGTTAATTCTTTGTGAATCACCATTGGGCGGCGAGATCAAACCTTCACGCAGGGCAAACAGTGCCGCCTCGTGACGGCGTCCGAGTTGCAACTTGGACAAAATATTGCGCATATGGCTCTTAACCGTGTGGACGCTGATGCAAAGCTCGTCCGCGATTTCCTTATCGGTGGCACATGCTGCTACCAAGCTAAGCACATCCTGTTCCCTGACTGTGAGTACCACGGCTTCTTCGCTAAAGGTTTGTCGCTCCTGATGTTGGCCCAGTCGCCGGAACTCTTCCAACATCCGACCAGCCAGAGCTGGCGTGATCGCCGCCTCACCCTGCATCGCTCCCCGCAACAAATTTACCAATTCCCAAGATCGAATACTTTTCAGTAAATAGCCTTGTGCCCCACTCCTGATCGCCTGGAATAGATTTTCGTCCTCGTCGCGCACGGTCAGCATCACGATGATGATGGAGGGGAAATCCCTCTTGATCCGTTGTGTAGCCTCCAAACCATCGCATCCCGGCATATTGATATCCATCAAGATAAGGTTTGGCATTAATTCCTGGGCCTTGACCAACGCTTCCAGACCATCAGCGGCTTCGCCAACAACCTCAAAATCTGGCTGAGCGTTAAGAATGCTGGCCATTCCCTCACGAAACAGCGAGTGATCATCAGCCAATAGGACACGAATTTTTTCCATGTTTGCCTCCGTGAATTACTGTACAGTTGCCAATTGTAGGTTGTGGCGCGTATGCATGACGAATGTCCGTCGTAGCAAATCCACCAAGTCCCAGGATCGTATATCCTTTAAGAGATAGCCCTGTGCCCCATTTCGAATGGCCTGAAACAACTTTTCATCACCATCACGTGCGGTCAGCATCACAACAACGACACCGGGCATCTTTTGTTTGATCCATTGGGTCGCTTCCAGACCATCACACCCTGGCATATTGATGTCCATCAGAATAAGATCCGTCGACAACTCGAGTGCTTTGGCCAACACCTCCAAACCATCACCAGCCTCACCGACAACTTGAAAATCTGGCTGGGTGTTGAGGATTTGAGCTATTCCTTTGCGGAATAACAAATGATCATCTGCCAATAATACGCGAATCTTTGCCATAGCTCTCTTTCAACTCGATTCCAATGACCAGGTCAATTTTACACGTGTGCCCTGTCCTGGTGACGAATCGATCTCTAATTGTCCATTAATGCGAGCAGCCCGAGCGCGCATAATGCTGAGACCAAAATGGTCACGCCCATCCGCCGGTGGTGACTTTGGGTCAAATCCTTGCCCGTCATCCTCCACGGTTATTATCACCCAATCACTCTGTCTTTCTAGCGTGATGACAACCTGTTGGGCCTGAGCGTGATGATTGGCATTTGCAAGCGCTTCTTGCACCACGTGCAATACTTGTTCGATATGACTCGGTGGCGCGAACAAGGGCACACTAAGCTTGGTCACCAAAGCCGCTGCTGTTGTACCATTATGCTTTTTTGTGAACTCGTTCGCTGCGTCGGTCAGCCAGTCCTGAAGAGATCTTTTGGGCAAGGGAACCTCTTGCAAACTGGCGATCGACTGGCGTACTTCTCGCGAGGCCTGATCAATCGTATCCCGTATGTGATCGCACACATTCAATAGATCTGGAGTACGCTCAGCTTGAGCCAATTCGGTTACTAGATCAATCCTGTGCCCCATATAGCTCAAAGTCTGAGCCAATCCATCGTGCATATCGGCGGCGATGCGTTGTCGTTCTTCTAGTGTAGCAGCCCACTCGAGCTGCCTGTGAAGATTGGCGTTCTCCAAAGCGATCGCTGCGCGGTTGATGAAACTATCAACCAACTGCATTTCGTTGGGTTTCCATCGCCGTGGTTTGTGCGGTTCTATCATACACAGAAACCCCAACGGTTTTCCTTTACCCCAAACAGGCAAACACAAGAGCGCTCTGATGTTGAACTTTTCCAGCCAAAAGGACGAGACCAGAGGATCTGTTTGTGCATCTTGGATAGCGATCGGCAAACGATTGGCGACGAGATCCAGTAGGATGCCGCTTTCACCAAGCAGCATTTGTAGCCCGTCGATTTTCTGGTCGACTATGCCATAGCTAGAGATAATGACTGCCAGCCGACGTTCCTCGTCCCATCGCAAGATACAGCTCATCGAGCAGCCTAAAAGCTTGGCAGATTGTTCGGCCATTTGATTGTAAATGGTAGTAGGATCGAACGTAGATGTCAGAAAAACACTCACTTCGTGAAGCAGTGCCAGTTCTTCGGCCCAACGCTCCGTCTCGCGATATAGGTGTGCGTTCTCTACAGCAATGCCAATCTGTTGGCCGATGGCTGTCAATAATTCCAGCCCTTGTGATGGTATCGCATGCGGAACTCGTGCCCCCAGGTTCAGCGCCCCCACAGTTTGCCCACTGGCAACCAACGGCGTGCTGGCCATAGTTTGCAAACCTTCCTCAACGATAAACCGCGGTGGATGCTTGACGTTGGTATCCGGCATATTTAGCAGTAGTGGTCTCATATCGGCCACTGCCTGGAAAGCGATGCACTTGTTCATACGAGATCGGTCCACAGATTCGACAGCCGTCTCCACCGTTATTCCACCCCGGTGTGCGCGCAACGTCATTGCCTCGCCATCTGGCTCTAGGAGAAAGATGCTGCCTACATCCATTTCCAGTACTGCCATCACCGTATCCAAAGCAGTATTCAAGAGTGTGTTCAAATCTAAAGATTGACTAGTTGTAGCAGCAATGGCATTCTGGGCAGCTAACTCTGTGTTGCGCTGGGCGATCTCTGCCTCGGCTCGTTCACGCTCGGCAACTTCTCGTTGAAGTTGTTCATTCGCTTGTGTCAGTTCGGTGGTGCGTTCTTCTACCAGATCTTCGAGATGTTCTCGATATGCTGCCAGACCTTTCTCGGCCTCCCACTTTTTGATAGATTGTTCGCGAAGATAGACGTATCCCAGCAAGGGAATAGCCGCAATATGAAAACCGTTGGCCACAGGACAAAGGATGTTCGTATAGGTCCTAAGAGTAACAAAATTGCAGAGCCTTAGAAACTCGCCCAAAAAGAAGAATGCCAATGCCACCGCCACTGTGTTTCGCAGCCATCCCCGTTTTCGCGTGATGAGTATGATAGCAATAGCAACAAACAGGGACGTGGCCATATGAACAAAAAAACCACTCGGGCTCTGGTTGAATTTACTCTCCGAGCTGGCTGTTGTAATCTGATACCACCACCATGAGGTAATGATATAGCAAATTCCCGTTGCTACCAAACCCACTCGTAGGTATCGTCGTGCCAGGGTATCGTCGTCCAAAATATACTGGATAAACGCACCAGCGACTACCACAATCGCCGCCATTGTCATCGCGTGTTCCAGCGGCTCGGGGGCAAAGTATCCTGTTGGCTCGTGCCCTCCCTCCCCGATCAACTGCATAGCGAGGTGACTGAACATGAACAGCTCGCGTGCCAGTCCCAGGCCAAAACCCCATACCAACAGTTTTTCACGTGGTAGCTCCTGGCGGCGTTGTCTGGACCATGCAACATAGAACAGTGCTGCCCAGAGCAGTGCTGGCAGACCAAAGCGCACGAGATTGTTCTCCTTTGGGCCTGGCCCTCCGGCAAATTGGGTCAAGAGCAGTAGAAAAAATTCCAGAAACTTGGTCACTTTGTTCTCACTTTACTGTAACATTCAAGATCATTGTTCTGGATGCCTAACAAACGGGGAAAATCTTGTGCGATGTCGAATATCGTTGACAGAAAAGCATCTTGTTGTCGTTCCCGGTTCAAGCTCTCTTTAATGCGATTATTGATGCAAAAACATTTCTTGTCAACTGCTATACGCGTAATCTAAGACTGCTAGTGTAATCCTAGCACATAAAAGTCTCTGAAAGGCAACAATAAGGCTAAAAGATTGCTAAATGTGCTAGGTTGTTATATCTTGCCAACTCGATGCATCTTTTGGTTGAATTCGTGTCACAGTCTAGTAATTTGACTGGGGGGAATTATATGGGCAAGACAAGGGGACGTAATTCCGAATGCGATAGTATCCGCACTCCAAAGGTTAGATATTTGCTGTCACAACAACAAAGTAGTCAGGAAGAAGAGATGCGCAGCAATAGTGGTAGATAAATGTAGAGCTTGGGTGTGTCTTTCACACCTCGATAGACGACGGCCTGTCCACAGATTATCTTGTTTTTCTTATAGTGAGGAGCGCCGATGATGATGTCGGCTTGGGCGTCACCATTCACATCTCCCGCAGCACCTACCGAGTAGGCAAACTCTGTTTCATGTTTGTCACCCCAACCAGACCAAAAGACCGACGAGAGTAACCCCGTGTTTGAACCGCTGAATGCAAAAACGGCTCCTTCTTTTGTGGGGCTGATACCACCAGCTGAGTACATGTACGCGCCAATAACGACATCGTCATAATTGTCGCCATTCACATCACCGGCCGTGCTAACCGAGTGGCCAAAACGGGTATCCGCGTACCAACCCTCGATCATCCAAGTGGGCGTGATGCTCAAACCAGATGCCGAACCGTGAAAGGCAAAAGCGGCCCCTACCAAGCTAAAAGTGTTACTGTAAACCGGCGCGCCAACGATCACATCGGCGTAACCATCGTCGTTCACGTCGCCCGCCGTGCTAACCGATGTACCGAACTCGGCTTCAGGTTGATCGCTATCGAGCAACGTATGCGACGTAACGGTCAAACCGTTGGTCGCTCCATAGAAAACAAAAACAGCTCCTTCATCTATTTCACCGTTGTCGTATTGAGGTGCACCAATAAGCACATCATCATAACCATCGTTATTCACGTCACCGGCCGCACCTACCGATGCGCCAAACTTGGCCTTGATCTGGTTGCCCTCCACAGACCAAAAGAGGCGAACGGTCTGGCCGCCATCGCCAAAGCCGAAAAAGACATAGACCCGGCCCTCGTTCTGTTCGCCGTTATCGTATTGAGGCTCACCAACGATAATATCGTCATAGCCATCATTATTCACATCTCCGGCTGTACCTACCGAAGCGCCAAAAAGTGCGTTACCTTGGTCGCCTGCGAGCACCCAGTCTGGAGTTGCACTCAGACCATCCGCCGAACCATAAAACACATAGACCTGGCCTTCTTTTGCTTGTTGTGGTATCCCTTGAGTATACTCGGGCGCACCGATGACGACGTCATCGTAGCCATCGCCATTCACGTCACCGGCCGTGCCCACCGATGCGCCAAAACGAGCGCCTTGTTGACCACTTCCAAAGTGCCAATTTGGACTGTCGCTCAAACCACCTTTGGTGTCCGGGCCGCCATAAAAGACAAATGCAACTCCCTCTCTATAAACCGTGTCACTGTAAACGGGTGCACCGACAATGATATCGTCATAACCATCGTTGTTCACGTCTCCGGCTGTGCCCACCGCGTAGCCCAACCCATCTTCAGCTTGTTGGTCGCCGCTGTGCTCCCAGTAAGAGGTAAGGGGTACGTCAGCAGTCACTGGGCGTAAAGCCAGCGTGTGGGGGCTGGACCAGGCTGCCACCGTGTGACTTGTGCACAATACCAGTATGATGGGTAGACCGATTACCAGGATCAAAATAAGAGCGCGACGTGTATTCATCATTTAACTCCAACTAGTTGAAAGATATTGTTTCTAAACGACACCTAAATCGGGGGTGAACGAAAGCGGATAAATTTACTGAACGGGAGGTAGGCAACCAGCGTGGCTACTAACCCGGCGTGGACGTACCACAGCCAACCATAGACTATTCCCCAATTGATTGGGATCAACCCAAGAAGCAATGATATAGGATAACCAATGAAGGAGAAAGCAGCCAGACTAGGTTGGAGATCCGCGATCAGGATACGCGAACCTTTGACAATAAAGCCCATTAAAAAGATGGTAACCACTAGGATAACGGCAATGGTATCTTGTTGAGCAGTTGCTTGTTTATCCTTGATGATAAATCGTTGAAGGATCGTCACGACTGCTCCCACGATGACCAGTACCCCCAATCCATCATAAACCAGTGTTGTGAAGGGGGCATTCTTGTTGACCAAAGTCTGGGTGAGCGGGGTGATAGGGGCCAGCAGCATCATAGCCCAGGTAAAGAGTCCCAATGCCGCTCGTGCCGCTATCCCAAAGAGCATACAGACATGAGCCAGCCAGCGGGCCTTGTTCTTGTAAAATAGATCCTTGCGCAGCACTCTGTTCATAACAAACAACCAGACAAGATGCGGCAAAGAGAAGAGATCAAGTGATTTGACCAGAATACGTACCGAGCGCCGTTGGCCCACCGAGCCTTGGACCCATACGGAGGCTACCACCAACATCCCCACGCCAAAGACGGTAAGCCCAACCCAGGATAAACTATCTCTGACGACAGGCGAAGCGCTGTGGCAAGCCAGGCAGAGAACGCCGCGTGGCGGCAACTCGGCTGCCGGTGCCGTGATCGTATTGTTCACAAAGTGGCAGCGTTGATAACAGTCCACTACCTTGTCCACATTTGCCAGATCTGGATCGTCCGGAGGAACACCCTCTTTCGTTTCGGGGGGGACAACGTGGATACGACCGGTGATGGGATCACGCTGGACGGCAGCAGTTTGCAGATGACAAGCCGTACAATCCACGCGTGTGTGCGGGTCGTCCCGAGCGACGTGGTCGGAGAGGCTGTATCGTTCGTCTCTGGCAGGTTTGTCCGACGTCCAGTGGCCCTCTCGCTCATAGTGACAGATTATGCAATCCGCGTCTCGTGCCTGCATCCGTGCCAGATCGTGGGGATAGTGGTCGGCTGCCTCGTGGCAGTCGGCACAATCCACCCAGCTTTCCAAACCGTTGTGGACCGTCTCCGCCGCAACGCTCTCAGGGTGGCAGACGCCGCAAGAGGCCAGTGGTATTCCATCATAGGTATCGCTCGCCATCGGGTGACAACTCGTGCATGTGCCGCTTTCATAGATGGTGTGATCATAGTCCGAGTCGGCCAGATTGGGAATCTCGACGCTGTCGCCATCCCACCGCTCGTGGCAGCCGCGACAGTCTTCCCACCCAGCGATAGGATGTGAGATGTGCGGAGTATCCCGCATCCCCGTCGTGCCGTGGCACACGCGACAATCAGCGTTGCCGTATTCGATGTGATCGACTGCCACCAAGGGAGCAGCATCTTTTCCCGCGTGGTGACAATAGACACAATCCTCATACGAGACGCCATCCTGCTCTGCATCGTGGGGCGCTGGGGGTTGAGCCAGGGCAGTTGAAATAGGATATTGGACAATAAAGAATGAACACAAGAACAATAACCCAAATCGGCTCAACAAAACAGTTGTGTGGGTGGATATTGGTTTCATTATGGTTTCACTACCCAGCCTAGTTTTCTTCCTCTGGTTGCATCAGCCAAATCAACATGGAGAGGAATATGCCGAGCGCGATTGTAACGATCATTAAAACGATGATGCCACCTTCTCCCATCAGAGACCTCCGATCACGATTCTTGAGATATCGAACTTGTTTTTCCCGGCAAATACGATCTTAGCCTTTCCAGGGCCTCTGGAACGCTCAGATGTCGCGCCTCTTCCATCTCCCAGACAGCGACAACCGGAAAGAGTTTTGTAAACAGGGCGTAGAGCAGGATGAAAAAAGCGAAACAGCCAATGGTGATAGCCCACTCGATCCACGTAGGAGCGTAGCTTCCAATCATGTCCACCCTCGGTCGAGCCATTGGAGGAATAATGACGATGTAACGCTCTATCCACATGCCAATATTGACGAAAATGGAAGCGATCACGGCTCCAGAGATCGTGCGCGTCTTGGGGTTGCCCAGGATGGTCACAGGGATCACAAAACAAAAGGCGACCATCACCCAGAACAGGGGGGAGAATTCCTGCCAGAACTTGGCGTTCAAGATGAGCATGTGAGCAGGTTCGTTCCCATAAAAGGTGGTAAAGTATTCCACAATGGTAAGGTATACCCACACCAAAGACAGCGCGAGCAAGAACTGGGCCATCGCATTGATGTGAACGGGCTTGATATAGTCTTCCAAATGGTACACGCGCCTCAAAACGACAGTAGTGATGATCACCGCGCCGACGCCAGAAAAGATAGCACCAGCCAGAAAATAGGGGCCGATAAACGGACCGTGCCAGCTTGGGACCACCGTCATCGCAAATATCCAAGACACCACCGTATGCACGATGACGACCAATATGGTCAGCCAGACGGCCATAATGTTCATCAACTTGTCAAGCCGTTGGTGCTGGCGCTCGGTACCGGTCCAGCCAAGGGCCAGCGTGCGATAGAGCTTGGCGCGGAACGAGTTCTCGTCCAAGCCCAATTGATCGCGGCACATGGCGATGTCTGGGATAAGGGCCAGATAAAAGTAAAAGATGCTCGATATCATGTAAAGCGAGACGCTGGCGACGTCCCACAGAATGGACGATTGAAAGCGCCCGTAGAGGATCACGTTCAGCAACCGGTCGGGCCTGCCCAGGTCGAGGATGATGCTGCCCGCTCCAAAGGGCAGACTAAAGACCGTCACCGCTTCGGCGGCTCGGGTGAACGGCCGCCGCCATTCCGCTTTTACGATGCGCAGGATGGCCGAGACCAAGGTACCCGCGTGGCTTAGACCGATGAAAAAGACAAAGTTGGTGATGTATATCCCCCAGAAAACGGGTCTGTTCATTCCAGTGATGCCCAGGCCCCGAATCCACTGCTGAATGAGCGCATACGCACCAAAGGCAACCAGAATCACCAGCAAGGCGATCGTGACGTAAAATCCTTTGCCTGTATTGAGCAGCGGTGCAAAGAGAGCGGCGTCAGAGTCCAAGTTCTCTGAGGTGGTAGTCTGGTGTTTCATACTCTGTCCTCCGCGAGATAATACACCTTGGGCTCGGTGCCTAGGTCCTCGAACAAACGAAAAGCGCGCGTGCTGTCTGCCAGCTTGGCAACCATGCTGGTGGGATCATCCAGATCGCCAAAGTAGCGGGCCGATGCAGGACAAGCCTGGTTGCAGGCGGGGAGCAACACCAGATCAGCATTGGTCAACTCACGCCCTTGGGCGGCTGCTTCCGCTTTGGCCCGTTCCAGACGGTGAACGCAAAACGTGCACTTTTCCGGCACACCGACGGGGCGCGCTGGGACGTTGGGGTTTAGGTGGACGTCGTACCCTGCCGGGTATTCTGGCGCGTACCAGTTGAAATACCGGATCGAATAGGGACACGCAGTTGTGCAGTAGCGGCAGCCAATACAGCGCTCATAGTCCATCCGCACGATGCCCTCTTCGTCTACATAGGTCGCGCCCACCGGACAGACTTTGACGCACGGCGGATCCTCACAGTGCATACACGGGCGCGGGATGAATCGAACGTGAAGGCCGTGTGACCTGCCCTCTTCCTTTACCTCGACCATTACGTCATGCCAGTGCTTGGAGCGACCTAGCACAGCCTCATCTGGCCCGGCAAAGGGGACATTATTTTCGGCCTGGCACGCGATGGTACAAGCCTGGCACGCCGTACACTTGTCGAGATCAATGACCATTCCCCAATGGGGCATTTTGCCTCCTTATCAGATATGTCATACCCGGCGGATTCGAACGCGCGTGGATTGGGTGGCTAACTCGCCACTTTGCGAATCGAGCAATGGGGCAATGATCTCGTTCGGGTTGGCGCCTCGGTTTTCCGCCCACCGTCCACCCGACGTGTGCCCTTGGCCCAATGGGACGCTGACCATGTCGTGCGGGGTGCCGGGCCACAGGCGGACTTTCAACTCGATACTCCCCTGGGGAGATTCCAGCCGCACGATATCGCCATCAGCTATACCAAGCGTGTGGGCGGTCTCTGGGTTGAGTTCTACCCAACTGTTCCATTTTTCTTGTACGTGCAATCCGTAGATCTCTTGCAGCCAGGGAAGATTGGCTCCCCAACGCTCGGTATAAGTGATCATCTTGAACGTGTGCAGGTGGAAGGGGTATTCAGACTCGTCTCCCGCAAAGAGCGGGGGCTGGTAGTGAGATAATAGATCCTCGCTATCGAATGATGTGTCAAGCGCTCCTAATCTCTCTTTGAGTAACTGTGAGGCAAACTCGAACTTGCCGGATGGAGTAGCAAACACCCGCTCCCATTGTCCAAATTCGTACGGTTGATCATACCAGACCCCACGGGCTTGTAACTCGGCCCAGAATTCGTCAAACGTATCCGCCGAGGGCAAGCCATATCCTGCCTGATACAATCCTCGCGCTTGCTCCTGGATCGCCTCTACAAAGCCATTCCACGGCATAGCGGCGGCTACCGGGCCACCTACAGCGCGGGCCAATTCGATCAATACATCAGCCGTATTGCGCGTGTCGTAGAGCGGCTCGATGATAGGCTGCCCCAACCCCACCGCCGGGTGGCCCAGGCTAGGTTCAAGTGGCTCGAGGAACCACTTTTCCAGATAGATGGAGTCGGGCAGCAAGAGATCTGCGTGCTCACTGGTCTCGTCCAGATAGGGAGACAAACTAACGACCAGTGGGACATTCTCAATCACTGCCTCCCAGTCACTAGATGGATTGTCATAGATTGGGTTGCTGTGGTAGAGGAACAGGATGTCGATGGGATAAGGAGCTTGGGTTAGCGCATGGGGAACACTTTCGGCCAGCGGGAACTCGGCAGTGTTGGCTCCATCTGCGCGCGGTTGAGCCAGCCCTTGGGCAGCGATTTCGTCCAGCGTGGGTTCGGGCCAGGACGCCAACGGTGGTTCCATTTGCCGTAGCACTCCCCCCGGTGCATCAATGGAACCGACCAACGCGTTGAGGGTGTGAACGGCCCACTGGCTGTACAGGCTATTCGAATAGCCGCTCACGTCCCCTGCCGCCACTGCTGCCGGTCGAGCCGCGGCAAACTCGCGAGCGATACGTTCAATCATCTCCTCAGAAACCCCAGTGATTTCCGAAACGTGGACGGGGGCATAATCCCGCAGCACCAACGTGCTAAAGCCAATGTGGAGCTTTCCCGCATCATCCGTCCAGTCCTCAAAACCAAAGGTGTGTTCCGCTACAAAGTCGGCGTCAAATATCCCATCTCGAATGATGACGTGCGCGATACTGAGAGCCAAGGCCCCTTCTGTGCCGGGCCGGATGGAAACCCACTCGTCGGCTTTGGCGGCCGTCACCGAGCCACGGCTCTCGATTTGTACAATCTTGGCCCGCTGGTGCGGACGCCCTCGTCGCATACGACTATAACCGCGCAATTGGCGTACCAGTGGTTGCCAGGCCTCTAGCAAAGCACCGCCGAAGCAGAGTAAGTAATTTGTATTTTCCCAATCATAACCTGCGTGCTCGTTCCAACCTTGAGTGAGCCAGTGGGCCAGCGGAGTCCCATCCGCGCTGTGGGAAGGATAGCGCACATCGTTTGGCGTCCCAAAGACCTGGCAAAAGCGAGCAATGAGATCGCTAGTTGGGCCACGCTTTCCGTCGTGGAGAAAGACCAGCCGCTCCGGGTGACCAGAATCGCGCAGCGCTTGCAGTTTGCCTGAGATCTCGCCCAGTGCTTCTTGCCACGAAACCTGCTGCCATCCTTGGCCCGCAACCCGCCGCATCGGCATCTTGATGCGATCTGGATCATAGAGGGCCTGCAAGCCAGCTTGTCCTTTGGGACAGAGCCTGCCTTGGTTGTTGGGGTGGAAAGGATTTCCGTCGAGTTTGACCACGCGACCGTCCAGCACGCGGGCAGAAAGTCCGCACCCGCCAGCGCATAATCGACAAGTCCCCAGCACCTGCTGATCAGAAACCGGTTCAGAGCGCTGTTGGCGGCGAGCCGCGAGTGAATCTAGACCAACCAATCCCAATCTATGAAGCGCACCAACTACGGCTGTACCACCAGCCAATTTGAGGAATCTACGACGATCAAATTTGATCATAAACATCTGCTCCTACTCTAGCAAAAGGAAACGCAATTGTCCCAATCCTGAACAAGATTGACCTTTGTTTAATATATTACCATATATGATTGATCGAACTCAATCCCTCATATTTTCAAGCAGGGATGAAAAAAGAGTGATTTTTCGATCACTCTTTTAGGAAAAGAACTAGTTCTTTTTAATCGGGACTTTGCGGCACAAAGACAGCACGGTTTGAGAACTCGCAAGTGCGTTTCTATCCTCAATAATCTAGTACAGTATTCTAGACGGTATCCCCTTGAGGCTACTCGGCCAAAAGAAAAATCCCACCTATCACAAGGTGGGGTAGTGTCCCTGGATAATTGAGATAATTGTGGCATACTAGAAGCAAAGTCATCACGGCTGTCGGAGGTAAAAGATGAAGCAGATAGTATGCCTAACTGTAACGTTATCGTTGGTTTTCGCGTTTTGGTCATCTGGGATCACAACCTCGAAGGTAAGAGGAGTATCAGAGGGGTGTGTAGTAGATGAACAACTAGACAGAAATTGGTCACC
>JAAEPW010001272.1 GCA_024232355.1 Chloroflexota bacterium | reverse complement strand
GTATTTTAGTCCATTTAGAGCAAGTCGTCCCCTATGACAGCGCCCGGGTCTTTCTGGGCGAGGGAGAGTGGCTGCATGTTGTTGTCGGGAGGGGGTTGTCGTTGGTTGAGAAAGAAGTAGTTGGCCGTCGATACCCGGCTAATAGCGCCCTCTATCACGAGATCCGCGCCACCGGCCATCCTATTGTCCTGGCCGATGCCCTGGCCGATGCCCGTTTTCAAGACTGGGACGACATGATTCGGGGCTGGATGGGCGTGCCCTTGATGGTCCGCGATGAGGTTATTGGCTACCTGACGCTTGAAAGCTGTCAGGTAGGGGCCTATGATCGAGTAAAAGCAGCCCTGGTTCAGGCTTTTGCCAATCAAGCGGCGGTGGCCATCCAGAATGCCCGGCTATTTGAGCAGGTGCACGTTGGACGGGCCAGCTTGCAGTCGCTCTCTCGCCGCCTGGTCGAGGTGCAAGAAAGTGAACGCCGCTATGTGGCGCGCGAGTTGCACGATGAAGCAGGTCAAGCCCTGACCTCTCTGATGGTTGGTTTACGTCTTCTGGAACGAGAGGCAGATTGTCCCGAAACCGTCGTGGACCGGGCAGTCGAGTTGAAAGGCATGGCCAACGAGGTGTTAGAGAATCTACACCGGCTGGCAATGGACCTGCGACCTGCCAGCCTGGACCACCTGGGTTTGGTCGCGGCGTTGCGCCAGTATATCGAAAGCTTTGGCCAACAACACAGCCTGACCATAGAGTTTGAGGCCGTGGGGCTTGACGAGAAACACCTGCCGCCAACCGTAGAGATCAACCTTTATCGTATTGTCCAGGAGGCATTGACCAATGTAATCCGACATTCTCAAGCCAGCCATGTGGGGGTCTTGCTAAAGCGACGACTAGAGCAAATAGTGGTCATTGTCGAGGACAATGGAATTGGCTTTGAACCCAAGACAGTGGTGCAAAGCGGCCGCCTGGGTCTTTTGGGGATGCACGAACGGGCCGAAATGTTGGACGGGTCCCTGACGGTGGAAAGCACGGTTGGAACGGGCACAACTATATTTGTGGAGGTCCCTTATGTCTATTCGCATTCTAATAGTTGATGATCATGGCGTTCTACGGGCCGGCCTGCGAGCCTTGTTAAGCGCCGAACCCGACCTGGAAGTTATAGATGAAGCGGCCGGTGGACACGAAGCCCTGCGCCTGGCTGATGAACTACGTCCCGAAGTCGTCCTGCTCGACATCAGCATACCAGACCTGGGCGGTATCGAGGTCGCCCGGCAGTTGAAAAAGATTCTGCCTGAAACGCGGGTACTCATTCTGACCGTCCACGAGGATGAAAGTTTGCTACAAGAAGCTATCCGGGCCGGAGCGGCGGGATACATCATCAAACGGGCCGTAGAATCTGAACTTATTGACGCTATCCGGGCCGTCTGGCGCGGCGACCTGTATGTCCATCCGGCTATGACTCGCGC
>JAAEPW010001271.1 GCA_024232355.1 Chloroflexota bacterium | reverse complement strand
TTAAACCCAATTGCTTTTTGGTAAGGAATGAGGTATTAAATTGTTCAACTTCTCAAAAACTTGATGTATTTTAGGGCATATAACAATAGGCATTAACCCGACGCCTCAATCTTGGCTTCTCTTGAGGAGGTGTTGCCCGTGAAGGTGGTTTTATGGCTAAACGGAACAAGTAGCCCACCCGACGAGGAGCAAAAACCACAGTTGGATAGACGAGAAAGTCAAGGAAAGAGTGTGCGTATATAGCCAGTGGTTTATGTTTACCAGGCAGGGGGCAACACGCCCTCAGGAGGAGGTGTTGCTGCCAGTGTTATTTTTACCGCTCGAACGGGCAGGCGACGCTGTTAGTGCAAGGAGGCGATGGCAGCGGCTTGAGCCTCAAGTTGGGTCAAATAGGCGACCGGTTGGCGACGAAAGCGGCGGTCGTGGCGGAAAGAGGCCAGATGAGATTGCATGCGTTGTCGTTCGTCGCGCCACTCGTCTAGTGGCACACGCTGGAGACGTTGCAGTTGTTGATCCTCGTCGTTGCGCAGGTCAAAGAGCAACCAAGCGCCCTGTTCTCGCAGTCGCTGTTGGGCATGATAAGCACCGGAGGTACGCTTTGTTTGTCGTCGTACTCGCCCAAAGAGCGATTCGGTGTCGTTATTGGTGCGCGGCAGTCCCGGAATGTCGTAGCAATGAAACAGTCCGGGCGCGTGGCGATCGGTCAGTCGGCGCAAATGTCCTCGGAAGGCCACCAAGGTGCGGTTGAGGTCGCGGCGTCGATCCAATGTGGCCAGGTATTGGTCCAATTCAGCTTGTACAGTAGCTGAAAGGGGGGTGTCAGGGGCTTCCGCCCCCAGTGGCGGCAAATCTTTGTCCAAGATATGGCTGATATCCAGCACCCAGTCGTAGCCCTCGGCGATGGTAGAATAGTCTTCTTCAAACACGACCAGCGCCTCTCTGATGGCTTCGGCGAAGCAGGTCAAGCGAGGTTCGTGGGGCAGGTGAAGCAGGCTGTTTTCCAGCGACGTTTGCAGGGCCAGCAGGTCGCTGTAAAGGCGCAAGCCAGCTAATCGAAAGGGTTTGCGTCCACGGCGAGACAAGGCGCTGCGCAACCTGGCCGCATAAGCTGCGACCAATTTGTCGAGGCTTTGCTGTCGTTTCAAGACGCTAGACGGCTCTGCTGGCAGAGTGGGAGGGGGCGTTGTGGTCTGACTTTTGGCCTGACGCGCCAGAACGATTTGGTCGCTGCCAGCAAAAGCGGTCACCACGTCTGCAACGGTTTCGAAGGACACGCTCTCGGCCGGCGGTGGGTCGGTCGGCAACTCTTTTCCTCCCTGTTCAAGCCCTTGCGCGGCGGCTCTGACCTCTTCTATGCCGGCCGGGGGGTTGACCACCAAGCCCGTTGTGACCAGTCCCGATTGCTTATCGGCTGTCTCCTTCTTTTTAGCCTCGACTTGCGTTTGACGCATTATCTCCCCCGCCTTGGCTCTCACCTGCTTACGCATCTGCGTTTTCATATGTTCGTCGGCCTCATAAATGGGCGTGACGGCATTGCTCAAATAGTGCGCCTGACAATATTGATGCGGTAATTGCTTCCAGGTGGCCTGCAGGGCCTTTATCAGCCCACTCTGCTTGTCGCTGACGCTTGCCAGCCACGGCAAATCCAAGGCTTTCACCGGCTCCAGGAACGCCGTCAAGGTCGTCTCATCTACCCGCGGTAGCCACCCAGCCGCCAACAAGGTGTCGCTCAATATTTCTCGCGCCACCCACAATTGTGGCTGTCCCCCTTCCGGTTCCAAGCCATCCAGGCTCAATATCAGCCCCCCATATTTGGCTGCCGCCTCCTTCAACTGCTCCACATCCAGACGATCCGCACAGGCCAGCAAAGCCTGATACTCTCGATACAAATTCCTCAGATGGCGCTCACTGACCCGGATATGCGCCGGTAACTCCGCCCGGATTTGGGCCATTGTCATCTGACGACTATCACGCTGATGCCCCACACGCGCCAACACATCCAACCCATAGCTCTTCTGCGGCAGCGTTATATGCGCCGCTTCAGCCGATACATATATCAACACCGGATGCTTGGG
>JAAEPW010001270.1 GCA_024232355.1 Chloroflexota bacterium | reverse complement strand
GCGATTAGCTCAGTTGGTTAGAGCGCTGCACTCACATTGCAGAGGTCACTGGTTCAAATCCAGTATCGCCCATTTCTTAAGCTCTTTCTGGGCAACGACTTACAAAGCCCCGAGCTGAACCTCATGGCCTGTTGTACGCGTCATACTCGTACTGCACGGCCTTCGTAACCGTCCCGCCCGAGGTTTTGAAGGTGACGGAAGTCAGCCGGTTCCGATGATCCCATCCATACTCGGTCAACGTCCCGTCGCTCACCTTCGTCCGCACCGTGCGGTTGCCGTTCGCATCGTACTGATACGTATACGTCCCGTCGGCCGTGAGGCGGTTGTGGTCGCCGGTGGTGTAGCCGGTGTTGGTGCGGTTGCCGGCGTCGTCGTAAGAATGGGACTCGTCGGTCGGCGTGCCGGTGCCGGTGTAGTCGACGCCGGGGTCCGGGGCAGCTCTCAACACCTGACGCAGGCCGCACTTGTGAGGCGCAGCAGCCATTAAGGCGACTGGCGCGTCTCCGGTTGCGTCAAGTGCCAAGCGTTGACCCCCATGCAACGGCCCCATGCGACCCCGATGCGTACCGCGCCGTGCGGTTGCCGTTGTGACGCCAGTGCCACCGGCCGCGCTCTTCAGTCAGCCTCAACGCTGATCGTCAGAACCTCATTCTGAAACCGGCTTCCCGTCCACGACTTCTTTGGCTTCTGCACGACGTATTCCAACTTCACGCGACGCCCAACCTCGTATAGGCTGTCATCTCCAAGTCTTGTCCAAACGGATTTTTCGCCTTTGGCATCAATCTCAAACTGTGGCCAATTGCTGTCTCCTGAAGAAAAAATGCTCGTGATTCTTCCGTCGATTTCCTGCTTTTGAATCAAACCGCTTGAAATCGCTTCCCACCATTCCATTGAGCCGTACAACGCAATTTCTGGCAAGAGACCAAAGTCCGTCGTATTCAGAGTCGCGTCTTGCACTTTTGCGACTAGCTCATCATCGTCCGACAAGTCATACACTGTGATCCACTTCGTGTTCATGATTTTCACGCTAACACCTATCACTAAAAGCCGTCAACACGGATTATTCTGACGGGGATATCGAGATTGCCGGGTGCCACTCTCTCAAGTCCGCCTCCAGGCAAAGTGCGGCCGCCAGGGAGATCAAAAGGCCGCACCGTTGACGGTGACGAAAACGTGCCGGAGGGTACTTCAAGCGTGACTCGAATTTCCGGCTGATTTGGTAGGGCAAGCCGCTGTCGTGCACGATTGACGCTTGCGTTGACGGTGGGGCTCACGAAATGGTCTCCTGGTCGTCCGCCGCGACTGAGCATACCAGTACGTTGAATGTTCTCCAGTTCCGCCCGAGACATCGCGCGTTGAACGGCTTCCATTCCTGCCTTGCTTGGGGCGGCGGCTCGCAGGCCGCTGGAGGTGCAGCCACTTTGAACCGCGCGTGCCTGAGCAACGGCCGCTTCGTCGATTGTGTTAACGATGATTCGGTTGCGGTTCAACTGAATCGGTGCTGAAAGGGTCTCCGTCCTCCGGAGCGATTGTCCGAGTTTAGCAGCGGTCTTCGCCGCGTCAAGCAGCTTTTTGGGGTTCTTGGGCGGTCCAATCCACTGGAATATGGGGTGAGTTGCGCCAGCGGGCGCG
>JAAEPW010001269.1 GCA_024232355.1 Chloroflexota bacterium | reverse complement strand
TTGACCTCTGAAGCATCATTGAGTAATTGCGCGTACTGCACCTTTCCGGCCCAACCCTTGAGATACAGCTTGCCCAAGGGCCAGTCGAGCACGTGCAGATACATGCGCCCGGTCTTGGGGTTATGCGTCAGGATACAATTCCCTGGGGCCTGGAATGTCTCTGGCGCTTGCGTGCAACCGTAAATAGAGCGTCCGTGCAGCCTCATCCACTCGCCAATGCCAGCTAGCCTTTCCAGCGCGCGCGCGTCAAACGTGCCTCGCGCGGTAGGGCCGACGTTCAAGAGCAAGTTGCCGCCCTTGCTCACCGTCTCGATCAACAACACCAACAACTGGCGCACGCTCTTCCACGTGTTCTCGTCGCGATGATAACCCCACGAACCAGAAAAGGTCTGACAAGTTTCCCAAGGCACGCGCTGGCCGTCCACCTTGACCCACTCCTGGGGCATAAACTGCTCCGGCGTTCGAAAGTCCCAGCCGCCAGGCACGTCGAGCAGGTCGAGACGGTCGTTGATGATGATGTGGGGTTGAAGCTGGCGGATCACGCGCAAAAGTTCTTCCGACTGCCAATCGTCTCTACCCTTGCCGTCTTGGCCGGCGAACGAGAAATCAGGAAAGAGATAGTCAATGCGGCCAAAATCGGTCAAAAGCTCTCGCATCTGCTCGCGCATATACGCCGCGTACTTTTTCACGTCCCTGTTGCTGGCTCTTTTCCTGAACGCTTGATTGTGATACATCGGGTGAAACTTGTCGACGGGATAGTCAGGATGATGCCAGTCTAGGAGAGAATAATACAGCCCCACGCGCAAGCCCTCGTCTCGAAATGCCTCGATGGCGGGCTTGAGGAGGTCCTTGGCGCACGGTGTGTTGGTGGCCTTGAAGGCGGTGTGTTTTGAATCCCACAGGCAGAAACCCTCGTGGTGCTTGGCCGTGATGACAAAATACTTCATCCCGGCCCTCTTTGCCGCCTGCGCCCATACACGGGGATCATAGAGGTCGGGGTCAAAGCGCTCAAAGTATTTTTGATAATCCTCGTCAGTGATGCACTCTTGCTGCTTGACCCACTCGTGACGCGCCGCCAGGGCATACAGCCCCCAGTGGATGAACAAGCCAAAACGGGCCTGGGTCCACCACGCCATGCGTTCCTGGCGCTGTCCCTCTGTCTCCTCGTGGGCGCCGGCGTGCAACGGCTTTTTGTCACTCATGCTTGCTCCTTTCACTTGTCGCCATAGAGGGGCATGGGCTCGCACAGCCATTTCTTTTTGGCCGCCGCCCTGCCACAATTTCTACACACGAACCTGGGTTTTTTCACCATGCTTTTGTAACGATCAAATTTCTTGACCCTCTCGTTCTTTTTCCACGCGCACAGGTGCTTGCTTTTCTTGGCCATTTGTCTTTT
>JAAEPW010001268.1 GCA_024232355.1 Chloroflexota bacterium | reverse complement strand
TGTGACCTTCTGCGATATCCGGGGCGGTTATACGGGAGAGGGCAATATCGATACAGACCCCTTGTTTGCGGATGCCGGAAACGGGGATTTCCATCTCCAGCCAGGTTCTCCGTGTATTGATAAAGGGGATAATTCAGCGCCGTACCTTCCTTCAACCGATTTTGAGGGTAATGCGCGCATTATGGATGGCGATGGTATTCCTGGTGCGGTGGTAGACATGGGAATTTATGAGGTCGATGAGAACGCGCCAACGATCTATGATCTGACAATATCCAGCACAACAGGCGGGTGGGTTGACACACCAGGGGAGGGGACTTTCCCCTATGATTGCGGTGAAGTTGTTGATCTGATTGCCATACCCCACCCCTACTATAAGTTTGTCGGCTGGACCGGGGACGTGGCTGATCCTGACTCTTCTTCCACCACGGTGACCATGAGTGACGATAAGTCGGTAATCGCCGACTTTGTACATGATCCATCCACCATATACGTGGATGCCGGCGCCACGGGCGCCGATAACGGCGGTTCCTGGTTGGACGCCTACACGGATTTACAAGACGCGTTGAACGAAGCTCAACCCGGATATACAATCCTGGTGGCGGAGGGGACCTACAAGCCCTCTGTGGAACATGCAGCGGCGGGCGACCGATACAAATCCTTTCAGATGAAAAAAGGGGTGGCAATTTACGGCGGATTTAATCCTTCAGCGGGCTGCGTTAAATGGGAAGACCGAGACTGGGTGAATAATGTCACTATCCTAAGCGGTGATATCGGGGAGCAAGGTGTTACTTCCGATAACTGCTATAATGTTTTCTATCATCCGACTCGCACGTTACGTGAGACCGCTATCCTGGACGGCTTTACCATTACCGGCGGCAACAACGGGATGTACAACTACGACCGTTCCTCCCCGACCCTGACCAACTGCATATTCTCTGCCAATTCCGGTAACGGGATGTACAATTACTATGTCTCCTCCCCGACCCTGACCAACTGCATATTCTCTGCCAATTCCGGTAACGGGATGTACAATTACTATGTCTCATCGCCGACCCTGACCAACTGCATATTCTCTGCCAATGGCGGCGGGATGTACAACAACGACCGTTCCTCCCCGACCCTGACCAACTGCATCCTCTGGGGAAATACCACCGCCGAGATATCCAACCGTAGCAGCTCACCTGATGTGACCTTCTGCGATATCCGGGGCGGTTATACGGGAGAGGGCAATATCGATGCAGATCCCCTGTTTGTGGACCCTGCAAACGGGGATTTCCACCTTGGGCCATGCTCTCCCTGCATTGACGCCGGAGACAACTCAGCGCCCAAGCTCCCCACTCATGACTTTGAGGGGGATGACCGCATCTTTAACAACCTTGTAGATATGGGGATCGATGAAGCCACAGACACTCAAACAACCTTTTATAATCTGACCACATCCAGCACAGCAGGCGGTTCCATCACCACACCTGGAGAAGGGACTTTTACCTATAATTGCAATGCTGTGGCGAGCCTTGTTGCCACCCCTGCCTCTTGCTATGAATTTGCCGGCTGGACAGGAGACGTGGCTGATCCTAACTCGGCAATCACCACAATAACAATGAATGAGAGCAAGAGCGTTACAGCCGGCTTTGTTGCCTTGGAAACCTATGCGCTGGCCATATCCAGTACAACAGGCGGGTCTGTCACAACACCCGGGGAGGGGACATTTACCTACAATGATTGTGGCGCTGAAGTGGATCTGGAAGCCGTAGCGGATCACTTCTATCGATTTGTGAACTGGACAGGAGATGTGGCTGATCCCAATTCGTCAATTACCAGCGTGACCATGGACGGGAATAAAAGCATCATTGCGAATTTCATCGGTTTGATAGCTCACTACGAATTCAATGGCGATTTTACCGACTCGAGCGGATACGACAACCATGGCACAAATTATGGCGCA
>JAAEPW010001267.1 GCA_024232355.1 Chloroflexota bacterium | reverse complement strand
TGGGTGATCAAGCACATCCATGTGTGCTGAAAGCGGTTGCAGCGACATTGGCACTGCTGCAGCGTTCGAAGAGTTGGCTGTCATATGAGTAGTCAGATTCCGGAGTGAACAGACAGTTGTGTCGTCGCCTGACTGTCCAGTCAACACAGCCATCGAACCAGCGGGCGGCGTGGGAGCCTGCACCGGTGGTTGCCCGCGTGGTACACGTGGCGCTAGACAATCACGTGAGAAATGCCCCCTCCGGTGGCAATTGTAGCACTCAATTCCACTCATATCAAATGGAGGGCGAGGTGGCGCATTCGGCGCTGGTCCTCTCAGCCCTGAGGTATAGTTCGGCGGAAACGATTGGTGAATATTCGGCTGATAAGGTCGAGATCCCTGGCAGCCCGGCGGCGCAGGCGGTGGCTGCGGCAGGCAGAAATTATAGGTAGTGCGGCAGCTGGGCAGCGATGGCAGCCGTGGGGGCGGCATGGGAGCCTGCACCCTTGGCTGTGGCCCATACTGTTCCATCGGCACGTACTGAGGGAAATCGGTCGCGAACGCACTAGGCATTTGTGGTCCCGGTGCCTGCAGTTGTCCACGCCCTTTGTTTCGGTTTCGCCCGCGTCCCTTAGCAGGAGCGGCGTCAGTTTCACCTTCCACTTCGTGAACAGCGC
>JAAEPW010001266.1 GCA_024232355.1 Chloroflexota bacterium | reverse complement strand
GTCGATCACGTCGTCCCACCCGATGGTATTGACAGCGTAGGCCCAGCCGAGTTCGCCGTGGACTTTGAGTTCCTGGATCAGGCACGTACCTTCGTCGTCCGCGACGACGCCTCGGTTCCAAAGTTCCTCTGCCCACATATCCCTGACCGGCCAGAGCGTGTGGTGGTTCAACAGCTTGACCAGTTGTTCCCGCTCGGTCATCCCCTGCAGGGGGATCATCAGCAGGAACAGGGCATCGGGACCGGGTTCGGGGAGCATGACCCAGTGATGTACACCGGGGGCTGGCGATTGTTTGATGGTCACGTACTCCACATCGGGGTCGCCTGTGTAGTAACTCGGGCGACCGGAAATGTGCAGCGCCGTGCGACGATTCAGTATCGAAGCCCAAATGGCCTTGACGGCCGTTTGCGCACCGATCAACGATGCAAAGATGATGGTCTTGGTTTCATCTGTGGTCACCGCCGCCGTGAGAACTGTTTCCATACCTTTTCGATTCTTGATCTTCATCTCCATCTCTGCCTCCTATCGGCCCAAGTGCATAGGCATGATCACATGTGTGTAATCTGTGCTATCTTTCACGGGCCGGATGACGCCGGGGCTGGTAGCCACAGTCGTCTCCAGTGCCACCTGGGGTGTATCGATCACGGACAGCACGTCGATCAGATACTTGACGTTGAACGCAACCTCGATCTCGCCGCCCTCGATGCTGGCATCCACCACGCTCT
>JAAEPW010001265.1 GCA_024232355.1 Chloroflexota bacterium | reverse complement strand
GTCGATCACGTCGTCCCACCCGATGGTATTGACAGCGTAGGCCCAGCCGAGTTCGCCGTGGACTTTGAGTTCCTGGATCAGGCACGTACCTTCGTCGTCCGCGACGACGCCTCGGTTCCAAAGTTCCTCTGCCCACATATCTCTGACCGGCCAGAGCGTGTGATGGTTCAACAGCTTGACCAGTTGTTCCTGCTCGGTCATCCCCTGCAAGGGGATCATCAGCAGAAACAGGGCATCGGGGCCGGGTTCGGGGAGCATGACCCAGTGATGTACACCGGGGGCTGGCGATTGTTTCAGGGTGAGGTACTCTACATTGGGATCGCCTGTGCAGTAGCTTTTGTGGCCGATTTGTAGTATCGAGCGACGGTTCAGTATCGAAGCCCAGATGGCCTTGACGGCCGTTTGAGCGCCGATCAACGATGCAAAGATGATGGTCTTGGTTTCATCTGTGGTCACCGCCGCCGTGAGAACTGTTTCCATACCTTTTCGATTCTTGATCCTCATCTCTGCTTCCTATCTGCCCAAGTGCATAGGCATGATGACGTGGACGTAATCCACACTGTCTTCCACGGGCAGGATGACGCCGGGGCTGGTAGCCACAGTCGTCTCCAGTGCCACCTGGGGTGTATCGATCACGGACAGCACGTCGATCAGATACTTGACGTTGAACGCAACCTCGATCTCGCCGCCCTCGATGCTGGCATCCACCACGCTCT
>JAAEPW010001264.1 GCA_024232355.1 Chloroflexota bacterium | reverse complement strand
CATTGCCATGATGCAGCAGCAGTTTGTTGCTGCTAATCAGTGCGGCAACATTTCAGTCAGCTATGTATACAATGTACTCATGGATTGTAGCTAATGCCCCGGAGTGCCAGTCACTGCGTCAGATGTTGCGCGGCAATCTGAGCGCGCTGACGGGTCGTCGAGACGGAGACTACGCAACGCGCTGCCGGCGCCTGAGGAGTGAACGCTGGTTCTGGACGGACGAACCACCACTACGTCTGCATCAGCCACCAGTGCTGATGGATAGCGGCGTCGATGCTGAGCATGGAGCCCCTTCGTTCGCGTACAGAGACATATTGGCCGCCGCAGAAGACGTTCGCTCAGTGCTGCAGGTACACAGACGCCAGTTTGCAATGCACTCGTTGTGGATGAGTTAACGTGTTTTTTGGCATTTGTGTCCCTTTCTGGTGCTTCGCAGCCTGTACCAGTCAGGGGCAGGCTTACTTCGCCTTCGGAGGGGTCATCGAACACAAATTGACGTACAAGATAGGGCAGGGAATCAAATTGGTGCCTACCATGTAACCTCTTATTGTGACCAAAATATTCATTTGTGGTAGTGTTGCGGCATTTAGTAAACTGACTAGTAATTTAGTTCATTCAGTACCATTTTGTTGGCCACACAGAAACTGCTGATTGATTATCGTGAACTGATTATGCACACTTCAGTGACAAGTACAGGGCTGTTTCTTTAAGGGACCGACAAGACGTCAGCTGCAGCAAAGTTCGTTCCGATTCGGAGACGAGCAGCTGTTCGCCATTTACCCACTGCCCTTCGATGATCGAACCTATGCACGAATCCAGGAGCAGCGTGTTCGCGACGCCGCACCCTCACTGCGTCCGCGGTATCAGGCCATGCTGAACGGCATCATGCAAGGTGCCCACGTTCCCGTGCAACGTCGGGACGCCACATGGGCGGAGATGCGTCGTTGGCGCTTGGGCGAGATGGCAGCAGACCAGGTCCGCTTGGAGCAGGAAGTGGAGGAGGGTTTGATGGCTTCGCAGTCACGTCTCGATGCTACTGCGCTCAGCTGCTCCCAGATATCCACCATTGCACCAGTCACGGATGGCAACTATCGGTCGGACTGCGACGGATTGCGAACCCCTTCCGTCAGTCCTTACCATGTGCCCGTTGCCGCGCCAGCCACACCAGCCGTAGTTGTGTTCCGCCCTGTCTCCGTTCCTGTGGCAGAGGCGGCTTCCGCGGCGGTGTCCAGTGATTCTGTCGGCTGGCAGGCTGCTGCGCTGCAGTACAGAGACGAGAAGCGGAACTTGGACCGCGACATGCAGGATCTCTCGGACACGTCGGAAGACGTCGCGGTCATCTCACGCAGCAGCAGCCCAGACGAATCCGACAGCGACAGATACCCTCGGACATCGAACGAATCGCAGCAGCGACGGGCTCCGGGCGAGAGTAGACGCGAATTCTGTGCGAACATGCGCACTGTGAGCAGTCATCTGCAGCGGCCGAAAGATAAGCGTCTGGTGCGTCGCATACGTCGCGCGGCGAAAATGAACCCTTGCCCTTCTTCCGAGTCTGAGCACGATGAGACCACTGCTCCGCCAATCCGACATCCTCCGGTTGGTCGCAAGCGCAAGGTGGTGCCGCGATTTTCCGAACCGACTGACCCTGCTGTCAGTCTCGCTGCGATCTGGAAGAAGTCTCGTCAGGAAGCCAAACAGATCGTGTCCCAAGGTAATCTGGTAGCTTAGATGTGCCGGTTGTTGTTTTGAGCCTGTATTGCTCGTCGGTGGCCCATGGTGTGGGAAGCTGTCATTGTACCCCTGGTATCTGTCGTTTGCTTGTTTTTCCTCCTGGCAAATTGCCGTTGTTTCATTTCAGGGGCTGAGCACGTGCCCGCCTCCACCGTCAATGTGGTGGCTGCGGCAGTGAGCGCTGTCGAAGAGGCACTGGGCGCCGACCAGAGGTCGTCGCTGGACAGATCGGATAAGCGATCGTCGCCAGATGAGTGTCCGATCATCTGGGATCGTGGAGAGAGCAGCACACCTACTGAAGGTCGAAGCGCCAAATCGGCTGATGCGGTCGCGTCCCCCGAAGCGAGCATCATTGTGCTCGATTCCGACGCCGACTCGCTGCTGGACGAACTGGAGTGAGGACGGTCGCGCCTGTCGCTCTTCACTGCCACGTCTTACTCGCACCTGGTCCAGCACGTAATGCTGTTTGTTTTGTACATACACTGCTGTAGCTCTTGCCGCTCTGTTGCATTTCGGATTGCTGATGGCACATCGGTGCTGTTTTGTTCTGTTTTGAAAGTACGGATTTCCTAGCATGCTGCTCGCTCCGTTCGTGTGCACATGCAGAACTACGCATGAACGGGCCGGGGTGGGGGGCCCCTACTACTTGCCCAAACGGAAGGGGGGGGATACCTAGCTGCGCATGCGGCGGGGGGGGGGGGGTTGGGGGGTTGGGGGGGGAGCAGGGCGGTAGCTTGTGGGCGTGAAACATAGACTAAGAACAGGTTCAGTTGCTCCTCAGAACCAGCGCCTCATGCGTAAGAAATCCTCGTAGGGTCCGGGAACAGTGAACTGTTGCCCACTATATGTACCACTAGTT
>JAAEPW010001263.1 GCA_024232355.1 Chloroflexota bacterium | reverse complement strand
GGAAACCAGACCGATGCCCAGACGCTCGACAAGGCAGAATCTGGGAGTACCTCCACTCAGGCTGGGGTTCGAGGACCAGTGCCCGCAGCAGTGAGGCAGAATCGACGATGATTTTGCCTGAGTGGGGGATATTGTGGTGTTTGTTAATTGTACATAGTTATGTACTATTACATTGCAATAGTAGCCTTGTTGAGAAGCCGCTGATTTATTAAGGCTACCGTACTGTCTGTGCATTATAACCAAATTTATGGGTGACCTAGGAAAGGTAATTTCGTACTGTGAGGGATCGGGTGGCGTGATCCAAAAAGGATTCATTGTACCGACAACGCCGCCCCAAGGAACGTGACTAATAAAAAGGGTGCGTGCGTTCATGTGGAAAATTAGGCCAACTTCTTTCTTTTTGTGGTGTGGCGACACCACATCTCTGGCGACGCCCGTGCGCGTGTTTCTATCATGCGGGATCAACGACCGGCCAACTACCACGACGCGCAGGACCAATCTGGGATTTCGTCACATCACCAGACGTCCGACGCTTCCCTTCCATTCGCAAACGGCGACGCGGCGCTCAAGAGAAAACGGCGACGCAGCG
>JAAEPW010001262.1 GCA_024232355.1 Chloroflexota bacterium | reverse complement strand
GGGCAGAACCTATCGCCTCCCGTGGGGCAGTTGGCACTATTCTAACGAGTGATTGTCTTCCGCACCAAGTTGCGTTATACTCCAGGTTGGATACGCAGACAAAAGCCAAATCGCCAGGCACAAGATGAAACCACATCGAGAGAATCAACCGGCAACAACTGACAAAGTCAACGGTGGGGAATACCTGCTGACCAAGGTGGTCAAGCAAGGTCTCATCACGTACGACGATATTCTCACCGCCTTTCCCCGTGCCGAGGAAAACCTGGAAGCGATTGATGATGCTCTCACTACCCTGATAAAAGCCAGTATCGAGATAAGTGATGTAGCGAGCACGGATGAAACAACCGAGGAATCCAGTAAGACGACTGACCCGAAAACGCACTTGGACCCGATCCTGACGATTGACCCCGTTGCTCTCTACTTTAAAGAGATCGGGCGAGAACCTCTGCTCACGAGCGAGCAAGAGATATCGCTCGCCAAACGTATGGAGACCGGTCAGAT
>JAAEPW010001261.1 GCA_024232355.1 Chloroflexota bacterium | reverse complement strand
GTTATTTAAAAACAGGGGGGGGGGCATGGGAGCAAGGTCAGCTTGGTTTTCTGGGGCCGCCCGCCCCCCTTTGCGGTTTTGCACCCGCCCCCCCCCCCCCCCCCCGTGGGCACCCATGCTATGATGGTGCCGGTTTTAGGTTTTGCAGCCGGTCCTGTCTGGGCTGATCTGGCTGAAGCGGCCGCTGGCAGTGAGGAGCTGAGGGTGGTGGTGGAAGATGTCAAACGCTCCGTGGCAGCTTCCTGTAGCGCGTCAACTGCGGTCGCCTACCTGTGCGCCATTCGGTGTTTTCGTGAGTTTTGCGACAAGCATGGCAGGATTTGGTCCTCTCCAAAAGATGCGGATGTGATTCTTTACCTCCAAAGCCTCAAGAACAGAGGCCTTAGCTTCTCCACCCTTCTGCAACAAATTTCTGGGATCAGTCGGTTTTTTCAACTAGCAGATCTCAGAGATCCGACCAAGAGTAAACTCGCGGCGGCTATAATCAGTGCGGCAAAGCGTCTACCGAGGGATGTGAGAAGAGCAAATCCTGCCACGCTCAAACACATGCTCCTGTTTGCAGCCCGCGCCAAAGAAAGTAGGACGCTGCCGATCAAGCGGGCATTCGCTATGTCACTGGTTCTTTTGTGCTCGTGTTGCCGGTTGGACGACATTATTCGGCTAAAAATAGGAGAAGTCCATTTCCTAAGGGATGGGGTGCGTCTGACAATAGCGAAGTCCAAAACAGACCAATTCCGCGAAGGTCACCTAAAGTTCATGGCGGCAGCCAAGAACCCCGATCTTTGCCCCGTAACGAACCTAAGGGCCTGGATGGCTAGGAAAGATGTGGGCAAGCGAAAGGAGGACCCCTTGTTTCCCCACGGCCACAAGGCTTCGAAAACAATTTCCAAGTCTTCCTTTCGGTCCGCTCTGGATCGAATCCAGGAAAAGTCCGGCCTGCCCCGTCTCACCGGACATTCTTTTCGCTCGGGTCACGTGACAATTTCCCTTGGGAATGGCTGCCACCCGCTCACGGTAATGGAGGCGGGAAACTGGTCGCAGGCGGCGAGCTTCCAGAGATACGTCCAATTGGACAAGCACGGAAAAATGCGGTCGTCCAAAGCCCTTGGTTTTTGATGCGCGGCACTTTCTTTGGTCGGCCTGCAACAGGGCAAGGTGCAAAAAATTTAATGTTCAAAAATTGAGCGCCGAGGCGGATATCGCCAATTTAGACCCGTTATTGTAGGTATCAGCATAATGGGCGCGGCGCCGCGGGGTTTTTTCGGGTCCATTTCGTTGGACAATTCAAGACGTTTTTCAAAGCCGGCTGCAGAGACTACAGCGGTCATCTTCTGTCTGCTCCCCTAGTAAGGTTACAAGGCTCTCGGTAGCAGTGCTGGTGAAAGTGAAAACGACTGTGTTGTTATGGCCTCCGTTCCTCTAGCGCCCGCGCGGTCGATGCCCTCTTTGACCTGCGAATGCAGCTGGAGCTCTTCCGTGCTCGCTCAGCAAGCCCCGCTTCGGTCCCTTTTGGCTTGAGGAGTCGGGTACGCATGACCTACTCCCGCTTGGGGGATACGAGTCGGCAGTTGCGTACGAAGACGGGTTCCTTTTTTTCAGAGACTGGATGGATGCCGTCCTTGCTTGGCAGTGGCGAGTGGAGTCGCTAGCAGCGACGAGCTGCGTTACCGGCTCAGCGCATGGAGTCGGTTCGGATCGGATGGGGCGAGACCCTGACCCCACCGCCACTGGGGTGCAGGGGACGACGCAGAGTGGCGGTCCGCCCGACATCAGCAACGACCAGAGTGCACGTAAGAAAAATGCGAAGCTGTGCAGGTTATGTAGACTCGGATCTGCCGTCTTTAGAGCCAGTGCGGCGCAGCGACTGCAGCCAGTTTTTGCAGCCAGGCCCATTAGCGGCCCTTTTCGCTTTCCCCACTGAGTCGCAAGCGTGCCTGAGATCAAGTAAGAGGATAAGTCGCAGCCAGAGCACCGGCGCGCCTTTTATAGCAAAAAGCCAGTTTAGGTTGGCGCGGTTTAGTGCGTAGCGCGTCCATGCCGAGCATCGGACAACGCCTCTGTCCTACGATGGCGAGCGGGAGGAGCCAGAGCCCGGGAGGCGGCTGGGAGACGATGACGGGCAAGGGCAGCTGAGCAGGCTGCTGGAGTCGCGCAGACTCGTTTGATTTGCAATTGCCGATTTTATTGCAGTGTATTTCCGTACGTTGTTTACTGACAAATGAGCAGTTTAGAGCTCGT
>JAAEPW010001260.1 GCA_024232355.1 Chloroflexota bacterium | reverse complement strand
GCTTTACGGGCACGGACATCTTTAGCTACCACGCCTACGACAGCGGCCTGCTCAACTCGAACGTGGCGACCGTGACCCTCAACGTCATCGACACCGCCATCGACTATCCCATCTACTTGCCGCTCATACTCAAGAGCGATTAAGCGCGGCTGTGACAACAACAAAAGACCTCTGAGGTTTTCGTGCAACCTTGGGTTGCCATAACCTCAGAGGTCTTTGTATCTACCCCGCCCTTGCCCACTCCCCCAAGACGGGTATAATACGCCCCAACCATATCAAACAAATAGGAGCCTAAACGTGGAATCTCAACAAACTTACATCCTGATCGGCCTCGTCGTATTGAGCGCGCTCATGTTCCTGCCCCAGTGGCAGGCCCGGAGGCGGCGACAAAAGCAAGTGTCCGCCCTGCAAGTCGGCGATCGGATAATGACTGTGAGCGGCGTCCTCGGCAAACTGACCTACTATGACGCCGAGGAAAACCGCGCCCGCGTCGAAATCGCGCCCGGTATCGAAATCACGATGGTAACAAATGGCGTCAGCCGCCCGATGCCTGACCCGGTCGAGCAAGAAGGTGAATCAACGGATTAAACGAATAAAGCTGATTGATCCACTGACAAGGATATTGACAAGCCACATGGAAATCAACGTCGCCGTCGCCAAAATAGGCAAGTGGGCCACCAGCGAGAGCGGGGATTCGCTCGAGATGATCGAACGCCCCCAGGGCGGCTTTTCCTTCATCCTCGTGGACGGCCAGCGTTCGGGACGCGCAGCCAAGGCAATCAGCAACCTCGTCGCCCGCAAGGCCATCTCTGAACTGGCCGAAGGCGTGCGCGATGGAGCCGCCGCCCGCGCTGCCCACGACTATCTCTTTACCTTCAAAGGCGGCAAAGTCTCGGCCACACTCAACATCCTCTCCATAGACCTGGCCTCCAACACACTGGTGCTTTCGCGCAACAACCACTGCCCCACCATCGTCATCACCCCTGGCGAGGGCTTTTGTCTGCTCGACGAGCCATCCGATCCTATCGGCGTGCGGCGCGGCACCAAACCGCAGATCACCGAACTGCCGTTGAGCATTGGCACG
>JAAEPW010001259.1 GCA_024232355.1 Chloroflexota bacterium | reverse complement strand
GGTGACGGTCGCGATGGAACCTGGGTCTGGTTCCTGGGTTGCCGCCTGTGCGCTTCCTAGCAAGGCAAACAGCACCACAAGAACTAGAAGGAACGATACTTTTGGAACTAGATTTTTCTGCACGACTATACCTCCCTGGCATTTAAATGGGTAACCAATACAGTGTGTTTAACGACGAGGCGCTTTTGGTCACGGGTTTTTGGGGGATTGATCCCTCATTGCGTATGTAAAGTATAGCGGAGGTTATGCGTCAAGTCAAGTATTTTTAAAAGATGTGGGGGTATAGTCATGTCATCGTGGAGCGCTACTCTCAACCTTTCGACGGCGGCGGCGCAGCCATCTGGCGATTGTGCAGGCGGTATAGGCTGGCATAATATCCGCCTTGAGCGAGCAAATCCTGGTGCGTGCCTTGTTCGACAATGCGTCCTTGATTCAACACCAGGATGCGGTCGGCTATGCTCACCGTCGAAAAGCGATGCGAGATCAAGACTGTCGTCCGGCCAGCCGCCAGCTCGCGGAAACGACAGAACAACTCGTACTCGGCGCGCGCGTCCAGGTTGGACGTAGGCTCGTCCAGGATGAGGAGCGAGGCATTCTCTCGCGCAAAGGCGCGGGCGATAGATATCTGTTGCCATTGGCCCTGGGAAAGGGTGTATTTGCCAAAGTCTCGTCCCAAAAGGGTATCATATCCTTGGGGCATGGCCTGAATCATCTCATGCACGTTGGCTCGGCGGGCAATCTCTTGGACCTGTTCTCGGTTTTCCAGCAAGCGCTCCCAGTCACCGTAGGCGATATTCTCGCCGGCAGTGGCTTCATACAGGCTAAAACGCTGGAACACAAAGCCTATCTGGCGGCGCCAACAGGTCAGAGATACATCTCTCAAGTCTATGCCGTCCAGCAGAATGCAGCCCTCTATGGGATCATACAGGCGGGCGATCAATTTTGCCAACGTGGTCTTGCCCGCGCCATTCTCACCCACCAGAGCAATCGTTTCGCCAGGGTTTATACAGAACGTGATGTCAGTCAGGACAGGGCGCTTGGAACCGGAATAAGAAAAGGAGACATTTCTGAATTCGATGGTGTTCTTGCCGGCGTTGGGTTCGAGCCCCGGGGCAACAGTCGCCGGCGATTCTGTGCCCAAGAACTCTTTTAAATCCGAGATGTATAGCGAACCTTCTCGCACGGCGCCTGTAGACGTCACAACGGTCTGGAGCGTGTGTCGCAAACGCGACGTGGCCCCGCCATAGATTGCCACGTCGCCTACCGTCAACAGGCCGCTTATCACGCGGGTCGCAACCCGTGCCAGTACAGCGTAGAGCGAGGCTGTCATAAAAAACGCAAACAAAACGTTGAGTATGAAACCGTGCAAGTGTAAGCGGCGATTTTGGTCGCGAAATTCTGTCAGCAGTGTGCGGCATTGTTCGGTCAGCAAGGGGGCCAACGATAGCAGTTTGATTTCGGGAACCCACGTCTGCTCGGTCAGCCGGCGGACAAAATAGCGCATCCAGCGTCGCTTGGTGACACGGTTGAATTCTGTGTCATAACGCGCGCGGCTCAAACGCCATTGGAAAAAAAGAGAAGGCAGCACTAGTGGCACTAGAATCAGGGTGATGATAGGCTCGATAACAACCAGGACGCCCACCAGGGAAACGAACTGAAAGATGCCGGCAATGACCGTCAGACAGTCGGTGATGAATTGGGCAAAGTATTGAACTGTGCTCCTTTGCGCCCGCGCGATGATATCTTGAGTATCAGGGTTTTCAAAAAAAGTCACGTCAAGACTAGCAGCGTGAGACAAGACGTCTGTCGTGATCTGGATTTCAAGCTCGTCGTAGAGGCGTCGATTAAAAAAACGGTTGGCGGCCCCGCTGCTTGCATCCACTACAGCCAGCACCGAGCCAAGCCCCAGCCACGGCAACAGGGGGCCGATATCGTCAGGGCCGCTGTCCAAAATCGTGACCAAGGTGTTGACCAGGCCACGTGCAACTACCGCCAGGGCGGCCGGGGTTAGACTAGAGGCCAGGGCGACGACGACGAGACCCAACACCAACCCAGGGCTAGTTGCCCAATTTAGCCGCAACACCCAGCGGGCTATGCCCATGAATTGGCGCAGATTGACATTAGACGGTTTCACAGATAAACTAGCATTCGTCTTCATGATGTGCATTGTACCATCGAATCCACACCTGGGGTAGAGGGCTATCTGGGAAAACAGAACAAACTAGCCTGGAGAGGAAAGAGCATGCCAACAAAATTTAGTTCTAGCGACATATTTGTGTTCATCCTGGGTATGCACCGCAGTGGAACCAGTTGCCTGACCGGCAGCCTGGAACAATGCGGTCTTTTTCTGGGCCAGGTATCCCGCTCTGGAAAATACAATGCCAAAGGCACTCGTGAGCTACCTGCGGCAGAGCACCTTCATTACCAAATTCTGACTGCGAGTGGCGGTTTCTGGAGACACCCACCCCATCAAATCACCGCTCTCCCGTGGCAAAAGCAGGCTCTGAAAAAAGTGGCCGCCCAACTCGCCGCGAGCGCACCTTGTGGGCTCAAGGACCCGCGTTTGTTGCTGCTGATGGACACCTGGTTGGACATCATTGGCTCTTTTGCCGTTTCGCCCATCCTGGTGGGTACTTTTCGCCATCCGGCTGCTGCGACTCGATCCCTCGTCAAACGCCATAAAATATCTGAACACGAGGCCAATACTTTGTGGTTGTGGTATAATGCCGAATTGGTGCGATTACATCAAGTGTATCGCCTACCCATCATCGAGTATGACCTTTCAAACGCTCAAGCATACTGCCAAACGGTGGCCGGCCTTGCCGCTGCGTTAGGACTCGATCCAAACATGGCTCACCTGACCGAGTTTGTCAGTGCCAGGCTAGAGCATAATCAGTTTTCAAGATCGCCTGTGCCGGCAATGTGCCAGGAAATCTATGCCTATCTTCAGCACCATCGCTATCAACCGGGCGACTGCTCGCGAGACGATTTACTGCGGCAGGTGCTGGATGGCCAGCAACGGACAGTGCGATCATTAAAGATCTTGCAGCGGGCAACACAGACATTAAAGAGTGAGCGGCAACGTTATGTCTGGCGACGGCCGTGGCATGCATTCAGATGGAAGATGACCCTCTTGCTCAGCCCTATCCGGCGCGCGATGGGTCGCCTGGACTAGTAATTGCTTTTCCGTCTGGATGGGCGCAAGCAAAGAATGCACTATCTCCTTGTTTCACAACAGCCGGTAAAGACGCCGTGAACAGATGAATGATTATGAAAAAGTTCAACATCGTCTGCACTCCAGGCGCCGCCCAATACGTGCCCCTCTTTGCTCATAGCCTGCGCAAGTGGTCGGACTGTTCATTCCGCCTGGTTGCCAACGGCTGCCCGCTTGCAGAGATACGTCTATTGCAACAGTTCTGCGAAAAGAATCCCAGATTCGAGTTCTTTGCTCTTCCTGTAAAGACCATAATACCGCATGGTCAAGCGCTCTCCTATCTGCAATCACAAGAGCGTTCAGACACCTTTTGTTTTATGGACTCGGATATCCTGGCTACGGGTGAATTTCTAGACAAGTTGACTCCTCGCCTGGGCCAGTATGCGGGTGTTTTCTCTGGCTCCCCCGTGTGGCTAGAGGACGAGGAAAAAGTTATACCGGCAGCCTTTCAAGAAATGGCCGGGCGCTATAGTAGAACGGACGAGAATATATGTCTAGGTAGTTCATACTTTGCCATTTACGACAACCGAGCACTGACACAGACCATTCAGGCAACAGGCATCTGCTTGAATCGATACGAGTGGACAGATATCCCAACCAAATATCAAGATCAACTTGTGCAGATGGGCTTGCGAAAGGGAGGATATGATACCGCCAAATTGCTCAATCTTTTGTTGCTAGGCCAGGGAGAACGTCTTTTGTTCCAAGAGTCTCCTACTCTGCAACATGTTGGCGGTATCAGCACCGTTGCTGCTGACTATTCTTCGTTAGCTTTCCAGGTGCGCGTATTCCTGAGTCAGCTTTCTGTATTCAAGCGGGTACCTATGCCAAGGCCCTGGCGCAAGAGTATGAGGGTATCAACCGCTGAACTATTGGCCATGCGCCAGGTCCGCAAGAAGAAAATCAAAACTTGTCGCTACGTTGGCAAGTTGTTACGCGCTCTATTTGGAGAACGTTTACTGCCAGCGACACCGAGCTTTGCTGACCCTCAAACGAGTGAGAGAATCGAACGGCTGACGACACATATTACAACCCTGTATGAGGAATTCCGAGAGCAACTGTGATGACGACATCTCTAGTTTGTAAGCATTGCGTGTGTCAGAATCCCTTGCTAATCTAGAAGAAGCGATTATGCGTATCCTTTTGGTGAACAAATATTACTATCTGAGATCAGGAACTGAGCGCTACCTATTCAACCTGAAACGTCTGTTGGAGGCCCAAGGGCACACCACAGAAATATTCGCCATGCGACACCCCCGCAACCTGCCAGCCACATACCACCGTCACTTTGTCCCCCACATTGATTTTAGAAACCTGAGCCTGGCAGGTCGCATCAAGGCGGCCCTGCGCGTCGTATGGTTTCCTCAAGCAGCCCGACAAATCGCCTCAGTTCTTGACGCTTTCCAGCCCGATATCGTTCATCTATCCAATATCTACCATCAACTCTCGCCTGCCATACTCCCACCCATTTCCCGGCGCAACATCCCCATCGCACAAACACTCCACGACTACAAACTGATCTGTCCCAACTACTTGTTGTATACACAAGGAGCCCCTTGCACGCGTTGCCGCACTGGCAACTATTTCCAGGCAGTGCGACATCGCTGTATGCACGGCTCGCTGGCGTGGAGCGCCCTGGCCGCCGTCGAGATGACCCTACACAAAACCTGGCGCGTCTATGAGCGTCACGTCGCCAACTTTATCACCCCCAGCGCCTTTTTAAAGTCCATGGCTCAATCATTTGGCATAGCGGCCAAACAAATATCGCACATTCCCAATTTTCTCTACCCGCAAGAACACGCCGTTTCCCAG
>JAAEPW010001258.1 GCA_024232355.1 Chloroflexota bacterium | reverse complement strand
CTACGCATCGTGGGATTGTTGTTTAAACTCGTAACGTTCATATTCACCATCCCGGTATTCATAACGATGGGCATCGGTCTGGCAATAACACTGGCTCTACTCACACCCAGTGCCGCCTACGAGACCGTGATGCTGGTCAACGCATTCATGTTCTTCATATGGCTGGTATTGCCCGCATCGTACAGCTCACAACTGGTCGAACGCTTTGAGATGTCGCGGCTATTCTCGCACCCCATCAGCTTTCGCAGCATCGTCGTGGGCAGCACGCTAACATCCTTACTGACAATGACAGGCTTGTGGACGATCCCCATCCTCTTGGGCGAGATTGTAGGACTGGCGTGGCACCAGCCCCTGGCACTCCCACTGATTCTGATAGGTGCGTTACCCACCTTCATGCTGCTGGTGCTGACCGGACGCATCATGGACGATCTCTTTGACCTGGTGGCAGGTGACCGGCGCTTGCGGGCACTGATGGTAGCCCTGCTCACCCTCCCTTTTATGCTCTGCTGGGTGGGACAGTACGCCGTTCAGTATGCCGCCGACGACTCGGGCGCTTTACCCCAAGCTACCCAGATCCCGCTCTTGCAAGAGTTGGAACGTGAAATGGAAGGACTGGATGAGCCAAGTAATTTTACAGAGTTCCGCTCAAGTGCCAGCAAAGTCCTGGAAATTCTGCGTGTAGCGCGTTTGCTGATCTGGCTGCCGCCGGGTTGGACCACGGCGGGGATGGGGTTGGCAGCCAATGGAGATTGGGGGCAGGCAGTCTTGTTCCTGGTGCTTTCAACGACGTTCGTTGCCCTGCTACTGAGAGTGCACGCG
>JAAEPW010001257.1 GCA_024232355.1 Chloroflexota bacterium | reverse complement strand
GAGTGTACTCGTGTCGCTGACCGAGGTTAGAAAGCTGAGTGGGCGGTGGTCGGCGGCGAGTGCAAAGACGGTCTTGATGGTGGTGAAATCGTCGGCTGTGCCGGGAACCCAACCCTCGATGCCGCCGTTGGGCAGTTGTTTTGTCTGCAAGTAGGCCAAGGCTCCACTGATGGCCTCGCCGTGGTCAATCGTAGGTGCTGCCGCTTCCAACGCGGGTTGAGCCTGCGCCGGACCAGCGTGAAAACTCAGCCCCAGGAGCAGGCCGATGCTAAATATGGTTCCTAGTGTGATGCTCAGTATGAGCTTGTAACGGTGCATTTGTCTCCTTGTGTAAAGAAATAGTAGGTTGTAGTGATCCCCCAAAAAAGTTGAGGGAAGGGCCGTTTTCAGAAACGTTCATGGCAACAAAAAACCCTTCCCCTCACGTCTCGTGGGGAAGGGCTGTGCTTGTGCGAGCATCCCTCATGTGCCACCCCCTTTCCGCGAAGGTTGATGTGCGATGGCAAAGGTGGGTATTCTG
>JAAEPW010001256.1 GCA_024232355.1 Chloroflexota bacterium | reverse complement strand
CGTGACTGGGGGCGAGCATCTGTCGGAGATGACGGCGCCGTCATCGGGCGCTATTTCCAGCGCGGCGCCGCATTCTTGCGCGACGCCGACTGGCGCCACGCGGCGCAGAACCGAAGCAGACGGCACGGCGAGCGTACCGGCGGACCCGTACAATATTGCCAACACTCTGCTTCGGAAACGGAATGGTAATTGAACAAAACAAATACTGCTCATTCTTGTCTAAATCCTGTCCACCTTTTAACCCTTCCCACACGCGTCCGCGTCAGCCGCGTCACGGTGACGCCAGTTTGTACTACGCTGACGCGTCAGCTCCATACAAACCCACGTGGCCTACAAAAACAACTGTAAACAATCTCTCAGCAGTACTCTCAGCCATCTTCTGATTTCTGTGTACTTATGCGTCTAATCAAACCATCTCTTTCAGAGTCTCTAGTATGTGACCTATGGGACTTGCTCCCGTAGGTCCGACCTGGGCCCTAGTCGACCATTACTGGTTAGCTAGGTGCTGTGTAATCTCCCTGTGGCAGACCCTGGCAGCAGCTTTGGCAAACAGGGCCAGTTTGGGCTTAACGGGCCAGAGTACCTGGCCATCCGTCCACATATTGTGTGTTCACATATGATTGGGTGAGGAATTTG
>JAAEPW010001255.1 GCA_024232355.1 Chloroflexota bacterium | reverse complement strand
GTAAACGGGCTGCCCGCCGCGAGCGTAGTCGTCAGCGTCGCCATGCGTTGGGTGCTTCTGGAGCTTGTACGAAGCGCCCTGTCCGCCGCAAGCGAACCAAGGTCAATATATGGCTATCTGCAAACCAAATGACCCACTAGTGTGGGTCAATCGTTGCTGATTGGTGCCGTCGGCGTTCATCACGTAGATGTCGGCATCTATATGAATCTCACGAGTGAAGGCAATCCGGTCGCCATCGGGTGACCAAGCAGGATCTATTCCCCCCTTAGTCGTCAACCAGTGTTTATTGGAACCATCGGCATTCATCACACGAATCCTTCCAAGGCTCTCGCGGCTAGAGGTGAAAACGATCTGGGAGCCATCAGGCGACCAGTCTGTACCACCTTCCTCATCATTCGGAGTCTGTGTCAGTCGCCGTGGGTCAGTACCATCAGCATTCATCACATAGATATCATAATCGTCGCCGCTACGTCTGGAACTAAAAACAATCCGTCCACCACCATTGCCGCTGAGAGGCGGCAAAGAGGTCACGGTGGCAGTTGGTTTTGGTGTGGCCGTAGGCGGTACAGGCGTGACTGTAGGTGGCACGGGCGTGGCCTCTGATAGTAAGGGCGTAGCACTTGCTAAACCCGGTGTCATGCTGGACAATACAGGCATCACACTGGGCGGCATTGATGTCTGTGTGATTGGCATTCCTGCACAGCCGACACTCAAGTGTCGAATCTCGTAAAGTCGTACCGCTTTGTCAGAGCTAGAAGGCAGGGCGACTTGCCAAGTTATCATTTTGGCCGATTTTATGGGTGAAAACGTGCTCATACTTGAAAAGTTGGCAGCGAAGGACATTCTGGTCGCTC
>JAAEPW010001254.1 GCA_024232355.1 Chloroflexota bacterium | reverse complement strand
CTGTTGAGCGAGGGAGTGAATCCACGGAAGATAGCACGAGTGTTTAAGGTGGACAAGGACACGGTGTTGAGATGGCTGGTGGAAGCGGCAAAACACAGTGAAGCAGTGATCGGTTATATGGTTCACAATCTGGAACTGACGCAGGTGCAGATGGACGAATTGTATGCGCTGTTGAGTGGGATGAGGGGAGAGGGAGAAAAACGAGGGCAATGCTGGGTGTGGACGGCGATGGACTCGTTCAGCAAGCTGTGGTTGGCCGTTGAAGTGGGAGATCGGAGTCTGAATATGGCCCAGCTACTGGTGCATGGAGTGGTGAGCGTGTTGGCACCAGGAGTCGTGCCGATGTTTTTGACCGACCAGTTGGCGTCATACGGGAAGGCGTTGCTCACCCATTTCGGTTGCTGGGTAGAAAGGGTGAGTGAGAAGAGTGGGCGAACACTGCGGCGCTGGATGCCGGATGAGCGGTTGCAGTATGCACAGGTAGAGAAAAAACGGAGACGACGGAAAATCGTGGCGGTGACAACGAGGGTGGTGTATGGGACAAAAGAGGCAGTCGCGTCGGCCTTGGCGAAAGT
>JAAEPW010001253.1 GCA_024232355.1 Chloroflexota bacterium | reverse complement strand
TAGCAGGAGTTCGGCTGGAGCTGGTAGAACGTCATTTATCGCTCAAGGTCTACCATTCCCTTCATCTGAAGATGCTGCTGGGCGCGGTGGAAAAGTTGCAAGGTGGACAGCAGACGCAGAAGCAACCAATCACAACGTCACTACTTTGCCAATTTGCAGCAGTGCTTCCCTCAGCTCCAGCCGAAGTACAGGAAGGCTGGGGACCAATGGTTTTGGGGGTTTGGCTACTGTTGCATCTGGGCGAGATTGTTCCCTCGGCATGGCCCTCCAGCACACAGAAGCATCTGCGCTGAGCGGATGTGAGGCTGTGCACCAGCAGCAGTTGCTTACAAGCCTCAGTCATGGTTCGGCGCTCAAAGATGGATCCTGTCAGCCGTGGCACAGTTCTGACAGCGGCCTGCATCTGTTCCAAAGTCGTTCCACTGATATGCCCTTTCCATGTGCTGCAGGCGGCGCTGGCTTGCCCCTGTCAATGCCAGCCGCCGATCTCTCTCTTTCTTCACAGGGATGGCCTGCCAGTGAGGCGGGCGGAGGTGCTGCAGACGATTCGGCATTTCGCGGCCAAGTTGGGGCTTCCCGCTATGGATTTTGCGGGCCACTCTCTACGACGCGGTGGCGCGACTTCCGCTTTGATGGCCGGGGCGCCGGTGTCGACGATCCAGGTGCTCGGCCGGTGGAAGTCGGATTCGTTCCGGCGCTACCTCGAGGCCCCCGAAGCATTTATGGCGCAGCAGGTGGCC
>JAAEPW010001252.1 GCA_024232355.1 Chloroflexota bacterium | reverse complement strand
GTCCCCCTTCCGCCTGATCTCCGCTACCTCGATTCTGGTTCCTCTTGAGTGGAGCCCCGCGTGAAGTTTTCGGACAGTCCCGCTTATAGTGGTCCATCGAACCACAGTTGTAGCATCCGCCGAACCTGCGGTTCCCCGACGAACGGCCAAACAATGCCCGCTCACTGTCTGATTCGCTTCCGCGGTCGCCGCCGCCCTGCTCCACAAAACGCGCTTCCTGCGTGATCAATGCTTCACGCAGCTCCGGCATTTGCACCACGCCTTTCGCCATGTATGCAGCTCACAACGGTTCGTACTCCATGGGCAGACTGCGGAGCAACAATGCCACTTGGTACTGTTCGTCAACGGGAGCTTCCAGTGCTGCCAACCGTTCGACGAGATCGCTCAACACCTTCAAGTGCGCCTGCATTGTACAACCGGTCCACATCTGGAACCCAAACAGCTGACAGGTGAGTGCCAGTTTATTCGAGAGGGACGGACACTCGAAGTGCTCCAGCAAAGCATCCCAAGCGTCCTTAGGCGTTACAACGGACTGCGCAGTGACCAGATAGAGATACTGCGTGGAGATCGCCTGCCCCAAGGTAGACAGCACTTTCGCACAGTTCACCTCGAAGTCATCCTCTCTGGTCGAAAAGTCCGCCACTGCCTCCGCTTGCCCTCTAACTGGCGCCGC
>JAAEPW010001251.1 GCA_024232355.1 Chloroflexota bacterium | reverse complement strand
GTTCCAACCATCCAAATGGAAGCTCGTTTTTAGTGCCGCCGATTTGTCGGGGGCCTGTCCGGTCGAGTCCTCGGTTTCAGAGCTCTTTCTCCGAGACTTGATTGGAGGCCGCGGCATTTGCCGAGCCGATATCGGCCGCCGAACATTGCCCAAACTTTGGACGTTAGTGCTGTCAGCGGAATCGGCCGCCTGTCGGTGCCTACGATGTGTGCCCCAGAGCGTACGCATCTGGGGTTGCCAACTGAGACCCTGCGAAGCACCGGAGTCGACCCCGGATCCTGCAACGCCACCGCCGCCATCAACGCCACCGCCGTCAATGACTAAAACGCTGCTGACTATCGGTAAGAACCGTCGCCGTAACGCCAATGATAAAATTGATTGATCGATCGATTGATAGTAGCCATTTCAAGAAAGCATCAACGATTCGCAAACAACAAAACTTTCTGGCTAAAAACGTATGGGGAAATGATATCTTTTTGTTTCTATTAGAAACTGCACAGGAAATGGCGGCCGTTTTTTATGAGAAAATGGTGGAGCAGTTGGGCTACGGCCTAGGAAGCGTGTTGCTCCTCAAGTTGATACTGCTGACGGGCAGCATGAGAAAATGGCTGGTGAACAAGGGGCGTTCTCGCAGCCGCAAGGTCGAGCTAACGGGATTGCGCGCGAGGCACACGGGCATACAACAGCAGCT
>JAAEPW010001250.1 GCA_024232355.1 Chloroflexota bacterium | reverse complement strand
TGACGAGCACACCGCTCCGGTCGTCGGGAGCCAACCACGCACCGGCAACCAGACCCTCCCGGAAGGGCGCCATCGTATCGGCCAGCGGCTCGACGCCATAGACCCGCAGCCCGACCGACTCGTCGGCCGTGTTCAGGATGCCGCTGCCCCACAACACCGGCGCTGCGTCTCGCACGTTGGGCAGCGCCTTTGCCTGCGCGGCCACTGCCTGCGGCTCCTGTAGCAGATCCTCCCATTTGAGGCTGATCTTGTCCTCCTCGTAGGTTTCAGCGCGCACCTGCACGTGACCTGTCTGCACCCGAATGTTGTTCTTGATGGAATTATCTATCGCGCCCATCTCATAGCTGTGCAGTGTGATGACCAGTGCCAGGCCCAACATCACCGCGATCATGGTCAATGCCGACCGGCGTTTGTTGCGTCTCAAGTCGCGAACTGCAATCCTCCACAGTTTGAACATTGTATTCCTCCTCACATTTCACACATTTACACCGAGTTGCGCAGAGAAAACAGAGTTGCACAGAGAAAAATTACATTATAAAGTGACGAATGTCATCTTTGAGCAGCTTGACGTTGAAATTGAGCAACAGGCCAATTTTGCACCCAGAAAACTTGAGATAGGATAGCACTTGAGCCTCGTGAACTGGGGCAATTTGCTCAACGACCTTGATCTCTACAACTACCTTTTGCTCCACGAGCAAATCAATGCGATATCCTTGATCTAGGTGGATTTCCTTGTAGACTAGAGAAAGTGCTTTTTGTCGTTCAAAGCTCAATCCAAGTTGTTGCAATTCATACGCCAGACAAGTCTCATAGGTCGATTTTAGCAGGCCGGGCCCTAAATGACGATGTACTTTAATAGCTGCACCAATGATCTGTTTTGTCAGTTCGTTCAACTCGGTAAGATTGCTCACAATGTCTCCCAGATACCGTCCGACCGCTACATAGTCGGAATTTGCTTTCTCTTATTTTCTCTGTGCATCTCTGCGTCTGCTCTGTGTGGCTTTGTGTAAGCGAATCACGCACTAGACGTAATGTAGGGCCTCGGCTGGCTCTCGTTTGGACGCTTGCCAGGCCGGGTAGAGCGAGGCCAACGCGGCGATGATGGCCACAGTCAGCGCCCGTCGCACAAAGATGTCTATCCCAATTTTCAAGTAGAGCCGGTCGCCCAGCAGTCCCATGAATTCGCTGATGTCACTCAGATCGGTTCCATACAGGGCCATAAAGTCGATGCCGACCCGTCCAAAGTAGGCGGCTATCGCCCCGCCCAGCAGGCAGCCGATCAGCGCGCCCACCAAGCCGATGAACACGCCCTCCAGCAGGAACAACACCATGGTCTCCCATCGCTTTAGGCCCATCGCTCCCAATATGCCGATCTCACGCGTGCGCTCGAACACTGCCATCAGCATCAGGTTGAGAATGCCGATGCCGGCGATGGAGAGGATGATCAGTCCAAAAGCGCCCATGACTGCGTCCTCGATCGCCATCAACTCTTTTATCGTAGGATCCAGGGTGTCCCAAGCATCAACCTCGTAGCCGGGCAAGGCCGGTTGCAACCTCTCGACCACCGCCGCCTCTTGCCCCACTTCTTCGAGGTAAACGCCAATCTCGGTGGCCTGATCGCGCAGGTCAAAGAGGGTCTGCGCTTCTAGCAGCGAGACAAAGACCTGGGCCTCTTCTATGTTCTTGATGTTCAGATCATAGATGCCC
>JAAEPW010001249.1 GCA_024232355.1 Chloroflexota bacterium | reverse complement strand
TCTATCCCAACAACTCGCCTCTTCCCAATCTTCCCTCCAGCCCCAATCCCACGCTCCCCCTGCACGCGGCGCAGCACTTCGTCCAAGAGGCTTTGTTCATCGGCTTCGCGATGAACAAAGCCTTGTCTATTGGTCAACAGCGGGCGGGTTCTGCCAATATCGGTAGTGCTGTGTGTTCTTGCAGCCGGTCCGAGAACCTCCGGCGATAGGGAGCACTCCCGCCCGTGGGGGATTCCTCGCGTGGGGGCATCGTTCAGCAGGAACCGCTGATTGTTGGTGATGGTCGCTCATGAGGGGGCTGGGGAGCGGGTTTTGGTTGCCTTACATGTACTTTTGTCCACATGGCGTTATTGTACTGATTTACGGATGGATTTCAAGTCAAGAATTGGCCACCCTGCCAAGGTGGGGGAAGCAGGAAGGTGAATCTATGGCGGCTGATGGGAGGAGCAGACTTGTTGGAGTATGGCTCTTCGCCGCTGACGGAGATAGGCGGCCACGGATGAAACACAGATGAAACACGGATTCAGAGGCAACGCTGTCGGCAACGGTTATGGGCTGGATGGCACGCTACCGGGCGATCAAGGGAGCGGATTATCTTTCGGGCGGAGTAAGGCCCCGGGGGGCAGGGAACGCTATTGAGTACATTAGTGGCCCGATCACAGACCACAGGGCGTCTACGCGAGCCCAGGCAGAGTGTTGCCCCAGTGCGTCTTGAGTGCTAGAATCGCCGGCAGTGGTGGGGGCGTTGTTGTTCTCTGGAATAATCATAGGATTGGTTTCAGCACTCTTGGGCATCAAGCGACGCCCGTTTGATTCGGAGGACGTGGCATAACCACACGCTAATTCGGAGCGGCGGCTTGCGCCAACCTGAACTCATCGCTAGCCGGCGCCCGGTTGGCTTGGCGATTGGCCGTTAGACTTACAGGGAACTCATCACGGAATGTACAACCTACTCGTGACAGCGTCGGAGGGAGCGTGGAACCAACCGTTCTATCAGTATGACAAGAGTCGCTTTCTTGAGTACACGAACGAAGATATCGCAACCGCTCTCAGAGGGTTGAGTGACTCTCATATTGAGAACCTCAAAAGCTATCCTTGTCTATTTGCGTACGAAGGCGAAGAATCAGATGTGCGTATTGGGCATCTAAATTCCATCAAGGAACGTAGACGCGACATCCTCATAGAATTCGACTTCGAGCAAGGCATTGATCCGATACCATTCGAGAGACTCCAGCCAATAGCTCCACTTCTGGACATTCGTGGCTGGGAAATGAACAGGACTCACTGGGCAGTCAAAGACGAGGATTTGTTTGCCAGGCTACGAGATCGCGGACTTATTCAGCCCGACCGCCGGCCAAGAACAAGCAAGCAAGAACGACCGACGCCGGAAGAATCGACGAACCCTAGAGTCAGTGAAGTCCAAGGCTTCATTGAGGAAGTACTGACACTTGACCAACAAGATGGATATGACGTTTTCTATCGCGGTCATTCAAACAAGAACAAATACAAATTAGAACCATCACTGTTTCGGACAGATGAAGACGGCAACTATCTTTATAGAGATAACGAGCACATCCTATACAGAGAGTTGCTAGTCTCAAACTCAGCAGACTTCCAGTCAGATGTGTATACCCTTGACCGGCTTGTGCGTATGCAGCACTATTCACTGCCGACGAGACTGCTTGACCTTACTTTCCGCACGTCTCGTTCGAGATATCTTGTGAATTTCGAGGGCCGGTTGGCTTGAAGGGTCTGGTCGCGGTGGCTACAAAGGGCGTGGCGATGCAACTTGGCCGTCTGCTTGGGAGTGATTGTTCGTTTGG
>JAAEPW010001248.1 GCA_024232355.1 Chloroflexota bacterium | reverse complement strand
TTTGTCACCAAAACACACATCTGTCGATCAACTGCCCGAATCAGCCTCCGCCGCAGCAGCAGATATGGCCAGCACCGGTTGCGCTAGCAGCAGCAACGGTGCCCCCAGAACCACAGCATGCAATCGTGGAGTGTTTGCAGAATCCTGACTCTGTACCCGGCATGGCACCGGGCCTGATTCACGAGCAGTGCAACATTGAAGGGGTCAACGTCCGAGCCATTGCAGACTGCGGCGCAGCCGCGTCTGTAGTCACACAGGAATTCGCATATGCCGTCTACCAGGCTGGAGACGCAATTTGGCGCGAAGGGGCGTCCAATTTGCTTAGTCTACACGGTTTTGGTGGCATCAAAGTGCCGCTTTGCAAAACGTATTTTGCCGCCCAGGTGAATGCGTTTGATACGGTGTTTGACCAAGTGTTCTTTGTAGTCGACAAAGCGGTTCATTTCGCTTTGTTGGGCTTGCCGGCTTTAATGGCCGCCCGCGTTCGACTATTGACTGTCACGGGGTGAGACGTCATGCCGGATTTCAACAAGGCGCTCACGCTTAATGTTTCCCCACATAGTCGTGAAGACGCCGAGTCGCTCAACAGTTTGGCAGATCTGATGCGCCACGACACCGACCAGCTCGATTCGCAGCTTGATCCGAAAATTGCCTGGCAGAATTTGGGATTGGGCGAATTTGGTCCGCAAGTGAACTTGCTGACTGAATTGATTCAAGAGGAGCAGCCTCAGGACCCGCTGCTCGAAGTGGCAGTCGACCACAATTACGAAGTCGACGAGCTGCCCGGAATAGAACCGATCCCAGATGAAGAGCTGCCCTCACCGAGCGAAGCCGCCAGCGAGGCAGCTGCCGCTGATCTGGTGGCCATGATGTCTGCTAGTCGTACGGGTTGGAATCAACAGCCAGACCTGTTTACTCCCGGGCAGTTGGCGTGTATTCGCTGCACTGAACTCACCAATT
>JAAEPW010001247.1 GCA_024232355.1 Chloroflexota bacterium | reverse complement strand
TTGGCGGGTGGAATGAGTGGCTCTAGAATGAACCACTCGACATCGGACAAATCACTAGGGTATGGTTTTCTATTCATACCCCCAATTATGCCAGAAGTGGGCCAGGCACGCAATCTTTACATAACTTTTAAAACACCCTCTCAGGTGTGATGTGGCGCGCATAAGGAGCCAACGCCTTTTGCATCCAATGGGCCACATCTTGGGCCACGCCGCGTGCGATCGCCCACCGCGTGTGCATGTGAACGTCTATCAAACCGGGCAACATTGCACAGTCGCTAGCGTCAATCGTTTCAATTGCCTTGAAGCGGCTCTCCAACTCTGAGGTTGGGCCGACGGCGATGATCCGACTCCCCTGAACAGCCACGGCTCCATCGGCCACATAGCCCACACCTTTGCCCCGCATAGTGAACATGTGGGCGTGGGTGATCAAAATATCTGCAAGTTCAGTCATTGCGCCTCCTCAAACGGTAGCATCAAGCCGAATCCTTCAAACCGGTAGACTCGAGCATTCTCCTCAACCTGAAACTTGCTCTGGCCGGCAGCGATCTGTTCGAAAGCATCTCGTACCTTTGCCAATGTTTCCTTGGACACACAAACCTCGTTATGGGCTGGACAGAGGAAATTCACTTGGTCAAAAAGATCTAGTAGCTGTTCCATAGAATGCCGGTAGGTGTCGAAATCCGAATCGATAAAATGAGCGTAGAGCATACCAGGGTAGAATGCGTCGCCCGTGAACAGGATTCCATCACGGCTTTCCAGCAGGCAGATACTGCCAGCGCTGTGTCCGGGCGTGTGGTGAACCTCCAGACTTCGTCTGCCCAGTTCAATAGTATCCAAATGATGCAGTTTCCGCGTCACAGGCGATGGTTTGATCTCGTAGGCTGCCAGGTCGAAATCTGATGGCAGATCCAAGTAGGATCCAGGGGACAGGTGGCGCTTGCACTCGGCACGGGAACGTCCTCGCTCAATGCAGGCTACCTCACGATCATTGTCAAAGGCCCATACCTCAGTGAATCGGCAGTTGTCACCCACATGATCATAGTGGGAGTGGCTGTTGACCACGATCACCGGCAGACTGGTCAATTGCTCCACCTCCGTGCGGATATTTGCGATGCCCATCCCGGTATCTAGCAGAACGGCTTGTTCGTCGCCCAAGATCAGGTACGAGATCGTTTCTTCATAGTGATGCGGCTCTAATATCGCAAAAGTATCCTCGCTCACCTGATACACTTGGAACCATGACGAAATGCTTTGCAAACGTCTCAGTCGTGTATTGCCTGGTCGAGGCAACACATTGGGCCAACCACTACTTTCCATCGTTTATTACTCTTTCATTTTGTACACATAATTCCAGAATAGGCACAATCTGGTCAAGTGTACATTTTCTTTTTCAGGCTGTCAAGCGATGGGGGAAAATTTGTTGACAATCCAAATGCTATACTGTACAATAATTGCCAGTTGTGCAAAAGTTGAATTGTTAGCCTTTTTCTCTTTCTAAACTCTTGACACCTTGTAATTTATACGGATTAAATACCTGATACCTTGTTGTAATAAACGCTCCTCTTTCTCTTGTTTCGTTTTTTGCGCCTGTTAAGGAATCTCACACCACATTTCAGCATAACATAATTGACAATCCAGGCACTAGATGATCTAGATAAACTTTTTCCTCTCCTACATCTTCAAGATAAACAACTCGATAGCCGGGATGTTCTCCACAAAATAGCATCTGCGGCATTGTGTTGATTACATCAAGACATTGCTGTCAATAAATCAAGATTGGAGTGAATTATGGGCCGTTTCATTCTGATGCGACTGCTAGGATTGATTCCTGTATTATTAATCCTCTCAATGATCACATTCTTCCTCATGCACGAGGTGCCAGGCGGACCGTGGAAAGAGGGTCAGCGCCCCTTTTCTGATGAACAGCTTGCTGCCCTCAGAGCACGTTACGGATTAGATAAACCGGTCTGGCAACAATACCTCATTTGGATCTCGGGTGTCCTCAAACTCGATTTTGGCATGTCGTTTGATCATCCAGACGAGGCGAAGCGGAATGAACTCTGCCGCCAGGCCGAGCGAATCCTGATCAAAGATGTTGCCATGGTTCCCATCTATCACAGTATCTTTGTAGCTATGGTGAAACCAGACATCACAGGCCCCATGCTGGAACCCGATGAGAATGGTAACGTGACCTGGCATCGCTTCCGCTTTACCCGGCGAGAAGCCCGAGTCTATCGCAAAAAGTCCGACTAGGTAGTCTCTGTCTAGAACTAGACAAAACACGAACAGGGCAGTCACCCTCGTGTGGTTGCCCTGTTTTCTAATTTGATAGGAAAACAAAAAATCTAGTCATGCTTTCCATACCGCGCGCTATGGAAAGCGCGGTTACTGCAAAGCTTTCTTGTTTGGAGGAAAAGAGATGACAGAAAAACTATTATCCAAGATTGACAACGCCTACACCCTCCGCGTGTTGGAGGATATGATCCGCATCAACTCTGTAGTGGGCCGAGAAGGAGAGTTGGCAGAGTATCTCTATGGAGAACTCAAAGATCTCGGTCTGAGGTGTGAGCTAGACGAGGTGGAGCCGGGTAGATCAAATGTATATGCATGGATGTCGGGAGATGGCCCTGGGAAGAGGCTCAACTTTAACGGCCACACCGACACGGTCCCGGTGTGCGAGGACTGGGAAACCGATCCTTTTACCCCGATCATAAAGGATGGGTATTTGTATGGCCTCGGTGCTTGCGATATGAAAGGAGGCATCGCCAGCATCCTAACCATGCTCAAAGCCTTTGCCGAGTCTGATTGCTCTTTTAAGGGAGAGTTGTCGTTTTCAGGCGTTATTGATGAAGAGGCTTATGGCAAAGGGGCAAAGGCCATGTTAAAGACAGACCTGGCCAAGTGCGATGCGATTGTCCTTGCCGAGCCTTACCCCGGCAACGAGGACAAGCCCATCCCCTTGGGTATCACCGGCAAGGTTCTCTACGATATCACAGTAAAGGGACACGCAGCTCATGGTTTTACTCCCCATCTGGGCATCAATGCTGTCGAGGATGCGGCTAGAATCATTGCATTTCTCGACAAGCTTGGGACGCAGGACCATCCTGATTTCGGTCAAGGTAACTATTCTACTCTCAAGATCGAGGGGGGATATGAGGTTTATTCCGTCGTGGTGCCAGACCGCTGTCGATTTGAAGTAAACAGACTGTTGGTGCCTGGGGAGACGATCGCTACCGCGGTAAAAGATATGGAGGAATTGATAAGCACCTTGGACCTAAAGGCCAAGGTGGACGTGGACGTCAAGCCTCCAGAATACGAGCCTTTTGTCGTGAGCAAGGATGAACCTATTTTCGAGGTGTTTCATCAAGTATACCAAGACGTGGTGGGTGTCGAACCGGTGTATGAATATACTCGAGGCATCACCGATGCCAACATCTTTGGGGAGAGGAATATACCGTGCCTTCATCTCGGTCCCGATTGGTGGGGAGTTCATCAACCCAATGAGCACGTCTCTCTCGATTGGCTCGACGCTATCTCAAAGATGTATACCTTGATCGCTGCCCAGTTTCTTGGATGAAATTGACGTACACTATAAGGAGAAAGGATTTTATGTCAGAATTACTAACGTGGCCATATTCCGTACAATATGGCAAAGAGACCGAGATCAGTGCGGATGTTTTGGTGCTTGGCGGCGGATTAGCCGGCTGTTATGCTGCCATAAGCGCGGCTCGTAAAGGCTTAAAGGTCGTGCTGGTTGATAAGAGTCACCCGATCCACAGTGGCGCCGGTGGTACCGGAATCGATCATTGGATGGATTGCCCTGCAAACCCCGCCAGCAAGATCACCCCAGAAGAATACGCCGAGTCGTTGATCACTGATTTTAGAGGTGGGTTTGATAATGGTATTGCCACCTACATCACGGCCAAAGATAGTTACAATGTTCTTGTTGAATTGGAAGCGATGGGGATGAAAATCAGAGACACCAAGGATGAATTCCAAGGCAGTGATTTTAGAGATGAAGAAACCAAGCTTTTGTTTGCCTATGATTATGAAAATAACCACTGCGTCCGCATCTGGGGAACCGGACTAAAACCCTCACTTTACAAGGAATGCAAACGGTTGGGTGTGCAGATTTGCGAGAGAACTATGGTAACCAGCTTGTTGACTAAAGGCGGCGAGCAAGGCGGCAGAGTGGTAGGCGCAACAGCCGTACATACTCGGACCGGTGAGTTTTTCTTTTTCAAGGGCAAGGCCGCAGTGCTTTCGATGGCTACTCCTGAGCGGGTCTGGATATTTTCGACCGAGTGGACTGGGCTGGTCGGCAGAGATGGTCCACCCACGAATGCGGGCAACGGCCACGCGATGGCATGGAGAGCGGGTGCCGAGTTCAACATGATGGAGAATTCCAGTCACGAAGAGTGGGGGGGCAGTACGGGAATCGGCAGTGTAATGTTTGGCAGCGGTTCTTCGTTCGCTACCTGGCATCCGTGTTCAATAGTCGATGCGAATGGAAAAGAAATCCCCTGGGTCGACAAGGAAGGCAATCCCATATCGACAGTGACCAAACGCTCCCATCCAGAGCCGGATATGGGCCTTTACGCTCTTGTATTAGGTGGTGGAGAAGGAGGCACTATGTCTGTGCCGCACTTGATCTCTGACCTGGACGAGCGCGTAAAGAAGGGAGAGTTTGCTTTACCGCTTTATGCAGATCTGCCCGGTATGCCCCAAGATGAACGCCGCGCGATTTTCGGCTTGATGGTCGGCCAAGAAGGCAAGAGTTGGCCAATCTATCGCAATCTGACCCAGGCCGGTTTTGACCCGGATAAAGACCTGCTCCAAGTATACGAGTTGGGTCCCGCGCCCCTGGGCTGGCGAAGGCTGCGCTATGGCGGCTTGATGCACGGTTGGGACCTGGGCAGCAACCTGGAAGGACTGTACGCAGGTGGGCAACAGATATTCAACGGGTGCGGTGCCTCCCATGCGTGCAGTACCGGCCGATGGGCTGGCGATCAGGCAGCAGAATACGCTGCCAAAGCAAGCGAACCGGTGATTGATCGGGAGCAAGTCGATAGAGAAAAAGCGCGTGTCTATGCCCCGGTAAAACAGAGCGATGGGATGGATTGGAAGGAGCTAGAGAGCGGGATCGCCAAGGTCATGCAAGACTATTGTGGCGATATCAAAACCAAAGAGTTAATGTCAATAGGACTCCAGGCTCTAGACGAGATCAGACAAGCTGAGGCCACCACGCTTTCTGCCAGAACTCCACACGAACTGATGCGTGCGTTAGAAGTGCTCGATATTTTGACTTGTTCCGAATTGATCATGCACAGTTGTCTGGCTCGTCAAGCGAGCAGTAGATGGTTTGGCTTTAGCAGACTGGATTATCCAGACAAGGATCCTCCCGAGTGGCGCAAGTGGGTCACGGTCAAACTGGAGAACAATCAGGTAAAAGCCACAAAGTTACCCCTCGATTACTATGGTTCTCTTCGAGATAACTATGACAAGTATAACAGGAGAACGTCATGACCGAGTTAAAAGTACATGTTGTTCCTAATCGAGTTACGCCCAATAGACCAGTGTTGTTTGACGCAGACGTTTGTACTGGGTGCAATCGATGTGTGGACGTCTGCATGAGTGACATATTTATACCCAATCCCCAAAAAGGCGAACCGCCGATCATGGTGTATCCAGATGAGTGTTATTATGGTGGAGCCTGTGTGATGGAATGTCCACATCGTGATGAGGGCGCGATAAAGATCAACTGGCCACTGGTGCAAAGAATGCGTTGGAAACGTAAAGATACAGGTGAACACTTTCGGGTGGGAATGCCCAATCCACCGCCTCCCAATACAAAACCGCCGGTTGGCTGATCATTCATATAAAAGTGAGGAAAAATGAAAATTCAAGACCTATCCCCAGATTTGATCCTGCTCAACGGCCGGATCTGTACCCTAGATGCCGAAAATACATCTGTCCAAGCCGTGGCCGTCAAAGACGGGCGCATTCTGGCCGTGGGTGGAAATGCAGAGGTTGAAGGCTTGGCTGGCCCCAATACCCAGCGTGTTGCTCTCGACGGGCGCACCGTCATTCCCGGCATCTTTGACAGCCACAACCACTTGATGGAAGTGGGAGCCAAATTATCGACGATCCGCTTGGATGAGTGTGAGTCTCAAGAGGAGATGATGGAATTGGTCCGTGAGCGGGCCAAGGATACCCCGCCGGGGGAGTGGATCGTCGGGCAGGGGTGGAACGAAGGCAACTTTGCCGACGGGCAACTACCGACCCGTCACGATATTGATCCAGCCACGTCTGAGCATCCCGTGATATTGATGCGCTTTTTCAACACTGATGTGGTCAACAGTTACGCCCTGCGCCTTGCTGGCATCGACCGTCACACCAAGGACCCCAAAGGAGGCAAAGTCGAGCGCGATGCCGATGGCGAGCCTAACGGTCTTGTGCGGGCCAGCGCCAAAATGCTGGTGCGTCCCTTGGTCCCCAAACCGACGATGGGGCAGATGAAAGAGTCGTTGAGGCTGGCTTGTAAAGAGATGCACCGTTTTGGTATCACCAGCGTCATCGAGCCGGGCCTGTACTCGCGAGAGATTCGGGCTTTTCAGTCCTTTTATCATGGTGGCGAGTTGTCAGTGCGGGTCAACTTGATGCCCAGTTGGCACGGTTTCCACGACGATGAAGATGAGGCACAGTTGGGTTATCGCGCCAAGGAATTGGGCATTTATACCGGCCTCGGCGACGAGTGGCTGCGTATTGGTGGTCTCAAGATGGCGATTGACGGCGGCACCACCCCGCACACCGCCTACATGTACGAACCTTACGAGGGCGATACCGAGCTGGTTGCTTTCAACCGTTTGGGGCTGGAGGACCTATATCGCTATTTCCGCACCGCTCAGGAACTGGGCTGGGATGTAGGCATTCATTGCTGCGGTGACCATGCCCAAGATATGGCGGTGGACACCTTTGCACAAGTGGCCCGCGATGTGCCGAATTCCGACGCGCGTCACAACATCGTTCACGCCTACTTTCCCACCTTCAAGGCACTGGACCAGATGGCCGAGTACAACATCGCTGCCGTGCTCCAGCCCACTTTTATCTATTGGGAAGGTGATTTGCTCTTTCGCGACGTGGGCGAGCGACGAGCGCAAAATTACAAGCCTGCACGCAAATACTTGGACCGTGGCATTGTGACGACCGCCAGTTCGGACGTAACCAGCACCGTGTCGGCCAATCCTTTTGTCGCTCTATATGCACTGGTGACGCGCAAGAACAATAAAGGGCAAGATATTGCTCCCCACGAGGCCATCAGTCGCGAGGAAGCGCTGCGAACCTATACCACAGCTGGGACCTGGCTCACCCGTGAGGAGAGTCTCAAGGGCACCATCGAGGTAGGTAAGCTGGCTGATATGGCCGTGTTGGACCGCGATTATTTTGCCGTGCCTGATAAAGAGATCAAAGACATCCAGGTGGACATGACCATCGTAGGTGGTGACGTGGTATGGAATCAATCCTGATGCATCTTTCCCCAGATTTGATCTTGCTCGATGGCAAGGTCTTTACCTTGGATGATGAAAACACCATCGCTCAGGCTGTGGCTGTCAAAGATGGCCGTATCGTGGCTGTGGGCAGAGATGCTGAAATATCGGCTTTGGCTGGGCCCGGTACACGGCGCTTACCCTTGGCTGGTCGCGCCGTGATTCCCGGCATCTTTGACAGTCACATTCACCTCATGTCGGCGGGAGCCAAGCTTTCCGCGATCCGCTTGGATGAATGTCAATCTCCAAAAGAGATGATGGAATTGGCGCGCCAACGAGCCGCGGACACACCTCCTGGAGAATGGATCATTGGCCAAGGGTGGAACGAGGCCAATTTTCCCGGTGGGCAACTGCCTACCTATCACGATGTGGATCCGGCTACGTCTGAGCATCCCGTTTTGCTGAAGCGATTTTACAATACCTACTTGGTCAACCGTTATGCGCTACGACTAGCGGGTATCGACCGTCACACGCCGGATCCATCAGGCGGCAAGATCGAACGCGACGCCGACGGCGAACCCAACGGCCTTTTGAGAGCCAATGCCAAAGCGCTGATAGATCGCCTGATCCCCCAACCGACGCAGAAACAGATGACAGAATCACTGCGGCTGGCGTGCGAAGAGATGCATCGCCACGGCATCACCAGTGTCATCGAGCCGGGGCTTCTTCCACAGGAGATTCGAGCCTATCAGTCCTTTTACCGAGATGGTGAATTGTCGGTGCGAGTCAATATGATGCCCAACTGGCATGGTTTTCGAGATGAAACGGACGAAACGATGCTGGATTATCGTCCCAAAGCTTTGGGCATTTACAGCGGCCTCGGCGACGAGTGGTTGCGCATTGGCGGGCTCAAGATGATGCTCGACGGTGGTACTAGTTCTCACACTGCCTACATGTATGAACCGTACAAAGGTGATACTGAGATGGTCGCTTCTACTCGCCTAGAGTCGGATGCGCTGCATCATCACGTGCGCACTGCTCAGGAACTGGGTTGGGATGTGGCCATTCACTGTTGCGGCGATCACGCGTTAGATATGGCCGTGGATAGCCTTGTCCAAGTGATTAGCGAGCATCCTCGCCCTGACGCACGTCATAGCATCATCCACGCTTACTTTCCGAGCCCTAGAGCTGTGGACCAGATGGCCGAATACAACATCGCCGTCGTGCTCCAACCGACCTTTATCTATTGGGAAGGCGATCTCATCTTTCGTGACGTAGGCAAAAAGCGGGCCCAGAATTACAAACCGGCGCGCAAATACTTGGATCACGGCATTGTCGTAACGGCCAGTTCCGACGTGCCTGCCACCGTGTCTGCCAACCCATTTGTGGCCCTATATGCTCTGGTGGCACGCAAGAATAACATCGACCATCACATCGCGCCCCACGAGGCCATCAGCCGCGAGGAGGCGCTGCGAGCTTATACTGTGGCTGGCACCTGGCTCACCCGCGAGGAGGATATCAAGGGTACCATCGAGGTGGGCAAGCTGGCCGATATGGTTGTGCTGGACCGCGATTACTTTTCTGTGCCTGACGATGAGATCAAGAACATCCAGGTGGACATGACCATCGTGGGCGGCAAAGTAGTGTGGGAGCGCGAGTGAGGGAAAGAAGAATGCCAAACTTGACTGACTCTGTCGAACTGACACGAATTGTTGATCTACTCGAAACCCTGGTCTCTATTCCCTCCGTCACCGGTCAGGAACACAAGATTGCCGACTGGACCTACGAGCACCTCAAAGCCATAGGCCTGACCGGTGTGCAACGGCTGCCAGTCCAGGAGGCAGGCGATACCATCGTGGGTTGGATCGACGGTCCTTCATCAGGGCCAACCATGATGCTCAACTTTCATCTGGACACCTTTCCTGTTTGCGATGGCTGGGATACCGACCCGTTCACCTCGCATCTCCAAGACGGACGACTCTACGGCTTGGGCGCGCACGACATGAAAGGCGGCGGCGCGTGTGTCTTGGCCGCTGTCGAGGTGTTAGCAAGGGCCGGTATCGAACTAGGCGGGCGGGTGCTCGTCTCGGCCACCACCGACGAGGAGAACTGGTCGCGGGGCGCGCACGCTGTCATCGAAAGCAGTTTGTTGGAGGGGTGTCAATACTGCTTGATCCCGGAACCTTCAGCCCCCGCCACGTTGACGATCGGCGCGCGCGGTCGCCACGTATTCAACCTGACCTTTCATGGCCAGACCAGTCACGCTGCCTATGATGAAGGTATCAATGCCGTTGTAGACGCTGCTCAAGTGGTTGCTGGGCTGGATGAGATCGAGCTTGATTTTGACGAACAATTCGGCATTGTTAGCAATGTGTCTTGGCTCGAAAGCGTCTCATAAAACCTGGCAGGTCTGGCCCTCGTCTCTTAACTTTATGACATTGAGCAGTCACAGTTATCCGGGTTCACGTGATGGCCTTTGATCGCCTGAACCTGGTTCTCGCTGCCAAGAAACAGCTTTTTGAAAAAGGCCAAAAACCCCGCCCCTGCTGTTTCTCGCAAAATGAAGAACACTAAAGGGGTTTTGGGCGCTATTCAAAGTTGTAACGGTATTTCCCCTTGCTCGTTTCGACTTGCCTTGCTGAATAAACTGGCTTATACTTGGCTTGGAACACAACAGGAAACTTGCTTTGCTTGATAATAGTCTGTTGCCTATCTAGTTTGCACTTGCGACAGGGTTAGGATCGCATAGTGTAAGAGGCGCAAAAGAACCAGACCACGTCAATTTCAGTGATAAACGTCAAAAGGAAAAAAGGAGAACCCATGTCACAGCAAAACCCATTCTTATCCCTAGACCGACAGATTGTCGGTGATGCTTATACCAGTACGGAAACTATGGATAACCTGATCATCTTGTGTGATGATTTTGGCTCTAGGTTTGGCGGCACAGAGGGAGAGCGCCAGGCTGCCGAGTTTTTCAAAGCCAAGATGGAAGAATATGGCTTGAGCAATGTTCACTTGGAACCGATCGAATACGTTGGTTGGACCCGAGGAGAGGCCAAGCTGGAAATTGTTAGTCCCATTCAAAAAACGATTCCGTGCATCAGTCTCCCTCATTCTCCCCCGACCGATCTAGAAGGTGTGATTTTTGACATCGGTGATGGTGATCCCAAGGACTTTGATCAGCGGGCTGACGAAATCAATGGCAATATTATCATGACTACCAGTGTCGTTGCTCCCAAAGGATCAAAGCGATGGATCCACCGGGGTGAAAAGTACGGGCGTAGTTGTATGGCTGGAGCGACTGGTTTCATCTATGTTAACCACTACCCGGGTTACGGCCCGGTCACTGGGGGCATTGGGCGCGCGCTATCACTATCTATGCGTAATGGAGATGATGGCGCAGGACCGATTCCGGCTATTTCTGTCTGTAAAGAGGATGGCGCCTTTATCCAGCGGTTACAAAAGCGCAGTGGGAATGTCCGTATTCGTCTAACGACCACGGATCATTGTCAACCCATGACCTCGTGGAACATTATTGGAGACTTGCCAGGTCAGCAATACCCGGATCAGATTGTAATGATGGGCAGCCATTATGATGGTCATGATATTTCACAAGGCGCGGTAGACCCTGCATCTGGTACAGTATCTGTGTTGGAAGCCGCCCGTATGTTGGCCAAACATGTGCCCAATCTCCCTTGTACCGTTCGTTTCGTTTTGTGGGGTATTGAAGAAATCGGACTCATCGGTTCCCGAGAACATGTTCGGGCGCACGCTGACGAGTTGTCCAATATCCGATTTTACCTGAATCTGGATAGCGCGGGGTCAACATCGAATAATAGAGACATTGTGTTGAACGAATGGCCTGATTTGCAACCCCATTTTGAGCGTTGGAGTGAAGAAATGGCGCTCGGTTTCATTGTTGGACAGTCGGTGATGGCCTATTCTGATCATTTCCCATTCTTTATGGCTGGCGTACCTACCGGCGGCGTGGAATCGGCAGAAGAGTCGCTATCTGGGCGCAATTATGGTCACACTCAGTGGGATACAGTGGACAAGGTAGATTTGAGGAGTTTGCGTGAGGCGTCTACTCTGGCTGCCCGCCTGGCTCTGCGAATGGCCAGCGAAGAAACTTGGCCTGTGACCAAAAGGGATGAGAAAACTGTCTCAGAGATGCTTGATCATCCTGAATATCAAGAGGGAAAAAAATACAGAGAACGAATCAGCGCATACTATGAAAAGATCGGGCGAGAATAGTTCCTTCCCTGATATTGTGATGTGTGGCCAACGACAAAATTTACTCGTTCGTTGTCCATCGGGGGCATTGGCCGCGCGCGATGACCACCGATAGCCCGTTAAAATTTATCCCTGCTTCAATCGCGGCTTGAACGTCATCACCGCGGTCGAGGTCAACCGCGCGCATATCTCCAACACTGGCCGCACGAACTAGTGCGGCCAATTCTACTGCATGGCGCAGAGTTCCTCGGGCATCCGTCTGGCTGGCTGGGTGAGGCTGCCCGCCTGAGAGCGCGGTTGTGCCGTTGTCGAGAACTAGCACCAGCATATTCGCGTCGATTTGTGCTGCGTCTATCAATCCGTTGAGGCCCGAGTGTAGAAAGGCCGAGTCACCACACAATGCGATTACGCGTTTCCCAGTGTTGTTCTTTGTCTGGCTTAGGGCAATCCCAACTGCCGTCCCAATGCTTGATCCTAGGCTGGTCTTGACATCCAGTAGTTTGTAGGGCGGCAACTGAGCACGGACCATGCAACCTGGGTCGCCGACGATGATAAACTCATCTCGCCCTCCTGACTGCTCGATAACGCTAAAGAGAGCGTCGAGAGTGGGGCTGTATGGACACCCCTCGCAGAGCGGCTGGCGGCTGGGCCTGGGACGCGCGGTTTCACCTTCTGTGGGTAGAGCCAGGTGAGGCAGAAAGCGGTTCAGCGCAGTCGCAATTTGAAGGGGGAACAACTCACCGGCGCGGGGGATGTGCCCTGAATCTCGGCCATAAATGGGCAGGGTCAGTCGGGCTCTTTGCGCAACGGCTCGTACAGCCCTTTCGATCAGGGGCGCGGTTTCTTCCAACACCAGAACCGACTTTGCTTTGCGCAGGAATACCGTCATCCAGTCTGTGGGCAATGGATGATAGGTTCCCAACTTTAGAATGCCTAACTCGGAAGGGACATTGCCAAGCACATCCAAGAGTTTTTGATAAGCGAATCCGGCAGCAATGATTTTCTGTGGCCCATTTCCTTCCACTTTGTTGAGTCGTGAATTCTCAAAACGAGTTTGAACCTGGTGCAGTCGTTGAAGTAAGCGACGGTGATAAGACACGACGTTGATGGGTAGCACCACCCAGCGCATTATCTCGCGCTGGTAGGCAGGCGGCGACGCATTCCAAACTCCTTGTTCGACAAACTCGATCTCTTGAGCGAGGCTGAGCGCACGAGTAATACGCACGATCACCGGCATGCCCGTCTCTTCCGAAAGTTGGAACGCTTGCAGCATTGCGTCCCACGCATCAGAGACGGTGGCGGGTTCGAGCAAAGGAATCTCGGCCATCTGGGCCAGTATCCGGCTGTCCTGCTCGTTTTGTGATCCCCAGCTACCGGGATCGTCGCCAACGAGGATGACCAGCCCGGCGTTGCATCCAGAGAGATTAAGGGCCATCAGTGGATCGAGCGCAATGTTGAGCCCTACGCTTTTTACACACAAAAGCGCCCGTGTTCCACCCACCGAAGCGCCAAAGGCCATCTCGATGGCTACCTTTTCGTTGCTCGTCCACTCGACCTGCACCTCGTCCGGTTCAGTCATTTCTCGGATAGCGTTGACGACGGACGTGGTTGGCGAACCAGGATATCCGGTCACTAGTGAGACACCGGCCCCGATAGCGCCACGGGCGAGGGCATAGGCTCCAGAAATTGGTCTAGTTTTGCTCTCCATTTCCCCTCCTATATCATGAATGGCACGAACTTGCGAACTTGATGCCGGTAACGATCAAAGTGTTCCCTCTACGTTCCATGGAATGAATTCGGCTTCGCCCACTCCCTGGGACTCGCTCTTGGACGGTTGGCCTGAAGCAACCTCAATGACCAAGTTGAGCAGTTCGGCAGCTATCTCCTCCATCTTGGCTCCTTCTAACACTCGGCCAGCGTTTAGGTCCATATCGTCCACCATCCGTTCGTAGAGGGCCGAGTTGGTACTGATTTTGATGCAGGGTGCTGGCTTGAATCCAAAGACGGAACCTCGACCGGTGGTAAAGAGCACCATATTGCATCCACCGGCCACCTGACCGGTCACCGAGACCGGGTCGTAGCCCGGAGAGTTCATAAACGTAAACCCCCGTGCCATCACCTGTTCGGCGTAATCATAAACGCCGGTGAGAGGCGTGCTGCCAGCTTTGCTCACAGCCCCCAACGACTTTTCATAGATGGTCGTCAGGCCGCCGGCCTCGTTGCCCGCGCTTCGGTTGTTGTCCAGTTCGATGCCCATCTTTTGGGCATATGTTTCCCACCAACGCACCTGTGCTACCAGCTTGCGGCCAACTTGAGGGTTGACGGCGCGACGGGTGAGCAGATGTTCGGCTCCATAGATTTCGGGCGTCTCGGCCAGGACGACGGTGCCGCCTTGCTGCACTACCAGGTCGGCCATCAGTCCTACTACCGGATTGGCCGTCACGCCAGACCAACTGTCGCTGCCACCGCATTGCAAGGCTAGCATCAATTCCGAGATCGGTTGGGCTGTGCGCTGGATGGCATTGACCGCAGGCAATATCTCTTTAATAGCCGCGATGCCAGCTGCGACGGTCTTGCGAATGCCACCGAGATATTGGATCACCAGTCCTGGCGCGGTGCCGTTGCAATTGTACAGATCATAGTTCTCTATCAGATCGCCGACCTGGTTCGTCTCGCATCCCAAGCCCACAAAGATGGCTGCGCCGACGTTGGGATGGCGCGCCATACCGGCCAGGGTGCGTTCGAGCGTTACTTGCCGGGTAGGGCAGCCCATCGAATGAGTCAATGCGATGACGCCGTCCACGTTGGGATAAGCGGCCAGCCGTTCCGTCACAAAGTGGTGGGCAATTTCACGACTGGCATGCGCCGAGCAGTTGACGGAAGAGATGATGGCGATATAGTTGCGAGTGCCTACCCGTCCATTTACCCGCTTGTACCCTAGAAAGGTGCGGCGCTCGATTTCCGGCACAAGAGTTAGCGCCCGCGTGTCTGTGCCGAAAGCGTATTCTCGATCGAAACCTTGGGCACTGAGATTGTGAATGTGGACGTGTTCACCAGGTAGAATCGTGCGGCTGGCAAAACCGATCACTTGGCCGTAGCGACGCACAGGTTTGCCTGTAGATATCTCGCGTAACGCCATTTTGTGGCCGGTGGGAATCGGTTGGCGTATGTGAATTCGAGCGTGAGAGTACTTTAGCATGGTGTCTGTTTGCAAGTCGGTTTTGGCGATAGCTATGTCATCATTGGGATGGAGCCGCAAGGCCACCTCTTGGAACGGTACAATGTCCGAGTTGATTTTTCTTGCCTTCATTCTGTTTACCTCGTGGATTGTTCAATGTTGGGCGCGAGATCTTGCAAGAATTTGGTTGGCATACGGATAGGCTGCCCAATGTCATTAAGTTAACGAACGGGTTTGTAGGTAACTGCGATCCGCTTGCGTCTAACGGACTTGAGACGAGGGGACTTTCGGCCTGTGCGGATAGGCTCAATAGTTCGCGTCATCACTTCCCACAAGCGGGTCAGAATGGA
>JAAEPW010001246.1 GCA_024232355.1 Chloroflexota bacterium | reverse complement strand
GACAACGACTGCTTCTCTTTGGATCACGGCGAGCTGGGAACGACTAAGGGAATTGAAGTGGAGATCGACACTGGGGATGCGCGGCCTATTCGACAGGCCCCACGCCAGTTGGCATACAAGGTGAAAGAAGAAGTGGACAAATTGTTGTGGCTCCGCGTTGTGCAGGAATCTGACTCGCCGTGGAGCTCGCCGATCGTCGCCGTGCGCAAGAAAGACGGTACTCTACGATTGTGTGTTGACTATCGCAAACTGAACGATGTCACACGCAAGGACGCCTTTCCGTTGCCATGCTGCGATGACTTGCTCAACGCAGCAGGCCAGGGAACGCTGCAAGTCATCACTAAATTGGACATGATGCAGGGGTATCACCAGGTGCCATTGAGTGCGGATGCTAGTCAAAAGACAGCGTTTGTCATGCCAGAAGGCCACTACCAGTACCAAATGATGCCCTACGGACTCACTTGCACGCCGGCCATCTTCCAGCGACTGATGAGCAAAGTCCTACATGGACTGCCGCT
>JAAEPW010001245.1 GCA_024232355.1 Chloroflexota bacterium | reverse complement strand
GGGAAAATCGATGGGCAAATTGATGGGAAAATTATTTTTGCAAAGGACTCTGAACCAGTGGGGCTACCGCTCCTTCTTGGGTAATCTTCTGAGGGGTCAAAGAAGAAGAGTGCCAAGCAAGGATATGCATTAGCGCCAAATCTATCCGGGACCGCACACGCGGAGACAGTTGAGCCATCGCCGCCAGTTTGATGAAAACGTGGCCACCTATCAAAGTGCCGCTAGCAGTCTCACACACAGCCCGGTTTGAAGGGGTGCAGCCACTATTTTTGGGGGTCGGGGCCAAAAACCCCAGCGTGACTCCTCGCCGCAGCAGGCAGGACACATGCTGCCGCCGAGTCAGTTGCCAATCCGTTTCCAACCACGGATGTCGAGCCAGCCGCCCAGACCTAGTGGATCTGCCAGACTGTTGGCTACCGGAATGCCATTTGCTGGAGTTCCGCAGAGCCCTCAGATGCCGCCTCCGGTGTTGAAGATGAGTCCGCCTACTGTACATGGCTGGGCTGCTCAATCACCGGGAGTGCTGGCCCTGCAAGGGTCGGATGCTGAATCAATTGCTGGATCAGCTGGGAGTGAAGGCCGTAGAGCACAATGGCCGGAACCGGCTATTGGACCCCATCGTCCAACTGCTGGTTCTCAGCGACGCCACTCCAATAGTGAGTCGAGCAGTCAGCACGAGAGTGAATCTACTCCTAGGCGTGACCCACGCCATCGCAGTCGCCAACCGCGTAGTCAGAAGCGAGGTGGCCCGTTTGGACAGCGAGCGATGATGTTTGTGCCGCCGGGTATTTCTACTTTTCAGTACCTGCAGCAGGCGACGTCGATGCGTAGCCCGGGGGCTAAGTCAAAGACTGATGTCCCGATCCATGTGTCTCCTAGCCAGCCGCCCACTGGAGGCGCCGCTAAACGACAGGCCATGGATTCAGG
>JAAEPW010001244.1 GCA_024232355.1 Chloroflexota bacterium | reverse complement strand
TCAGTGACCACTCGGGTTATCTATGGGTCTATGGACGACATTATGGCCTGCCTGGAACCTCTTGGACAAAAGATCAACACCTCCTATGTCGAGCGGGTTAACCTGACACTACGCCACCTGGTTAGTCGCTGGCACCGCAAGACCCTCTACTTCTCCAAGAAGCGCGAGTACCTAGAGTACCATCTCCATCTATCCACAGCCTACTACCATTTCGTACTCTATCACTCCAGTTTGCGTGTCCGGTTACCTGAACCGATCCCCACCCGAGGTGACGGCTCACCCAAAGTTTGGGATAAGCGTACTCCAGCGATGGCCACTGGTTTGACTGATCATAAATGGTCTATGAAGGAGTTGTTAATGTTCCACGTACCCGATGTAGGGTACTAAACGCTGCCCCTGCACCGTGTCAAAGGTAAACGTCTGACCCAAGACAGCGCCAGCTTCCAGCACCTGACAAGCCTTGGAGCTGAGGTGCTCTACTCGCGCCTTTACCGCATCCCAGACGGTGTCTGGCAGGGGAATATCTTCCAGGCTGCCCCGATCCTCCAACTGCCCGCCGGACTCGACGAGCACCCGCAGCGTCTCTAGGAGGAAGAAATGGTTGCCGTCCGTGACCTGCTGAAGTCGTCACTCAGAGCTTTGTCACCCTGGGTATGCGAGGTTCCCAGTGTGCGCGCCAAGTGTTGCAAGATTTGAAGAACTGCAGCCTCGTTCAACCCTGCCAGCTTTAGCTCAGAGAGAGAACGTCCTGCCGGGCCAGGCCACGGCGCAACCCGATCACAGCGTCGACCTCTTCGCCGCGATAGGTGCCAATGACCAGCAGTTGGCTGCCCCTGAGCCGACGTCCCAGGTAAGTCAACCAGTCCATAGTCGCGCTGTCGGCCCAGTGGAGATCGTCCAGGCACAGGATTCCCGGACGCGGACCAACGGTCAGTCCCAGAATGAGTTGACAGAGCGATTCGAACAGCCGAGCACGAGCCTGATCCAGGAACACATCACCAGTATGGCAGCAGTGATGTGGATTGTCAAGTCTGTGTCTCACCCCGTAAGAATGTACCAATGTGCTGGTTGTCATTCCCGCCCATGACGTGTACAATCGGGCGGAGGAAGCAAATTTGAGCAAACACACACATTTTCAAACAAACCGCCTGACATTGTTCATTGTCCATTGTTCATTGTTCGTTCTCCTGGCCGCGTGCGCCCGCCCCGACGATACTTGGGAGCGCATACGCGAGGTCGGCGTGCTGCGAGTGGGGATGGACGCCAGCTTTGCGCCTTTCGAGTACGTCGCCGCCGACGGTACGCTGGCCGGGTTCGACGTGGACCTGGCGCGAGAGTTGGGCCGCCGGTTGGAGGTTGAGGTGCAGTTCGTCGCCAACCTGCCCCTCGACGGGCTGTACGACGCGCTGGAGATAAGCCGTGTGGATATGGTCATCTCGGCGCTGGTCATCAATCCCGACCGGATGAGCGATTTTGGCTACTCGGCCCATTATTTCGACGCAGGGCAGGTGTTGGTGCTTCCCTCAGGTGGGGACAAAGATGTCAAAGAGATAGCCGATCTGGACGAGCACATACTAGCAGTAGAGTTTGGCACACAGGGGGATATGGAGGCGCGCAAATGGGCGCGGAGGCTACCCAATCTGACCATCGTGCATTACGAGACGGCGGCAGAAGCGTTGGCGGCGGTCGCGGCGAGAGATGTCGATGCCGCGCTGGTGGATTATGTCTCGGCGCTGATGGAGGGAAGTGGCCTGACAATCGTGGAGCAATCAGTCGTTGAGGAACTCTATGCCGTGGGCGTGCACCGGAGGAGCCGCTATCTCTTGCGGGCGATCAACGATGCATTGGCTGATATGGAAAAGGACGGAACAATGGATGCGCTGGTAGCCGAATGGTTGAAGAGAGAGTAGGCTTGACGGTCTCTTGAGTTGATGCTAGAATATCCCCCGTTGCTCGTTATCTTGTACTGTCCCGTAGAGATGGGGACGAAAGGAGGTGTACTGTGCTAAAGCAAGTGAATAGTTGTCCAGTACGCCTGTGGGGGATGAACAGGTAACCGTATATCTTTGATCGGGTTTCAGCCACGAGCGTGCTTTTTGCCTCGTGGCTGTTTTGATTTATCGATCGTTCAGCCACGGCGGCGTTTGCCTCGTGGCTGTGCTGTTTTCCCTCACGGGTCAGAGTTTTCAAGGAGGTGTTTATGAATACCTATACGCGAATTCATCGTGAAAATCAAACCATTCAAACTTGTAAAAAGGAGAGCTATGAAAACATTTACACTGTTCAAAAACACACACAAACTGGAACTCCCCGCCGAGTTCCAACACGATGACGTTCGATACTCGGAGAGCCTTGTCAAGTATTTGCTCGAAGAATTTACTCAAAAAGGCAACGTCGTCTTTGATCCCTTTGCGGGCTTTGGAACAACCCTGCGGGTGGCCGAGGAAATGGGCCGGGTCCCATTCGGCATCGAATTTGACCCGCAGCGCGCCGAGTACGCGCGATCACAACTGGCGCATCCAGAGAACCTGATCCACGGGGATTCCCGCCAGCTTTTGTCTTACGACGTGCCCCCCTTTGACTTTTCGCTAACCTCGCCTCCCTATATGGGCAAACGTGACCGGGATAATCCTTTGACAGCCTACACCACGCCAAACCACGGTTACCCCGCATACTTGCAAGACATTCAAAACATCTATGCCCAGATGAGGGATTTGATGAAACCCGGCGCGCGCGTCGTCATCGAGGCCGCAAACCTCAAGCAGTGGGATGGCCTAACGACCCTGGCGTGGGACATTGCCAAAGCAGTGTCAGAGGTCCTGTGGTTCGAAGGCGAAATCGTCATCGGTTGGGACCGGTATGGGTATGGATACGATCACAGTTATTGCCTGGTCTTTAGCAATCCCCAGGGGATGGACCTCGAACTGGCAATCGCTTCGTCGTGTACTGAAAAGGGATGCCAGGTGCAGTTTGTAGATTCGGGCGTCCAAGTCAATGCAGACTATGCTGAACTCTTCATCGAGCATCGCATTGCCGTCAACCCTGGCGATCTCGCAGTGGTGGATCGTGGAACCAATCCGCCACAAGTGGTCTACCGCCTGCCGCTTGCCCAAGTGGAGCGTCTAGAGGATGAAAATATCCTCGTTCACGCTGTCTGCGGGCATTTCAAACCTCAAACACCCGTACATGGGCTGGAAACAAACGTGGCGCTGGGCGATTATGTGTTCATCGCCTTTGGCCAAGTGCACGATGTGTCCATAGATGGACGCCCGGCGAACCCAGAGCGTCTGCGTGCTGTGTTCTTTCCCATGATCCAGGCGCTGTATCAACAACAAGATGCCTGGAAAGACCTGAACCCCAAGCAGATCGTCCAAGAAGGATACGACGATATCGCCGAACGCCACCACAAATGGGCGCAGACGACCCGGTCAGAGGAGCGCGAGCGATACACGTCGGTGTTGCTCGACGAGTTACCCCCCGGCGCTGAGGTGCTCGACCTCGGCTGTGGCGCAGGCGTACCGACGACGCACGAACTTGCCCAACGCTTCAAAGTAACGGGCGTCGACATCTCGGCGCGGCAGATCGAGCTGGCGCGGCAGAACGTTCCCGATGCGCAGTTCATTCAAGCTGACATCACGCAACTTGACTTTGCACCCGCCAGCTTTGACGCCATAGTGGCGTTCTACTCTATCATCCACGTACCACGTGAGGAACAGCTCAAGCTCTTGCAAGACATCGCGTCGTGGCTGCGGCCTGGCGGGCTGCTGGTAGCGGCGATGGGTACACATTCTGCCAAAGTGGATTTTGACGAGGACTTTTTGGGCGCGCCAATGTACTGGAGCGGCTTTGACGGCGAGACCAATAAGCGTATGGTCGAGGAAGCCGGTTTGCGCATCATCAGTGCCCAAGAAGAGACTGTGCCAGAGTTTGACCAGATGGTTACCTTTCTCTGGATAGTTGCACAAAAGTCAACTTTGGAGGATCGCGACTAGAGAGTTTCGAAAATAGCCTCAGCGCCAGACGCTGAAACCGTTCGGCTCAAAGCCCAACCCCCCTTCGGAGGCTATCACCAGCCCCCGAAGGGGGGTTCTGCTTTTAGCACGGCGGTTCAGCGCCGTGCAACTGCGGTCAAGCGATCAAATCCACTGATAGCTGTCTGTTAGCCAACGGATAGGCAGCACAATCGGGAGTATGGTATCGTGTTTAAGGCTCGCACAAAGAGCCAGTGGCCTGAACAAAACCCGTTCTACTCCAATTCTTGTCACCTCCAAGGAGAAAAATATATGGAAATCAAAACAAACAAACCCGAAAGGCGCTACGACATCGACTGGTTGCGGGTGCTGGCAGTATTGCTGCTGATACCCTACCACACAGCCCGTATCTTTGATATCTGGGAACTCTTTTACGCCAAGAGCCAACAGGCAAGTGCAGCCCTGACCTACATCTTTGTCGGCTTTGTCAATCCCTGGCACATGCCGCTCTTTTTCCTCCTGGCAGGAGCCTCTACCTGGTTCGCACTCCATTTCCGCAGCGGGGGACAATACGTAAAAGAGCGATTCACGCGGCTGATCATCCCTCTGATCTTTGGCGTTCTGGTGATCGTCTCACCCCAAGCATACCTGGGTGCACGGACGTACGGATTCTTTGACGGTTCATTCTTGAAATACTACCCTCAATTCTTCCAAATCGGCCCCACCGGTGACCCGACCGGCTATATGGGCGGGTTTACGCCCGGTCACCTGTGGTTCATTCTCTTCCTGTTCATGATCTCTCTGATGGCTCTGCCACTGTTCCTCTACCTGAGGCGCGAAACAGGGCAACGCTTGATCGCCCGGCTGGCAAACTCGCTCACCAGACCCGGCGCGTTTTTTATTCTGCCCGCATTTTTTCTCATCGTAGCCGGTGGATTCCCCGACGTTGGCGGGAAAAATATCGTGTACGATCTCGTCCTGTTCATCTATGGTTACGTTTTGATGACCGACGAGCGTTTTGGGAAAGCGTTGGAAAAGTACAAGACCTTTGCGTTGATCCTGGGGCTGGGCCTGTTCGGAGTCGTTATGGGGATTCTGGCTTCAAGCACAGGGCTGCCAGTCTGGTTGCGCATGGCTTTGGGAGCCTGCTACGACGGATTCGTCACGTGGCCTCTGTTGATCGCTATCTTGGGCTTTGGACGCAAATATCTGAATTTTGGCAACCGAGTGCTCAAGCACGCCAGCCAGATCGCGTATCCATTCTACATCCTCCATCAAACAGTGATCGTGGTCATCGGCTTTTATGTGCTTCAGTGGAACATCGGCATACTGACCCAGTTCACGATCATCGTCGTTGCGGCGACGGCGGCGACGTTCCTGCTGTGCGAGGTAGTAAAACTGACCAACGTGACGCGCTTTCTCTTTGGGATGAAAGTGAGAAGCAAGGAAACAAGTAGACAAGTAGACGAGGAAAAACACGCAACACGCATCACGTCTCACATATCACGATAGGAGGGTGTATCATGGGTGTAACCTGGCGTAAAATCTGGCGCGATCTGGCGCGGAACAAAGCGCGCACATTTCTGGTAGTGCTCGCCACTGCGGTGGGCGTTTACTCGATCGGGATGGTGTTTGGCACGTCCAATATGGCTAAAAGCCATCTGACCGAGACACACAAGGCAGCAACGATGGCACACATCCGGTACTGGATGCGGACGCCATTCGATCAAGACGTGGTCGACGCCGTTCTGCGGGACCCCGAGGTTGTCTATGCCGAAGGCGCTATGGAGGGCGGGTTTCGTTGGCGCTTTCAGGGAGAGACCGAGTGGCGCGAGGGAGATCTGGTCGCCCGCGCCAACTATGAAACGCACCGCATCAGTCGGATCAGCCTGCTGGAGGGAGAGTGGCCCGCCGAACGCCAACTGGCCGTGGAGCGGCTGTCCTGGAACTATTACGGCATCACTCCCGGTATGGACATTGAGATCGACAACGGCGCGCGAGTGCGGACGCTCCCGGTGGGAGGCGTGATCCAGGGACAGATCATCCTCCCCCCACAGTTTGGCGACCGAGCGACCTTTTTCGTCACGCCAGAGACGTGGGCCTGGATAACGGGGCAGCCGGAGGATTTTAACAAGCTGTCCATCCGGCTGGAATCGTTCGATCTGGAAAAGATCCGGGACATCGCGCAGAGAATCGGGCGGCGGCTGGACCGGATGGGGTTGGTGAGGACAGACGAGGGCTATTACATCACCGACCCAGAGGTACATTGGGCGCAGGAGCAGATCGACACGACAATGTTCATCATGGGGGTGAGCGGCGTGGTGTCGCTGACGCTGAGCGGATTCTTGATCGTCAACACAATGAACGCCATCATCGTGCAGCAGGTGTGGCAGGTGGGCGTGATGAAGGTTTTCGGTGCGACGTTCTGGCGCGTGGCCCGCATCTACCTGATGACGGCGTTGGTCTACGGCACGCTGGCCCTGCTGCTGGGCGTGCCGTCGGGATTGGCGGCCGCCTACATGCTGGCAGAGTGGATGCTCGATCTCTTTAACGCACCTCTTAATGGCTTCCGTATCGTTCCAGCAGCACTGGTGATGCAGATCATCGTGGGGTTAGCCGTGCCACTGGTGGCCGCGCTGATACCGGTGATCGGCGGCGCGCGAGCGACGGTACGCCAGGCTATGGACACGCGCGGTATGGGCGGGAAATTCGGCCAAGGTTGGCTCGATGGCTTGATCGGCCGCATCCGCCGCCTGCCGCGACCGTTCACCCTCAGCTTGCGCAATACCTTCCGGCGCAAGGCGCGCATTGCTCTGACGCTGGTCACACTAGTGCTCGGCGGTGCCATGTTCATCGTAGTGGTGAGCGTGGCCGGTTCGATGACGCACACCCTCCGGAGTGTGATGGAGGATTTCGGCCACGACGTGATGTCGACCTTTTATCGCCCGTACCGGGCCGGGCGGCTGATCGAGATCGCCCAAGAGGTGGATGGCGTGGAACGCGCTGAGGCGTGGAGCGGCCAGTGGGCGTCGTTGTCGCTGCCGGATGACGCGGTGCGGGAGGCGTATCTGTGGGGCGTACCGTCAGACTCGGAGATGTTCAGCCCGCGCATTATCAAGGGACGAGAGCTATTGCCCGGAGACGGGCACGCGATTCTGCTCAACAGCAAGATCGCCGACGAGGAGGACATCCAGGTCGGCGACGAGGTCGAACTGGCCATTGGCGGGCGAGAATCGAACTGGACGGTAGTCGGGGTGGTACTCAACATTAACAACGGGCAACGGCAAAACTTTGTGCCCTTTGACGCATTGGCGCGGGAGGCCGGCACCGTCGGTAAGAGCAACGTCGTGATCGTAACGACGAAAGCACACGATTTCGAAACTCAGCAGCGAGTAGGCAATGATCTAAACGATGCGTACACTGCCAATCGAATCAAAGATGTCACGGTCGAGGGAGCCGAGGAGGTCATCGACAGAAACCTGTCGCAATTTCAGGTCGCGATCAATTTGATGTTGGCGATGGCCGGTCTGGCAGCCGTCGTGGGCAGCATCGGGTTGGCCAGCACTATGTCGATCAACGTGATCGAGCGAGCGCGGGAGATCGGCGTGATGCGGGCCACCGGCGCGACGTCGCCCACCATCTCTGGTATCTTTGTGGGCGAGGGGGTTTTGGTGGGACTGTTGAGCTGGCTCCTGGCAGTGCCCCTCAGTTATCCCAGCGCAATGGCCTTTGCCAACGCCGTCGGTGACACGCTGCTGCTGGTACCGCTCGAATTCAGCTATTCGACCGACGGCGTGTTCTTGTGGTTGGGCATCGTGGCCGTGCTCTCGACGCTGGCGAGCCTGTGGCCCGCGCTCCGAGCCACGCGAGTGAGCATACGGGAGGCGCTGGCGTACGAGTGAAACAAATGGCGTGGATCAAGGTCAAAATAGTGCAAGTGGTTCTCACACATCCATTAGATGAAGAACGCTTTAGTGAACCGGTGGAGTCTGTACCAAGTATCATGGTATGTAATACCCGTACAGCACTCCCAAACAGAGAGTATGAATAAGGCTGTGAATTATGCGAGTAATATGGTATAAAATCTGGCGCGATATGGCGCACAACAAAGCGCGCACCCTTTTGGTCGTGCTTTCTATCGCCGTAGGCGTCTTTGCGATGGGCGCCATCTTTGGCGCGTACGGCATGATGAACGACTATTTACAAGAGAACAACCAAGCTTGGATCCCTATCCACATGACGTTTTGGGGATGGCCGTTCGACCAGGCCGTAGAAGACATCGTCTTACGCGAACCTGAAATCGCTCAAGTGGAACGTCAGGTAGACACTTATATTCGTTGGAAATTGGAAGACGATAACGCGAACTCGGCCGAATGGCGAAACGCCAGGCTGTACGCCCGCGCCGACTATGACGCGCAGCGCATGGGCCGGGTCGACTTGTGGGAAGGCCAGTGGCCCACAGATCGTACGCTCGTTGTGGAACGCCAGACCGCACGACACTTGAACATTTCCGTCGGCTCGACCGTCGTCGTTCAGTTTGGGCGGCGTGAACAACGTTTAAAGATCGTAGGCATCATCCGCGATTCCTTTTCCGCTCCGCCTCAGTTTGGTGACGATCTGGTCTTTTTTTCCACGCCCGAAACCGCCACGTGGTTGACGGATGACGACTTTAACCGGATTGACGTCCGCCTGGCTTCGTACAGCGGCAAGGAGGACGCCCAAAAGGTCATCGATCGGCTTGCAGAGCGGATCGAACGGGTGGGAATGTCCGTCAACGTTTATGGAAGCTGGCTCAGAGACCCCAACGAGCACTGGTTCCAGGATGATATGGATACCGCGATCATGATCTTGCTTGTGTTGGGGGTACTGGCGGTGGGGCTGAGCGGTTTTCTGATCGTCAACACGATGAACGCCATCGTCTCGCAGCAAATGTGGCAGATCGGCGTGATGAAAGTCGTCGGCGCGACGGTGAGCCGCGTGGTGCGCGTCTACCTGACGACGGCGTTGATCTATGGCGGGCTGGCTCTACTGATAGCGATTCCGGCGGGGGCGCTCGGCGCACATTGGCTGGCCCGCTGGGTGCTCGAAATCGTCAACATCGACATAGGGCCTTTGCGAGTGATAGGATGGGTGATGGGAATGCAGGTTGTAATCGCGCTGGTGGTGCCTCTGTTGGCATCGTTGGTGCCCGTGCTCGGTGGGGCGCGTATCACGGCACACCGGGCGATCAGTACCTACGGCTTGGGCGGCGGGTTTGGTCGCGGCTGGCTCGACCGCATTATGGGAAAGATACGCCGCTTGCCGAGACCTATGGCGCTCAGCCTGCGCAACACGTTTCGGCGCAAGGCGCGGGTCGTTTTGACAATGTTGACGTTGGTACTGGGCGGCACGACGTTCATGATGGTAGTCAGCGCCGAGGCGTCTCTGAACAACACCCTCGACTCCCTGCTCCACCAGTACGGCTATGACGTGTCGACCTGGCTCGACCGCTCGTATCGCGCGCAGCGTCTGATCGAGGTATCCGAGAGTGTGCCCAGCGTGGTCAAGGCCGAAGTGTGGCGCTATTATGGCACAATGATAAAATTGGAAGGCGGCGGGGAGCGACAGATCGGCCTGCGCGGGGTTCCCCCGGAAACAGAGATCATGCACCCGCGCATCGTCAGTGGCCGGATGCTGCTTCCCGGCGATACGTACGCCATCGTGCTCAGTCACAAGATCGCCGTGGAGGAGGGTATCCAGATCAGCGACGAGATTCGGTGCGACATTCAGGACAGAGAGACCGTCTGGAAAGTGGTGGGCCTGGTGCACAACGTGGGCGACGATTCTCAGAGCCTCGTCCCTTTTGCCACGCTGACCCAAAGCGCCGGTCGGGCCAATTACGGGAACAACATACGGATCATATCCACCCAGCATGACACCGAGTCGCAGGAGCAGTTGGCACAAGAGATGAACAACGTCTACAAGGCGAACAACCTAGAAGTCGACTATAGCATGAGCGCCAACGACTTGAGAGCAAATTACCGGGGCGGATTTGACATCCTGTTGTATCTGCTGCTCTCTATGGCGGGCCTGGCGGCCCTGGTGGGCGGTTTTGGATTGATGGGCACCATGTCGATCAATGTGATCGAACGGCGGCGAGAGATCGGCGTGATGCGGGCCACCGGCGCGACGTCGCCTACGGTGGCAACGATCTTTGTAGTCGAGGGAGTGTTGCTGGGCCTTTTGAGTTGGCTGCTCGTCGTGCCATTGAGCTACCCAGGGGCCTACGCCTTTAGCAACATGATCGGGCAAACGCTGTTCGATCTGCCATTCGAATTCGTCTACTCGATAAATGGGATGGGGCTCTGGCTGGTCATCGTCGTCGTACTCTCGACACTGGCAAGCCTATTGCCAGCGCTGCGCGCGACAAAGATCAGCGTGCGCGAATCGTTGGCATACGAATGATTTAACAACGTTCTCCAGAGGAATGAGCACACCCCTGTGCGAACAGCTTTGCACACCCGTTCCGCACTGGGAGTGCTCCACTCCTCTGGAGAACAATCTGTTACGGCACCGGTTCGTGGGCTTTGCGCCCATACACCTTGGCATACGCCTGGCAGGCCGGGCAAATGGCGTCCTCAATGTTTTTGACAACCCAGTAGGCCAACCCTTTTTGTTTCACCCTCGCTCGCTTGCACAAGCCACACTCGATGCACTTTTGAGCCAACTCGCGGTCTTTGTCCGTGATGGTATCGGCGCTCATCCAATATCTCCTCTTGCGATTTCTGCCAGTATAGCACAATTCGCCACCTCAACCAGCACCCACCATCGGGTATTTCCACTATCCGTGGTTCTCTACCGCGACGGCAGCCCGAACTGCTCGCGCTCCTCAGTCGTCAGCTCACGGACGACGCAGCACTCTTTGGCACGCTCGATCAACTCCTGTGTCGTCTGCCAGGTGGGCAACACTTTGAGCGAGCCGTCCATGCTGGCGATGGCGATGCGCGTCTCGTCAGGTGACCAGGCTGCTCCGCTTCCAGGGTAGCGGAGCAGCTCCGCGCCCGTCTTTGCCCCTGTCTCGAGCGCCGTCGAAATATCCCACACCCTGACCGTGCCATCCCAACTGGCTGTGAGGATGCGCTCGCCTGTACGCGACCAATAGACGAACGCTGTACCTGTATGCCCAGAGAAGGTCACGAGTTCCTCGCCGTACGTCGGTGACGACGCGGATGCATCCCACACGCTCCCGCTGCCATAGCCAGTACAAGTGGCGATGAACTTGCCATCCGGTGACCATGCCACACCAGACACAATGATCCCCAGGACCTCAGGGTAAAGGTCCCAGATGAGTTTACCGGTGTCCGCATCCCATATCCTGGCGCTGCCGGAGGAGCCGGAGGTCACGATCTTTGTTCCGTCGGGCGACCACGCTACGGCCCATGCCCACTCCTTGTCGCAGGTGATTAGCCGTAGAGTTTCACCTGTATCCGCGTCCAGTATCGTGACGTATTTATCGAAGAAAGGGATAGCGGCAATGCGCGTACCGTCAGGTGACCATTCTGCGCGACGCGCACTCACTTGCGAATAGGAGGACAGTGGCTCACCTGAGGCTGCATCCCACATCTTGATGCCGGCATCCCCGTACGTCGTCAGGATGCGGTCACCAGATGGAGACCAGGCAACGTCGATGGATGGTGCTTCAGGATACGATAGGACGAAAAGCTCCTCACCTGTGGCCACATCCCACACTCTCGTCGTGCCATCCAGAAAGCCGCGGGCGACCTGGTCACCCTGGGGCGACCAGGCCACCTCAGGCTGCCCCCAGTTGAGCAGGTCACCCTGGGCGAACCCGTCCACTATCTCAGCCAACCCACCTCCTGGACCGCCGGTAATCGTCAGGTAGGATGGATCCAGTTCCCACACCTTGGCCGTGCCGTCCGCACTGATCGTGACGATGCGATCGCCCGATGGCGACCAGTCTACCCTATAGACGGCCGCCGTATGGCCAAGGAGGGTGATGATCTCTTCGCCCGTGGTCGCATCCCACACCTTGGCCGTACCATCCGAACTAGCGGTCACGATGCGCGAGCCATCCGGCGACCAGGCTACTGCTTCTACGTCCGCTGTATGCTCAGAGAAGGTGAAAATCTCTGTCCCCGTGGTCGCGTCCCACACCTTGGCCGTGCCATCCCAACTGGCTGTAACGATGCGTGAGCCATCCGGCGACCACATTCCGGCATTCACGGTACCTGTATGGCCGGAGAGGATAAACGATAGGTCGCCTGTGACCGCGTCCCACACCCTCGCGGTAGTGTCTCCACTGGCGGTGAGTA
>JAAEPW010001243.1 GCA_024232355.1 Chloroflexota bacterium | reverse complement strand
TGGGAAAAGTTCACCGTCATTGAGGCCAAGCGTATTATGCGCCACCTGGAAATCGAGCCGAGCGGGGGTCTGGAGGCGTTGGAAAAAGCCCTAGAATATCGACTCTATGCCCACATCAATGTTCAGGAAACAATCCGTATGAACGAACAAACACTGATCTTTCGGATGAACGACTGCCGCGTTCAGGCAGCACGGAAACGCAAGGGGTTGCCAGACTTTCCTTGCAAACCGGTGGGACTAGTAGAATACGCAGGCTTTGCTCAAACAATTGATCCTCGCATCCAAACACGCTGCATCGCCTGCCCGCCCGACGATCATCCAGATGACTATTGGTGCGCGTGGGAATTTACATTGCGTTGAAGTAGACTCGTGGAAATTCTCCATCGCAACTCCCCCCCACCCACCACAGCAAACCAAAGCCTCATCCAGGCACATCCCCCCGAAAGGCACAGCAACCTCATCCCACAACACTCACCACCAACTCCCCCACCCCGCACCCCACCGCCCCTGGCCCAAGGAAACAAGCCAATGCACTACCTGGACAAACCAGGGGGAAGACGGCGAGGGAGCGGGCTGCGGCTGCGGCGGCGGCGGTAATGGGCTAGGTCAGGTTGATGGTTCTGTGGCAATCTATGGAAGGTACAGTGTTGCTTTCTCCCGCACTAGTCGAATTTATGCCCTTTGACGCTTATTTCAGAGCGATTGACGACATCGTCAGTGGACGTGCCACACCCCAGGAGGCGATGGCTCGGGCACAGCAGGAGGT
>JAAEPW010001242.1 GCA_024232355.1 Chloroflexota bacterium | reverse complement strand
TGCTGCACCAGGCAGGTATCTTATTCTATCCCGGTACCAGTTTTTCAGAGAAATGGGTTATCGAGAAAACTCGTGAATACGTTGAAAGAGAAATTACCACACTTGTGGCGCAGACGCAGGGCGTGTGGCAGTAGGAGGAGAATTTATGACAGACAAGCTATCTTTCACGCAACTGGTCACCCAAGTACTGATGATGGCCAACCATCCCCTTACCCTGGTCGAGATCATCGCACGGGTAGAGATGATCCGCCCGGTGGATACCCGCAATCCCCGGACGACCATTCGTGGCGCCATCAGCAGCGTCCGGCAAGCGACCACTCTTGGCGGACGCCCGGCCCGCTATACATGGTGGCCTCGTCACCTGGCAAACAACGCTTTTCGTCAGTCATTGGCCGACTCGGATCTGGAGAAAGGCACCCTAGTTTTGGGTAGAGAGGTTTGGCGGGCTTTTTGGACTGGTTTTTATGACAACTCGTCGCGCAGTCGGGGGAAGGTATCGTTGGCCCTGGACGGTGGCCCTGTGCTACAGACGCGCGTTCAACATCTGGTCCATATGGAACCTGTCTGGGGGCTACCTGCTACACCAGCGTTGGCTAATTGGTATCGCCAGCAGGGAGCAGCGCCAGAAGACGACGTGATCGTGCATGTGCTGGACGTGGAAGCACACCGGTATGCATTGTCTGTGGCCCGTCGCGCCGAGCGAGACGAGGAAGCGGTTGCGGCCCGCAATCAATCTCTGGCAGACATCGCGGAGAAGGTGCTGCGAACAGGACGAATGGATATGCCGGGGTCTTATCTAATCCCCCGCCTCATTGCTCATGGGGCTTATCACGACCCATTACCCCCTGATCCCTGGGAAAAGGTGTTGCGGCGCGATCTCCGTTTTGTCGTAGGGGAACATAGCATTGATCTGGCGGAAAAAGCAGTCGATTCCCTGGAGCGTGAGATGCAAGTGCCGCCCGATATGGATTCCCTACCTCGCCCGCGAGGAAATCGCCACAAGGCACGCTCAGACGAGGCCCGGCAGGCGTGGGGACAATATCTGTTCGACCGAGGGATGGATCACCGGTGGGTTGATTGGCCATGGGCAGCTGAAGCATACTACCGGGAGGCGTTGCGGGTGGATCCCAGTCATGCCGACGCCTGGGTACACCTGGGCAACGTGCGTTTTGACGAAGAAGAGTTGGATGAGGCCCTGACTCATTACAAGCGAGGGCAAGCGGCAGCAGAGGTGCGGGTCATCGGTGACCCAACTTGCTATCCTCACCCCTTTTGGCTTGACCTGAACTCACGGCCCTTTATGAGAGCGCTGCACGGGCGCGGGCTTTGTCTATGGCGGTTGAGACGTACAGACGAGGCTCGCCAGGTTTTTGTCTGGATGCTGGAACTGAACCCGAATGACAACCAGGGTGCTCGCTTTCTGTTGCACGATATCGACGAGGGACTGAGTTGGGACGAGAGCATGGCAAAGGAAGATGCATGGCAAAAGGAACATGCGGAGGCGTTCCGGCTGGCGCGGATATGGGGAAGTCAACCCAATGATGTGGTACATTGAACTGAATAGATGATTCCGTGATTGCCAAGCCAGAGGGTATGGATCTTGATCTCGACGGTGACACCGGCGACTGGCATGGACATATCGCAGAAGAATCCAAGCTATGATGAAAACTGATCTGTGAAGGAGAAAACGATGGAGAAAACAGTGAATTGCCAGTGCAAGTCTGGTTGTCGAAGCAAGCGATGTGCCTGTCTCAAGAATAATGAGCCGTGCGACAAGAACTGTACATGCACCGATTGTCACAATCCGCTGAACGGTGTGGATGTAGACGCATTGTCTGCTTGTGCTATCCAGCACATCAACGAGTATAAGGCGCTTTCAGAAAAAAAGTTGGCGGAAGAGTACGAATTGCCCTGCGGGTGTGAATCAGTTCCACTTGGGCAGCTCATCGGTGATTACGAGTGTCAGGAGTGTGGCGAGATATACTGGTACTCTTTCTGCTGGAAAGATGTTGCGCAGGATAGTTGCACGTGGCATTGTGAGGTATGTGGCACGTGCCGGGATTGGCGAGAGTGGCACTGCGAGCGCTGCGACAAGTGTACGTATGGGGTCTCACTTCCGTGCGAACACTGTGGTGCCAAGGGACCTATGGCTGATTTTGTCTGATCGGTGAGGTGGATGAGTATGGAATGCGAGGGAGCCTCTGCGATAGAACTAATCGACGCGCTGTACAAACAGGAGCGTCACCCTGATCTGGAACTGGTCCAGGCATTGTTGGGACGAGGGGATGAGGTTGTGCCCGATCTCATCGAGGTTGTCGAGAACAATGCGGATTGGCCACAGATTCACGCCGCGCTGTTGCTGTGCGAACTACAAGCCGAGGCAGCGTTGCCAGCCCTGCGGCGGGCTATGAGTGCACCCAAGCGCCACGGTATGGCCGATTGGCTGACCGATGATGCCCTGGAAAAGTTTGGTCCTGTCGCACTGGATATGTTGGAAGCCATTGCTTCTGATAAGGCAGTGGAGTGGCACCCACGCGCTATGGCTTGTCGGGTGATGATGACCATTGTCCTTTGTCATCCCGAAACCTACGATCGCGTCACGGCCTTTTTGCGAAGCCTGCTCCCCGCACCCGACTTGGATTGGCAGTCCTATGAGGGCTACGAGGCAATCAAAGAGGCTGTGGATGATCCCCAGATTTGGACGACGGCAGTTGCACGGTTGTGTAACCTGCGTGACCCCAAAGCCTACGATTTGATCGGTCAACTGTTTCAAGCTGGGTTGATCGACGAAATGGCTGTTGATCAGGGGACCTATCAGAAGATGTACCAAAGTGATCCACCTGCGAGTTATCGCAAGGAACCGATCTCTTTGGTGGAACAATACGAGCGCAACCAACCCAAGAAAACGCCTAAAATCACAAAGAGCGCACATGTTGCATTACAGAGGGAGAAACGGAAAAAGTGGAGAAAACGCAAAAGGCGCAAGTAAAATCAGGGAGTAGGTTATGCAAGACGCAAAGGTAAACAACCAACTCATCCAAGCCGGTCCCGATTCCCCAGAGCAAGCCCAATGTCCCACCTGTGGTGGTGCCGTAGTCAGACGCAAACGCCGCCGGATGGACGGTGACTATTCCTGGTTCTATCGCCATGCTCAAGGGAAGGAAAAATCAGATTGCCCACGCAGGTACAACCCCGTCAGTGTAGACCGTTAACCCGTGCTGAACATATCCGTGGGTTCATTCCACAACCTACCCCGGATGACCTCGATGAAATCCTCATAGTAGTAATTCACGCTCGAACCGATGGCGTTCACGGCTAGGCTCAGGATGTCGTCAT
>JAAEPW010001241.1 GCA_024232355.1 Chloroflexota bacterium | reverse complement strand
ATGCGGATTGAACCATGTCGAAAAGCGGTTAGGCTTGTCATGCCTTGCCACGGCGTTGGCTTTCTTCTGCCAGAAAACGCTCTGCATTCTTTGGTCATGCGTCTGTCCATCAAAGCCCCAAGCAGTCACAGAAGACTTTGGGAAGTGCGCAAACTGCAACTGCTCCAATGTGATCAGCTCCGCCAGCATCATCGCCTGATCCATGAAGGTGGCCAGGCCATGCTCATCGAGCGTGACCCAGCTCTTGCAGATGTAGCCCGGCTCGTGCCCGTAGTTGCCATGAATGTGCTCGGCATTGAGAAACTACAACCCGAACATCCGATAGAGAGCAATCATCGTTTTGCTGCTCTCCATCACCACCATCGTGTGCTCGCCTGTCAGCAACTCAGCCAACTCTTTGGGATCTCCATGTATGGGTGTCCCTCCATCTTTCGCCTCGCATAGTCTTCCCAGTTCTGTATGGTCGGATTCAAACTCCGCATACAGAACGCTCCTGTGTAATGGGTCATAGTGCCCACGCCAATCACCACCACCCATGGACCATTCGTGTGATCGGCCCACGGATACAATCCAAGCTCCTGCTGAGTTTTGCTGCATTGGTTGGGTAGTGACAGTAGGCCCCATCCCCAATCGGCAGAGGGGATCCACCCAGGTCCTGGTTGAGCGCCTGGGCGTTCGGGTGGTAGGGCGGGAGCGGTCGGTAGGCAGGCGCCTTTGACTGGTCGACAAACAACTTCTGTCTGTCCAGCAAAAACTTGACAACTCTCACCGTCAGGTAGAGTGCCGGTTTCCAATCACTTCCGTTGGCCCCGCGCAGATAGTCGGGTGGCAGCAATACCATCTCCCTTTTCAGGTCATCGACTACTGTAGAGAGTCGCGCCCGATCACGAACCAGCTGCCCCGCTGCCTCT
>JAAEPW010001240.1 GCA_024232355.1 Chloroflexota bacterium | reverse complement strand
CAGGGAGGCTGCACGCGAGAGCGAAGGTTGGTACTTCTCTCGTCTCGATGGCCCAGTGGCCTCGTGGCTCGATGAAGAACGATTGGATGAGCAACGCAGGATGTTGCCCGGCATCGCCTACGCCCGTCTGTGGCTCAACCAGTGGTCAGCAAGTGGTGGAGATGCTCTAAGCCCAGCCGACATTGAACGAGCCTTCAACGGCAGCCATCAACCCATGTTTGGTGACGAGAAGGGCTGGCGATTCGTAGCAGGAGTGGACCTGGGGTTAACACGAGACAACAGTGCCGTAGTTGTTCTGGCAGTAAACGAAGTGACAGGCAGTCTCAGACTTGCAAAGGCAATGCTATGGACCCCAAAACAATCTGGAGGCAAAGTACAAATCGAACAAGTCGAGAAAGCCATCATAGAATTGGACAGACAGTTCAACCTCGAAACCATCGCGATTGATCCTTGGCAAGCTGAACATCTAGGCCAACGACTAGAGACTATCACCCGCCATCGTACTCGCTCCCAGAAAAAACACATGGGCGCCAAGTCTTGGGTCCGCATGATTCCACCCTCAAGCACCAACCTACGTGAGCAAGCCAGCACTACCATCGAGACCTTTCAGGATGGTCGCATTAAGTGCTACGACTATTCACCCCTAAAGAACGACCTACTCAAACTGAGAGTGGAAGAGAAGTCATATGGCCTAAGACTCTCTTCCCCCAGGGACAACGATGGCCATGGCGACACATTTAGTGCCTTTGCACTTGCCTTGCTCGTTGCCCATGAAGAAAGTACTCAAAAGCGAATCAAGGTAGGTGCCATCGACATGGATGAGGGGGATGACTCGGTTCATGCACAAATCAGCCGCTACATACACCAGGAAGACAAGTCACAACAGAACCCATACCTGGAGAACTGCATCGGCTTTCTCGATGCTCTAGGTGAGATGAGACGTAGCCCCGATTGGGGTAACTGGATAACTGACTAAAACCAACCAAGGAGAAACAAGATGCCCGTACTAACCGAAAGCTTCATTGAATTCGCTAAGCGACAAGATTGCCCCTACGTCAACCAAAATGCCGGCATGAGCATGCGAACCAGCAGTGGTG
>JAAEPW010001239.1 GCA_024232355.1 Chloroflexota bacterium | reverse complement strand
TGAATGCACCAGGCGCGCAACGTGTCCGGGGAACATCCCAGCTTTGGCGCAATTGCCTTATAGGCTGCGTTGTCACTTGCATAGTCAGCACGGTGATCTTTAAAAAGCCGAACACCGCGCGTGCGGAATTCAGCTGTATAATACCAGCGGGCATTGATCAGAACTCATAAGCCCAGTCCCGCATTCCGATGGACATAATTCTCCAAGGCTGATCGATGAGCATATTCCATGCTTCACAGCAAATGGCAACGATTTCATCGTACGAACTGAAGATGCGGTTGGACAACCAATTGTCTCGCATGAACTGCCATATGTTTTCTACGGGGTTGAGCTCTGGTGCCCTCGGCGGCAACGGCATAATCGTGATGTTGTACGGGATGGTGAGCTTGTTTGTGGTATGCCATCCAGCGCGATCGACGATGAGAACGGCGTGCGCTCCCGGCGCCACTTGCGACGAGATTTCATCCAGATGCCATTGCATGGCCTCGGTGTTGCAACGGGGCAGAACAAGCCCCGCACCAACGCCACGCTTGGGGCAGATGGCACCGAATATCCAGGCCGACTGCGTCCGTTGATCTTTGGGTGCCGTGGGACGGCTTCCCCGGGGAGCCCAACGCCGCGTGAGTTTAGTCTTCTGGCCTACCCGGGCTTCGTCTTGCCACCATATTTCTAACTCGATATTGGCGGGAAGTTTACGGCGGATAATCTCCAATTCGGCTGGGAAGTTTTTTTAAAACCTTCCACAGCAAATTCATTTTGCCCCTTGTGCCGGGGGCGTGCTGATATTTTACGGAACCCCAGCGCTCGTAATTCGCGGCCCACGGTGGTTTCTTCAAGCGATATACCAAACTCTTCAAAAATCCAAAGTGCCAGGTCTTTTCGACGCCAGCGCACCACTCCATGAACCGCCGGGATCGGGCCATCCTCAACGATCCGGGCAAGCGCTTGACGTTGTTTGTCATTGAGCTTAGAGCGCTTGCCGGGAGCCTTGCCGTCAATCAGGCCCTCTGGTCCTTTAGCGTTGAACCGTAGCACCCAGTCGCGAACAATCTGAAGACCGACATCCCCGATCCGGGCAGCTTTCGTGCGATTGCTACCGTCATAAATTTCGGCCAGAGAAAGAAGCCGACGGACCTGCCCCGTATCTTTCGAGGCCTTCGCCAAACGTCGCAAAAAAGGCCCATCAAAATCACCACGTAACGCTATAGCTTTACTCATAAAAAATACTCCGAATCTGGTTGTCTCATTGATTCAGAGTTTTGCCGCCTTGGGTATCAGTAAAATGAGTCTGGCTCATCACCCGATGGTATAAGTCGGGGTAGATATCTTTTTCATAAGGATCATCCTTTGAGAGTTTTACCCTCCGGTAAACCCGGGGCGGTTCAATCGTGAATGCGCGTCAACCAAAGCCGTTCCTTGCGCGATACCTTTTCGTTGGCCGCCAACATCTCATCAAGTCGTTCCGTGAAGGGCCCGAGTTTTGGAAACGGCTGTGTCGATCGCTCATATTCAAACTCCGTAACCTT
>JAAEPW010001238.1 GCA_024232355.1 Chloroflexota bacterium | reverse complement strand
TCAAACGCAGGGACAACCCTCGTCCATATTTCACAGACGCCGAGCATCGCAAACTCTGGAAGGCATTGTGCAATTAACCGTCAACACGCGAGCTTTTAGACGTCGGATGCCGCCTTTCATGCGGCCGCTGCCGCTTGCCGCCATTGCTCCATCGCCTCGGCGCGGAATTGGCGGAGTGTCTTCCGGGAGATCAGATGACGTTGGACGTTGAAGGTGTTGTAGATGGCGGCATGGGTGGAGAGAAAACGTTGTGCTGATCCGGGCGACTTGAAGCGCTGCATCCTTCTCTCTCGTTGTCGAATTGGCAGATGGGCATTCTCGGCGCGATTGTTTTTCCTGCCACCGTAATCATGCCGCCTCGACAAGCCGAGATCACTCAACGCAGCGCCGTAAGATGGCAATTTGTCGGTGACGAAGGCATCAGGGACGAAGCCCTGGTTTTTGAGCAGCTTTCTCATCAGTTTCAGTGCGGCTCTTTTGTCTCGCCGGCCTTGAACCAGGATATCCAGGACCTCGCCTTCACTATCTACTGCACGCCAGAGGTACATGCGCTTGCCATTGATCAAGACAAACACCTCGTCCAGGTGCCAGCGACAATCTGGTCGAGGGCGCAATCGCCTGAGCGTGCGAGCATAGCCCAACCCGAACTTCAGCGACCAGCGGCGGACGCTCTCATAGGAAACGTCTATGCCGCGCTCGGCGAGCATATCTTCAACATCGCGATAGCTGAGGGGAAACCGGAAATACAGCCAGACGGCGTGCTGGATGATTGAACCTGGAAAACGGTGGCGGGAATAAGAGATCTGTTTCATCTGCAGAAGCTACTACACCAGATCAGACGAAGTCACTCAGTTGCCGTGACAATGGCCATGGCGTCGGCTTAACCTTGCAAGCAAGAGTGCCGCCGATGCGCGGCATCAAAGCCTTTGCGCTTCCCGCTCATGCCCTTAAAGTCACCCAATCTTTCGACACATTCTAAAGAGACGGCACAGTCTCGCTGGGTAAGGTTTTGCAACGCGTATCTGAAAAATTCGGCAGGGAAGACCGGCGCAGTTCCGAAACAGAGGAGATGC
>JAAEPW010001237.1 GCA_024232355.1 Chloroflexota bacterium | reverse complement strand
ATCCTCGTCCACCTTTGCCCCAAGCCAGCAGGTGATGCCGATTTGCAGGTTGGTAGCGGAGAGTTGGAGACGCCCACCGTCTGTGGACAGCAGCACGTGGGTAAGCGCCGGTAAACTCGACTGTGACGCCACCGCTCGCCCGACGGCTGCCAAGCCCTTGTTCAAAGTTTCTCGTAAACACGTGATTTTCATTTTGATAGCCTCCTTTTGTTATGCTTGTGCGAGCCGGATGTCGGCTACACTGTACCAATACCCTTTTCTATTGCTATGTCCGATTTTGACACACACGCCGGGACTAGGATACACGGTTTGTACGTCGAGAACGACGGTCCCGTCCGGCTGCGCGTGCCAGATCCAGTCTGCGGTTCTGACAAAGGTGATTCCACGACCAATGTCGTTGATAGTGATCTCATGTTGCATTTGCACCTCCTTTTTTGTGTTCACGGGGAACTGGTTGGTTCCCCAATTATCGAGTAGAAACTGTCGACGAAAATCGGTCTGACCAACGCAAAAATCACGCCTTGTTGATAAGGACAAGGCGGTGATTACAATAAGGACATTTGGTGAGAATCTAATAATTGGGATGCTTCCCAAGAAGCACTGGTGAGTGATGAGAATTCCTTTCGTCTGTCGGCGTTATTCAGAGCCAAGAGAGTCGAGTGTGGGCATTGTGTATTTGTGCAAGTACTGTCGTTGGGCTATAATTTGGCCTGAATTTACTACAGATGCCTATCTATTCTCAGTTGAACCACCCAGGAGGTCTAGAATGCGCAAGTCGTTCGTCGTTGCAATGTTGTTGGCAATGGTGTTGAATATTTTGATACCTGTGGTACGCCCGGTGGCGACTCGGGCCGAATCCGTTATTTTACCATCACACGTGGTACAAGATACAAAGAATCATCTGTCCCAAGTTGTACGTTCTTCCAGGAGTACAACTGCAAATGCCGACGGAGATTCTGTTTTTGCTGTATCCTTGCCAATTTATCTTCCTTCTACCTCTTGGACTGAAACCAGCATCGGTGCCTCTACGGTTCCCGTGTCCATCACCGAGTCTGGCTTTGACCCTGCAACTGTGATCGTAACCGTTGGCACGACGGTAGAGTGGACCAACCGCACCGGTGAAACTCAACAGATTGTCGCAAACGTGGGAGGGTACGAGATATTTTTACCTCTGGTATTGCGCAATGCGAGTAGCACACTGGCAAGCGTGGATGCTCCCTCTCTCACTTTGAATGCTGTCCCCCTGTCATTCTCGGCTGGTGGATTCGACTGGAGCAGTGGCCCCTTGGCACCAGGGGAATCGTACACTTACACTTTTATCACCACTGGCGACTTTTCCTACTTTCTATCCGCCTATCCTGATCTGACCGGAGTAGTGATCGTCCAGGAAGAAGCGCCGCCCGACTTTGATATAAGCATCACCCCTGCAGTACAAACGGTGACGCAGGGCGAGACAACCACCTACACTGTGACCCTGACCGCCGTGGGTGGTTTTGCTTCCCCGGTGACGCTCTCCGCGACTGGCCTGCCCGTAGGCGCTACCGCCGATTGGAGCCAAAATCCGGCTACACCAGACGCCACTGTGGTGTTGACTGTTACCACTGCTCCTAGTACGTCCATCAGCGACCACCTCTTTACCGTCACAGGCATGGGTGGCGGACAGAACCACAACGCCCAGGCTACCTTGACTGTCAAAGCTGCACCACAAACACCCGATTTCGAGTTAGGCGCCTGGCCTGCCACTCAGACCATTACCCGTGGGCACAGCATCAACTATACGGTCGCAGTAACGGCAGTTCACGGCTTTACCCAGGCCATCACACTGGATGCGGGCGGCTATACGACGGGTACCGCCATTGCTTGGACCACCAATCCCCTCACGCCCACCGCCGACACTACCCTCACCATCACTCCCTCTGCTTCCGGTCCCACCGGCACGTTTACGCTGGTCATCACCGGCACATCCAATCCCGTCCACACCACCCAGGTCGAACTGGTCGTCGTGGAGAAAAGCATCCCGCCCGTGCCTGATTTCTTCCTGAACGTTACGCCCAGATCCCGCTCAATTGTGCAGGGGCAGACGACGAGCTATGATGTTGCTCTGACCGCCATCTATGGCTTTACCAACACGGTCTCGCTAGAGGTAGGTGGATTGCCTGCCGGTGCCACACCTGCCTGGGACGAGAACCCTCTCACGCCCAGCGCCAGCACGGTTATGACCGTCACCACCGCTGACACAACACCGACAGGTAACTACACCCTGGTCATCACCGGAACTGGCGGTGGCATTAGCCGCACTGACAGCGTGCAACTTTCCGTCAACCCACCGCCAATGCCCAACCTGGTCGTTCGGTCCATCGAGACTGATCCGGAGGTACCCGTTGCCAACCAACCCTTCGAAATACAGGTCGGTATCGCTAATACCGGTACGGCCTACGCGCTAGGGGATTTTCTGGTGGATTGGTACGCTGACCCGTCTACACCACCAATCTCTACGACGTCTGGTGACGGGACCTGGACCCGGTCCGGCTTGGGGACTGGAAGAACTATTCTGCTGACCACAACCTATACCTTGACCACAGCTGGAACGCACACCTTCTATGCCCAGATTGACCGTACCAACGTGGTCACTGAGAGCGACGAAATGGATAACTTGACCGGTCCATTGACTCTCATTGCTTCCGTGATGCCCCAACCTGATCTGGTTGTGATTGGCCTGAGCGTCGCGCCGACGATACCGACGTTGGGCCAGCCTGTCACATTGACTGTGCAGATCAAGAACCGGGGCACGCTGAGTACCACCGCCGACGTGCGCGTGGATGGCTACGTGGACCCGGTGGCGGTGCCCGGAGCAGGTGAGACTGGCGATGTCTTTACAACCATCGCCTCCCTCGACCCCGGCCAATCGGTTGTGGTACAGTTGCCCTACACTTTTACCACTGGCGAGCAGCACACGCTCTACGCGCAGGTAGATGCGTTGGACGTGGTCAGTGAGAGCATTGAGAACAACAACGTGAGCGAGCCGCTGACGGTAACCCCCTACGTCCCGCAGCCGGACCTGGTGACCGAACGCATTTTGCTTAACCCCGTCGCGCCATTTGCCGGTGACACCGTGACAGCTACAGTGACAATACGCAACCAGGGAGACACTGACGCTGGTCCCTTCCGCGCTGATTGGTACGTTGACCCGGCTTCGCCACCGGTCGCTGGGCAGACAGGTGATGGCTATTGGAACGTACCTAGTCTGGCTGTTGGTGCTGCGATTGATTTAACGCTGACCCACAGTTTCGCTGCCACTGACACGCATTGGATCTACGTCCAGGTAGATCCAATGGATGCCATCACCGAGAGTGTGGAGACGAACAATGTGGGTGGAGAACCCCTAACGGTTGTGGGCCGAAGCGAAGATGTGTGCGGCAATATCACAGCCGACACCACCTGGTATGCCAATACACTCTACCGTGTTATCTGTGATGTTACAGTGATGAGTGACGTGACGTTGACAGTGAATCCGGGTGTGGTAGCGCAGTTTGGTTTAAGTAATTATCTGCGTGTGTATGGTACACTAAATGCTGTAGGCACATCCGAAATGCCCGTATTATTTACATCAAGTCAAGGTGCTCCTGCGCGTGAATACTGGGGGGGCGTGATGTTCGAGAACAATAGCAAAGGATACTTGGAGTACATCATTGTCGAGTACGGGAATAGCGTGTATGTTCAAAGTAGTGATGTGCAAATCACCAACTCGACCATTCGCTACAGTAAGAATGATGGAATCTCGATCAGTAATGCTTCCCCCGAGATTTCGGATAGCATCATTACAGATAATGATTCAAGTGGTGTCAGAGTAAGTGTTGGTTCCCCGGTTCTTTCAGGTTGCATAATCTCCAACAATGATTATTTGGGAATCGACATCGATCATGCTTCACCCACAGTGTCTGGCTGCACGATTGCGTACAACGGCGATAATGGCATAGATGTATTTGATAGTGGTTCAGGTAGCGGGGAGAACAGTTCACCGATCATATCTGGTTGCTCGATCGCAAATAACAATGGAGTTGGCATAGATCTATCCGGTATACAATTAGTAGACGGTTTACCGGTGGTATCAGGAAATACTATCTCTAGCAACGCTGACTATGCGGTCAGAGTCAAGGTAGACAAGCTCAGCGCAGCTTTTGCCAACGCCAACACTTTTAGCGGGAACGGACAAGATGCAGTTTATGTGTTAGCAAATGGACAATATTTGACTGGCACTCACACCTGGCCAAGTTGGCTGAGCGATTATCCATTACATATCTCGGAACGTTTTAGCATCAACTCTTCCGGCGTTCT
>JAAEPW010001236.1 GCA_024232355.1 Chloroflexota bacterium | reverse complement strand
GTGCGGCAAACAAAAATTGTAATAAGTCTGGTAGAGCAATCCCTGCCGGCCCAAGCTCGCGTTCGATTTGGCCAGCCGCATGACCCGTCGCCCCAGGCCGGAGACGTGCTGCCTGATACTCAGATTCAGCCGCTCGATGAAGGCCGTATTGATCTGCCAGCCGTGGGCGACCAGTTGTTGTTTGATCCGGTCCATAGAACCATAAATCACCCGCTTGCTAACCCGCACCACCCGTCTACGCAACCGTTTCTTGACCACCTGAGCCTGTTTTCGACACCTTAACAATTGAATAGACGCACTGAACTAGCGGTGATGCTGTGTTATGTCAAATCAGCATCCCGTTAGCCATCAGATATTGGACCGCTAACACACCGATCTGGACAGGAACATTGCGACCTGGTGGATACGATCCACCGCATCCGGTCGGCAGTGGTCTCGCGGACCGGGGGTCACCTGGCACGGTCGGCCGATGAGCCAAACGTCTGCCCCGAACTCGTTGTCCAAGCAAGCCAATGATGGTTCGATGACCGAGCAATCCTTTTGCCTGATCTGGATTGGCGAGGTCTGGGTCGAGGGTCTGACAAGCCAGACCCCATTGGGGTGTCCTCCCACGGGAAGGCGACAACGCGGGGTAGCCGCTTGGTTGGCTGACTTTGGCACCGAGGAGCGTTAGCTGTCGGGCTGGGTGCTGTCCCAACAGCTTGCGGATAATTGCCAAGCTGCTCAAAGAGTGGCACCCTGCGTCAATCCAACCAAGCGAGGAAAGACGTATGGAAAACGGCCATCTTGGGCGAGATATTTTGCTAATCTTGTTGATCTGGCAACTGATCGAAAGCATCCAACTGTGGCGATTGGTTCGGAAACACGAACAACTGGCCAAAAAGAGGCGACCAAAGAGGAAAAAACGGCGCAAGCGAAGCCCGGAGGAATTTAAAGGACTAACCAAAAAGCCGGTTTGTGAGCTTTGCGCCGCGGCCGAGGACCAGGAAACGCCCTCCTTGCGGAAACCGCCGCCCTTGATAGAGCAAAAAAGAGGTCGTCCGCGAAAGGTCGATACGGACCAGCAGTACTGTCCTGATGAGAGTTGTGAATATTACGGCTGGAGCGGTCGAGGCAACATCCGGGCCAACGGACATCCGGGCGGGGGTCAGTGGCGACAATTGCATTGTGTGGTCTGTGAAACCTATTTTTTGGAAACCAAAGGCACGACATTTTACGGCAAGCGACTACTGGCCAAGCTGATGTTACGAGCCGTGGCTGCATTGGCGGAAGGCTTGGGTATCCGAGCGGTGGG
>JAAEPW010001235.1 GCA_024232355.1 Chloroflexota bacterium | reverse complement strand
GCGGCGCGTCACACCGATCGGCGGCCAGCAAAGGATGCATGCGATGTAGACTGACCGCGGCCTCAACTGTCAGCCAACAGCCAAGTTGGTTGAATGCCACGTGGATGCTCTCATAATGAGACATGCTTTCCATGGACAGACAGACAACACGGACAGCAAAGCAACCACGTGCAGGCCAGCGACGCGACGCGACGCGTACAAATGCTTGTCAATCTGGAGTGGCCTCGCATGGAAGACGCCTTTCCTCTGCGTCACCGCGGCGCGTCACACCGATCGGCGGCCAGCAAAGGACGCATGAGACTGACCGCGGCCTCAACTGTCAGCCAACAGCGGTCATAAATCAAGAGTGGTTCTTTTGTCGCCTGTAGGCTGGCCTGCGTTCCGCAGCCGTGCTTGCTGGCCTACTTGGCGTCACTTGGTCTTGCTTCGTTTTCGTTTTTTCGTTTGCCCGGACCGGCGCGTCCCTACTTGGATGGACTTTCTGACTTGGGCCAAACTTAGCACTTGGTGCATCACTTTGAGAGGGAGTGATGAATTAATCTCTGGTGAATTTAGAACGCCTATGGAAGTCGTTATCTAGACAGCACGATTTCCTACAACACCACCGGGATTTCCTTGGGAGGCAATGACGACCCGATCACTGCCAATCTTTCGGGGTGCACCGTTTCCAACAACACCACCGGGATTTCCATGGGCGGCGGCGGCGATCCCCTCACAGTCGATATCTATGACACCACCATTTCCTACAATACCACCGGGATATCGCTGGGCGGTGGAAGCGATCCCTACACGACCTACGTGCTTGCCCTGGATGAAGCAATCGTGGAATACAACACCGACGGGATAACGATGGGCGGTGGAAGCGATCCCTTCGAAGCGACCATCGAAGACAGCAAGATCCGATACAACGATTTCGGCATTATCATCGACGAGGCAGACAGCGATACCACCATATACAATACCTGCATTTTGGAAAACGAGTATTTCGGTGTCTGGTTGAAGGACGGGTACCTCGACCTTTCCTATTCCATTGTACGGGGAAATTCTATCAGTCAGTACAACGATTTAAATGCCGGGGTCATGGTGGAGGATACGGTGGACGAGGCGGGAATTACATCCGATTCGTGCATT
>JAAEPW010001234.1 GCA_024232355.1 Chloroflexota bacterium | reverse complement strand
GTATGCTGCGTCTTTTGCATATGAAGTTCTCTGGACGGCACTTTTGTTTCTGTCGGCAAAAGCAAATAAGGCAAATAGGTGGCCAAAGTTAGGAACATTACTGGTATCAATTTTCAGTTGCGTTCATTTCAGGTACGGCAGCCTGTGCGCGCGGTTCTTTCCACTGCGTCAATCTCGGCCACGCGTCCATGGACATCCCGTCCAGTCGTGTCAACGACCAGATCTGCGGTGAGCGCTTAGCTGATCAATCTTTGCGCTTCACTGATTGGTCGGAATCGGTCACGTGTTCAGTTCCGTTCAGATTGCTGCGACGGCAGTGACGAGTGGGCCGGCTTCGTCTCCTGTCCGAACATCTGCGAGTAAGTGTTTCAGACTGGCAGCCCCTACATGGAACCGGTTTACCGACAAGCCCCCGTTAAGGTTACCGACAGGTTACCCGTACCCGTTTACCCACAGGTGGCTGGCACGCCGCTTCTGGGTAACCCACGGATGGCTTGTAGGTAAATGGAAGGAACCGGCCGCTTGTTGGTAAAATTGCTTGTGAGGGCTTGTAGGTAAACTGCTGGCTAAACCAGCTCATTCCATGGGCGCCGACCGTTCAGCCGACTCGAACGGCGGCAGGGAGGCCAAACCGGCGGAAAAGGGGCAAAACCGTCACATCCGCCTGTTCACAGGCGAGTC
>JAAEPW010001233.1 GCA_024232355.1 Chloroflexota bacterium | reverse complement strand
GACTTTTACATTGAGTTATGGCAACAATGGTGGCTTTGAGAACGGCGTCTGGATTTGGAACGAGTTTCCGTCCGACGCGCCTTTTGTCTGGTCCTTTCCACCGCCCGACGATGTGGACCGGAACGGTTTGTGGGCCAGGTGGGACATTGGCGATCTGGGGACGACCGAAGGTGATATCATAGTCGGCGTCGCCATCACAGAGAGCGTTCCCCCTTCCACCACTATCGAAATCTGGGACTGGATCTATGATCACATCAACCAGGAATGGGGATCTACCGTTATCACCTACCACGTGCAAGCGCCGCCTCCGGTTGATTGGCGCAAGTGGGTCAATGGAGTAGAGTGGTCCCCACAATTGTTCGTCACGGCCCAGACCAGCGACACGATTGAGGTGATAGATGTCGTCAATAGCTCCGCGCCCTTCACCCTGACCGAGTTCTGGGACCCCGCGCATCTGACATTGCTAGGGTACAATATGACTGCCGGGCAGGTGTTCACCGGCGACGGGATGCTAGAGTGGGGTATGGATACTCCAGGTCTGGT
>JAAEPW010001232.1 GCA_024232355.1 Chloroflexota bacterium | reverse complement strand
GATCGTCAACTCATAAAGAGTTGGCAGCCGTCTTGCCCAAGTCCTTTGCTGGCTTAACACAGCCTATGCTGATTAACTATGCCAAGCAAGGATTTTGGCTTTCATATACGAGAGGCGTCATAGCCTAAAATAAAAAGGAGTTACAGGATGAAAATAACAGTATTGACCGATGAGCAAACTCAGGCCCTCAAGGCCCCATTTCCACCGGAGGCACTCAGCAAGGATACGAGTCGAGGCTTCGAGTTGACCAGCATCAAGGCCGCTTTTGTCATCGAACGGCTCAACGATGTGTTTGGTCTCTGTGGTACAGGCTGGTGCTACGTCCATAGCCCGTTCCAGGAGATACTCACCAATGGCAAGACGGAGGTTGTCACCGAGGTTGGTATGCAGTATCGCTTCGAGTCCACCGACAACTGCGCCGGTAGCAGTGGGAAGCTCGTATGGAATATTCAAACGAACGATTGGGCATTTCTCACTGAGGACACCAACCTTGTTTGGAGTGAACCCATCTTTGCCTGTGGGGGCAAGCAAGTGGTCAAAAGCCGTGTCACCGATGCTCGTAAATCTGCCGTCACGGATGGGGTGACCAAAGCCGCATCCATGATCGGCGTCGGTCACAATGTGTTCAAGGGCCAGGTTCGTGTTGGCGGTAACAACAGTCACAAACAACAGTCCAAGCAACACAATACATCTCACGGATCACAGACACATACGCTCGATGACCTGAAGAAGTTGATTGCCAAAGCTAGGTTGGATGAGGCAAAAGTCTTTGCCCACCTGAAGGAAAAGTTCGGTACGTACAGTAGCGCGAACATCCCCCGTTACGTACTGGAGGTAAAGGCCATGCCACCTGGTAACGGTAATGACGGCAGTGATCCCCAGGCCGAGAGCGTACATGCCGAGATGCCCACTGGTAATGGCGGTGAGCCACAAGCCGCCCCCGTCGAGGTTGCCCCTGCGGAATCAACCCCCAGCAAGTTCGAGACCGTCGATGATGCCAAGACTGCGATCCTAGAGTTGGCCATCAAGCACGGAGCGATGAAGGACATCACTGACAAAAAAGGAAGGGCCGCCCTGGTACTTGACGGGACTCTGGCCGGGTTGGATTCGGACAATGCTCTGACCGAGTATGACCAATGGGCGAAACTGATCGAGAGCAAGTACCCGCTGGGCGGCAATGGCAAGGAGCCGGTCGTCGAGGGGGCAGGTCCACCAGCACAGCAAAAGCTGATATAGCATAATAATCATTATGGGTGGGTGGTGTATCCTGTAAAATTTTACAGGATACACCACGCCCAAAGGAGGAACCTATGGCAAAAAAGGCCAAAGAAGTCATCAAGCCAAAGACTGTAGAGGAGGCTATCAAGCAATTGACCCAACAGTTTGGTGAGGGCGTTGTCATAAAGCTGAACGATAAGCCGAAAAGAAAAGTTCAATCTATCCCAACTGGCTCCTTGCTGATAGACCGTGCCCTTGGTGGTGGTATCCCGCTCGGACGTGTCACAGAGGCGTATGGACCCGAAGGCTGTCTAACCAGAGATGCTTTTGTAAACTACGAGGTTCGTGCACAGAATGGAAAGCGTCAAAACCACAAGGGAGGAACTATAGAAAGACTCTTTCAACGTTATCACAAAATCAAAACACCAGGAAGTGGACGTTATCAGAGAGAATCAACCATAAACTCGGCTTTCTACGTTCCAGCGATTAACGAGGAGGGGCGGGTTGTGCAGACTCCCATATCCAATGTTGTGTACTCGGGCCTAAAGCCATGTTATCAACTCACAACCCACTCTGGCAGAGTTGTTACGGCCACTCAGGATCACAAATTTTATACGGATGATGGATACGTGCCACTTGGTCTTCTTTCGCCTGACACTGATATTTTTATTCACAACAGGACTCCGTACACCAAGAGCAAGCGAAAAGTCATTCGGTACAAAGAGATATTCGTCAAATACCACCCGACCAAACGCTGGAAGGTTGTCTCTGGGCGATACAGGTACTGCCGACTCAAAAGAGCAAAGGCAGTAATGGAAGCTGCCCTGAATGGCTTGAGGTACGATGAGTACAGAAATATCCTAAACACCGCCGACCCAAGGGAGATAGACAAACTCTGGATCGTACCAGACGATATGGATGTGCATCATGTTGACGAAAACTTTCAGAACGACTCGCTAGAGAATCTGATGCTTGTTAACAAACAACAACATTATAGAAACCATGCCATTAAGAATCACAACAACCTCAGATTCACAGTGATGCCAGACCCAATCCAGAACATCAAATATGTTGGAACACAGGAAACTTTCGATATCCAGTGCGTATCCCCATACAACAATTACATTGCCAATGGCGTTGCTGTGCATAACAGTGGTAAAACCACCCTCGGTCTGCACATCGTAGCTGAAGCACAAAAGCAATTCCCCAATGCACCAGCCATTTTCATTGATATGGAGCACGGTCTTGATGTTGATTATGCTGAAGCTATCGGTGTAGACACGAATGAATTGCTGCTTTCTCAACCTCAGAGCGGAACCGCCGCGCTTACCATCGTCAAAAAGATGATTGGTCTAGCCAGCATTATCGTTGTGGACAGTGTACCAGCCCTGGTCACTCAGGCAGAACTGGATGCAGAGCCAGGAGCCAGTCACGTTGGTATTCTGCCTCGGCTGATGAGCCAGCACCTGAAAGAGATCGTGCCATCGCTTGGGTTAAGCAACACTGCCCTGGTGTTCATCAACCAACTCCGTATGAAGATAGGGGTGATGTTCGGAAATCCCGAAGTGTCCCCCGGAGGGCGAGCACTCAAGTTCTATGCGTCTGTCAGAATGGAAGTCCGGCGCAAGGGTTTCATTGGGCCTAAAGATGGGCGCACCGGCCAGGCTATCTCGGTGAAGGCAGTCAAAAACAAAGTCGCCCCACCCTTCCGTGTAGCAGAGACCAACATCATCTTTGGTCAAGGTCTCTCCCGCCACACCGATGTACTGGCACTGGCCTCCGAACACGAGATCGTCAGGAAGAGTGGCTCACATTACTACTACAATGACGAGCACGTTGCTAATGGTCAGAAAGCTGGTGAGGATTGGGTGGCCAAACATCCCGAGATCGAGAAGGCTGTCAGAAAGAAGCTGTTCGACGACACCGACGAGCCAGAGCCAGAACCGGAGCCTGTGAAGGATGAACCAGAGCCAACGCCGGAACAAGCTACAGAGGCACTTGAGTTTTTCAATGCTCTAGCAGAGTAACACGCAGCGTGGGGGGTTCACAGGCCTCTCACGCTGTATCTATTTACAGGAGGAATTATGTCTCAAGTCAATAAGCAAATCGTAGAATGGGCGCACGTCGAGAAGGAAAAACGCAGTAATCAGCTATTCTTTCCCGCGGTACACAGCGCCCTCAGTGGTGCCTGGGATGATGTCAGGAAAGACCTGCGCCGGGGGCGTATCACGCTCCGGGATGCTAACGATATCGCTGACAAATTCCTGCAAGTTGGAAAAATCAACGACTGGCAATGCCATCACCTCAAGGGGCGATTTGCAAGTATCGCGGAGGGAGAATGATAACTAAATGGGATGAGGAAGGAAACAAAACCCAGGTCGAGAATGAAGAACTAGAAAAAGCACTCCGAAAATACTGGGGACCCAATATGAACATCACTGACGTAGCAATTGATGAATTCAACAACGTCACAGCAACAATTGAGATGGTGGGTCCGTACATTCTTTGCGGAAGCGTCGATGATGACGGAAGCAATTTCAAGGGAGAATGAGTGATGCCCATCAACCCAATGCCACTTGAGTTTATGCAGGAAGCTGCCGAGCACCTGGCCACTCTCCTTGAACCTGACAAGACCTGCACGAGAAGAGTCCTCATCGCCGGTTCTATCAGGCGCGAGAAGCCCTACCCCGGTGACGTGGAGATCGTGCTAGAGCCACTGTTTGAACGGCAAGCCACAATGTTCGGGGATGCGACTGACGGTGTGAACCTATTCGATCAGCATTGTGAGGAATTGCTTCGCGCCGGTGCCCTTGAGAAACGGCTGAACAAGAACGGACACACCTCGTGGGGCCAACGTGCAAAGCTGGCGCTGTTCTACTATAAGAGCAAACCAGTGAAGGCCGACCTCTTTTCTGTGCTCTCGCCAGCGGAATGGGGCACGATCTTGGCCATCAGGACCGGGCCGGGTGCATTCAACAAACGTCTGGTTCAGCACGCCCACACCGTTGGGCGCAAGGTCGCCGGTGGGCAGGTGTGGGATTTGGGAGAACTGGAAGGGGAGGAATGTTGGAGAGTAGCGGCACTTCCTTCTGACAAATTCGTAAAGAGAGCCGTCAACCTGGGATTTGATGTCATCCCTACCCCAACGGAGGAAGCCTACTTTGAAGCACTTCGGGTTCCGTGCTGGCTGCCAGAGCAACGCACGGAACAGCGGCTACGGGAGTTTATACGGAGTGAAGCCTGACACATTTTCGATAGAACTTCTGCAACCACCTTGCCCAAGGTTGCAGGCTACTCCATATTAGAGGCGTCTAAAACTTGAGGCAACAGACGCATCGACTCATCCAGCGGGCTGCGAACGGCAAGTCCACCACGATTGAGCACGTGGGTATAAATCATAGTTGTCTTCAAGTGTTTATGGCCCAGCAGTTCCTGTATGGTGCGAATGTCATAACCGCTCTCTAACAAATGTGTGGCGAACGAGTGTCTGAAGACATGACAAGTGACGCGCTTCTGAACTTCTGCCGAGCGGGCTGCTGCCTTAACGGCCTTCTGTGGCCCGCTTGGATGTAGGTGGTGGCGGCGCACCTCACCTGTGCGTGGGGCGACTGAGAGCCGTTCAGAGGGAAATACGTACTGCCAGATCCACTCCTTCTTGGCGTTAGGGTACTTGCGATCCAACGCGAACGGTAGACTGACAAAACCGGTTCCTTTTTGGACATCTACCTCGTATAGACGTTTAGCGTTACACTGAAGGTGCTCTTCCAATAGGGGAACGATGCCATCAGGGAGCATTGTGACGCGATCTTTCATTCCCTTTCCGTCGTGCACTATGATTTGGTATCGGAAAAAGTCCAAGTCTTTGACACGTAACCGCAGACATTCCATCAATCTCACGCCACTGCCATAGAGGATTCTGACAATCAACTGGTGTGTTCCCGATAGATGAGCGATGACTCTAAGTGTTTCCTCCCTCGTTAGAACAGTGGGAAGATAATTGCCTCTTTTGGCACGCCTGGGGGCAATAGGGTCTACTAACTCCTCGTGCAATACTTCTCGATACAGAAAGAGCAGAGCATTTAATGCCTGGTTCTGGGTTGATGCGGTGACTTGTTGATCCACGGCAAGATGGGTAAGGAAAGCCTCGACCTCGATAACTCCCATCTCTCGTGGATGTCGTTTGTCGTGGAAAAGGATATAGCGCTTGATCCAGTTGACGTATGCCTTTTCGGTGCTTATCGCGTAGTGCTTGAGGTGTATGACATCACGCACCTGATCCAGTAGTTTCTTTGGACGACGTTGCATAAGGTATACCTCCAGAGATGGAACTGCTGTATTCTATGAGATTGACTTAAGACTGAGTTTGCCGTATACTGATAGATGGTGATATCTTGGGGATGATGAATGACAGGATAATAGCACAAATGTTCTAATCTGTCAAGTCAACTTGTTTCTTCTGCTGAGAGAAACCCCCAATTCCGTATCAAAGATGCAGCATTTCTTCAATTTGTCCTGTGGGGGAATGATATATCGAAGCGGAATATCATCCCTGTAGAGAACAAAGAACCGAGTCGATATATTATCATGTTAGCACGCCCGTGGACGTGAGGAGAGAGCCTTGGCAAGAACCCTAGCACCCATCTGCTTGATACTTGCGTTGTTGGTCGTCGGCTGTTGTCGAGGCAGTGAATCCACGCTGCCACAGCCTTGCCAGCAGTCGTTCCAGG
>JAAEPW010001231.1 GCA_024232355.1 Chloroflexota bacterium | reverse complement strand
AGTACGTACCCATCGAAAACGTTTCAGGCTGCATACCCGTTCTGCTAAACAATCCCGAAAGCAACTACAGGGCCTGGTAAAACAGTGGCTCCACCTACCGCCACCTGATGGACCGCCCGAGTGACTTTTGCGGCATTGCGATTTATCGCATTTTGTGTATTAGCCAGGCAATTCATTGTTTGACTCTTTGCGTATTGGCAAATTTGTGATACGATAATGATACACTCTTGTAACAAAATTGCAATCAAAAAAAGCGAGAACTGTTATATGATTATTGTGGGTCAAAAATGCAGTTGGCATCTTGCGGAATGTAACCGCTTTTACCATACTAGGAGGTCTAATGAGCAATTCTAATTCTGGACAAGGTCCAACTTGGCGCCAATCCATCGGCACCAAGTTGACCATCATATTCCTCGTACTGGCAATTGTACCAATGGCCGGTACCGCCTACTATAACCTGACGCAAGGTCAGGGCGAAGTCGTCAACGTCGCCGAGGAAAACTTGCTGGTGCTGTCTTATAGTGTGGCCACCGAGATCGAACAGTTGCTCACCGAGAACCAGCGCACCTCGGCCACACTGGCAGGCGAGCCACTGATCGTGCAATACATGGCCAGTTCACCTGAAGAGCGCCAAGCACTGCAATCTGAAATTGACCAGACGCTTCAGAACTTTGCCGTCACCCACCCCGACTATGACGCGCCGGGGTTGATAGACACCAACGGTGATGTCTTGGCTTCTACGAACGAAAACCTGGTGGGCCGGAATTACAAGTTCCGCGACTATTTCGACATCACCATCGTCCAGGGTAATCCCTACATTTCGGATATCTCTGTTGGGCGCAGCACGGGATCGCCCGGCGTCTTTCTCACCAACCCCGCGATCACAGAGGCTGGCGAAATCGTGGGGATGAACATTATCCGCCTCAAGGGCGAGTCTATTTGGAGAATCACCGACAACCTTTTGGTCGGTGAGGAAGGTATCACCTATCTGGTGGACCAGGATGGTGTCATCATCGCTCACCCGAACGGCGAACTCTTGTATCGCAGCCTGGGCCAATTGACGACAGAAGCAGCCGACACTATCTCCTCGACCATCCGGTTCGGCGTCATTCCAGACACCCAGACGCCCCGCGTACCCGAAAGCCTGGGTATAGACAATCTGGCTGCCGAGTTGATCGCGGCTCAGGGGTCCGGATCTTATCGCTACTACTCCCCCCTCGACCAGCGCAATCACGTCGTCGGATACACCCGGCTGGATACACAACCCTGGATCGTCGCCGTAGACTTGCCCGAGGCCCAGTTCCTGGCCCCCTTGCAGCGGCTGCGAACCATCGCCTGGATCAGTGGCGGGCTGGTAGCCGCGCTGGCACTACTAATCTCGGTCCTGCTGGCGCGGGGCATCACCCGCCCCATCAGCCATCTGACCAGAGCGGCCATCGCCGTAGAAAACGACCAACCGTTCGAGCCTTCCGACATTGTGGATGTCACCTCGGGTCGTGACGAAATCGCGCACCTGGGACGCGTGTTTGGCGACATGGTGGTTGCCCTGCGCCGGCGTATGAGCGAGCTGCGCACCGTCTACGAGATCGGCCAAGACATCACCGCCACACTAGAAGTGGACGAAACATTGCAGGCTATTCTCGACCGGGTAAAAGACGTGATCGACTACGACGCCGCCGAGATCACGTTGCTCGACCGGCAGGAAAATGCACTGGTCGTGACCGCCTGGAGCGGCAGCGAAGATATTGCCGACACCCGTGACAAGAGCTACCAACTCGGCGAGGGGTTCGTGGGAACCGTCGGTCAGGAGCGCACGAGTATGCTGGTGGCCAACATCACAGATCGAAAATCGGTAGGACTGGCCGCGGATGGGTCTATGCACTCTTTGTTGGGTATACCGCTGCTCATCCGTGACCGCTTGGTGGGCACGTTGGAACTGGTCAGCCGCCGTGCGGGTGCCTTTGACGCCAACGACCAACGGTTGCTAGAAACCATCGCTCCACAGGCGGCCATCGCCATTGAAAAGGCCCAACAGGTGCGAGAGCGAGAGCAAAAGCTCAAGAACCAGATTGAGCAATTGCGCATCGAAATTGACCAAGCCAAGCGCGAGCGCCAGGTCAGCGCCATCACCGACACCGATTACTTTCAGGACCTGTCACGACGAGCCTCAGAAATGCGAAAACGGGCCAAGGGCGAGTAAGGCATCTAATTATGACATCCTGGTTGAGGAGACTGCTCAATATCCGTGCGGGAGAGGGCCGCCGCACAGCGCTTCTCTATATTTTATACTCTTTGCTGGTGCTCGGCTCCGTGTGGGGTGAGACGGCTTCGGAAGCCCTCTTTATGAACGAGATCGGCGTGGATTCCTACTCGTTCCTGTACATCACCGAGGCCGTGTTCATCCTGGTCTTTACCATCCTCTACACCGCCTTTGTGGATCGGGTTGGCAACACGCGCCTGCTGGTCGCAATTTGCACCATCACCGGCATATGTCTGTTGATCACGGGCCGTTTGCTCGCTTCTGGCCCATCCATCGCTTTCTACCTCTTTTACTTGATCGGCCGCACCACGCGCGTGCTCTTTACCGTCCACGTCTGGACCTATATCAGCGATTTTTACGACACCCGCACCGCCCGGCGACTCTTTCCCCTCATCGGGTCGGCGGGCCGTATCTCTGGTTTCTTGGGGGGGCTGGCACTGTCCTTTGTCATTCACACCGTCCACGCCGAGAACATTCCCTACATCTGGAGCGGACTGTTGGCTGTGAGTGTGTGGCTGACGTTGAGCATCCCTCGCTGGACCAAGGATCAAGTAACGATCACCAAACCGCAGGGGCAGACCGTAGGTGTCCTGGAAAACTTTCGTGGCGGCTGGCGCGCCATCCGAGGGTCCAGTCTGCTGCAACTGTTGGCCATCAGCGCGACGGCGATGACGATGTTGCTGGCATTGCTCCGGTTCCAGACCGACTATATCTTTGTCCAGACCTACCAGAGCGCGGACGAATTGACCAGCGTGGTCAGCCTCTTAAAGGGAGTGGCCAACGCGATTGCCCTGCCCTTTCAACTCTTTTTGCTCACCCGCATCGTGAACCGGATCGGTGTGGGCTGGGCCAACTTGTTCTTTCCCGTGCTCGCGGTCTGTAGCTATGGACTGTTGGGGCCCTTTGCCGTGCTTCCTATGGCGGTGCTGGGGCTTTTCGTGCGAACGGCGTTCCGTTGGGGCATGCGCAATCCCATAGACAACATGCTCTACAACGCCGTGCCGCGCGTGGTCAAGGGGCGCGCGCGCGCGTTCGTCAACGGGATGTTGGTTCCCGTAGCCACCTTGCTGGCTGGTATCACTTTACTCCCCGTCTCTCGCGGCAGCGTGTTGCCCTGGCACTTGTTCGCTCTGGGCGGCGTGGTCGGTCTGGGCTATCTCGTCGCGGCCTGGCGCACCCGCATCGCTTACAGCCAGGCATTGGTGGAGACACTGGCAGCAGAAGACACCGACCTCTACCAGTTGGCCAAAACCGATTGGGATGCCGCCGACCGGGCGGCACTGGATCACGTCCTGACGCGGCTGCACGCCAGCGTGAATAAAAAAGATCCGAGCGGCGACGGCACGACCATCTTTTTGGCTCAATTGGCCTATGAAATCGGCGACCGCGATGCACTGCCCGCGCTGAGCAAGGTCGCGGTCAGATCTACCCCCCTAGTGCGGGCTGCCATCCTAGAAATCGTCGGATTGGCCGGGTTGGACAATCCACAGGTACGCCGGCTCTGCACCGAAGGCCTGATCGACGACGATCCAGCCGTGCGCCGCGCGGCACTCGCTATGCTCGAGGAACAGAGCGGGCCTGAAGACATGCCCCTTCTGGCACAGGCGCTGGACCTTTTGCACGATCCCGACCCCGGCGTGCGGGCGCGAGCGATCTCGCTGTTGCTTCGCTCTGGCGATCTCTATTATCTCACCGCGGCGGCCGCCGCGCTCAACGAACTGCTCACCGGCGATGACCCCGCGCTGCGCGCGCTGGCGCTATCCACGCTTGGCGAGATGGGCGATGCACGCTTTGCGCGCACCCTGGTGCCACATATGAATGATTCCAGCGAAAGTGTCCGCCGCGCAGCAGCCCTGGCGTGTGCGGCCGTCGCCTCGCCCACGGCACCATCCTGGGTGTGCGCACTCACACTCAAAGCATCACGTCAGGCCCTTTCTGACCCCGCCGAAGCCGTTCGATTGGCCGCTATCCAGATACTGGACCAGATGGCTCCGTCTGACACCCGTTCCGTGCTGCTACAAGCCCTGCAAGATGAGAGCGTGCGCGTCCGCGAAAGCGCCCGACAGGTTCTCGAAAAGATGGGGGCCGAGGCTGTGGACGTGTTGGACGCCTTGTTGTCCACCGAGAACGAACGTGCTCGCGAGGCCGCCATCATCGCTTTGCTCCACTTGTCTACCGAACAATATCGCGCCCGGGCAGACGCCGAGATTCACAACACCTTGCAACGGGCGTACGGCAACCTGGTGTTGATCGATGCATTGTCACCCCTCAATCTTTCCGGCGCGGCACTGGCCGTCCACACGCTGAACGACCGGAACCAGGCCCTACTGGACCACATCTCTCGCGTCTTGACCGCGCTGCACGGACACGACGTCGTCCACGTCATCTGGCACAACCTGCGGGCCTCCGATACACGCGCCCGCGCCAACGCGGTCGAGGCACTCGAATCCCTGACCTCGCCACGGACCGCGCGGCTCGTCGCCCCCCTGATTACGAGTACCAACGGCGTAAAAGTTCAAGACATGATCGCCCAGGCCCAGGAAGAACTCGACTTGGCCCCCAGCGACCCCGCATTGGCGTTAGAGACGCTGCTCACGGGCCAGGACCCCTGGTTGACGGCGGTCGGCCTGTACTTGGTGAGCGAGGCCGGACGGCCCAGCCTATCCCTGTTAGACGATACACCCAAGCTCATTACGCGTGCCCGCCGCGAAGAGGCAATCATAGCCGCATTGGACTCGTCCGATGCACTGATCGTCGAGGCAGCAAAACACGCGGCTCGCCGGATCAGGGTCCACACCGCGGTCAAGGAGGTTTCTACCATGAGCAAAGCAACGCTTTCGACCATCGAAAAAGTGATATTTCTCAAAGAGGTATCCGTTTTTAACGAAATGACGGTCGCACAAATCCGTTCCTTGGCCAGCATCGCCGAGGAAGTGAGCTTTACGGATGATAATGTCATCTTTAAAGAAGGTGATTCGGGCGATACGCTCTACGTCGTTGTCAGTGGGCGCGTGGGCATCGAGCACACCGTCACGGGCACAAGCCAATCGGTAGCGCGGCTGGCTACGTTGGAATCGCGCCAATACTTTGGCGAAATGAGCATCTTTGACCAAGCGCCGCGTTCGGCCACGGCTATAGCTATCGGCCAAACGCTCCTGTTGAGCATCCGCCGCGAACCACTGATCGCCCTGATCGAAGGGGACCCGTCCCTGGCGCTGGAACTGATCGGCGTCTTTAGCCAACGTCTGCGAGAAGCGAACGAGGAAATCGCTCGCAAGACCAAGGCCGCGCCGCGCAAGCTGCAAAAGCTGTACGATCAGTTGATGTAGATCCGGAGTATGCGATGAACCTGACCCATCAAGTAATCACCAAACACCTCGAGGTAGGCCGCCTGACCCCCGGCGAAGAAATCCTGCTCCGCGTAGACCAAACTCTCACAGAAGACGCCACGGCACTGGCCGCCTATCAAGAACTCGAGGCCCTGAAACGCGGGCTGACGCCAGGCGTGGAAGCCATCTCCTTTGTGGATCACAGCCCGCCGCAACTCAGCCCTCAGACCGAGGCCGATCACAACTATTTGCGCACCGTGGCCGCTCATTATGGACTGTACTATTCACCATTTGGCAACGGCATCTGCCATTCGGTCTTTTTAGAACGGTTCGCCCAGCCTGGCGCTTTCCTGGTCGGCGCAGACAGTCACACGCCCACCGCTGGTGCCGTGGGGTCGTTGGGTATAGGCGCCGGCAGCCTGGAACTGGCAGTCGCTATGGCTACCGGTCATTTTTACCTGCGCATGCCCAGCGTGGTAGGCGTCGAGTTGACCGGAGAACTGCGTCCCTGGGTTAGTGCCAAGGACGTGATCATGGAACTGCTGCGACGTCTCGGCGTGCAATGGGGCGTGGGCCAGGTGATCGAGTATTTTGGACCGGGCGTGGGCACGCTCAACGTATCGCAGCGAGCGACCATTACCAACATGGGCGCCGAACTAGAGCTGACCAGTTCCATCTTTCCTGCTGATGAGGAAACGCACCGCTACCTGGTCGCGCAGGGTCGCCAAGAGGATTTTGTCTCCTTGGCCGCGGGCGCCGGTGCCGATTACGACGAGCAGATGACCCTCGACCTGGGAGAGATCGAGCCTTTGATCGCGCTCCCCTCCAGCCCGGGCAACGCGACACCGCTGCACCAAGTCGCCGGCACACCCATCGAACAAGTGATCGTCGGTAGCTGCAACAACTCGCGGTACGAGGACCTTGCGCTGGTCGCCCGCCTGTTGCGCGGCCATCGCGTGCCAGAAAACGTCACACTGGCAGTGACCCCCGGCACGAGCCAGGTGCGGGAGATGCTGTCCGCTTCAGGATCACTGGATGATCTAGTCGCCGCTGGCGCGCGCGTCCTCGACTCGTACTGCGGCCCGTGCATCGGCATGGAACTCCGCCCCACGCCAGGAGCCGCGAGCCTGCGTACCTACAATCGCAACTTTCCCAACCGCTCGGGCACACGCGGCGACCAGGTGTACCTGTGCAGTCCCGCCGTCGCCGTGGCCTCGGCCCTGGCGGGCCAGATCGCGGACCCGCGTGACCTGGGAGAACCTCCCAAGATATCCTTGCCCGATCGCTACCCGGAGCAGTCGGGCGTCATCCCGCCCCCATCTGACCCCGGACAGATCGAGATCGTTCACGGCCCCAACTATACCCCGGTGCCGACCGGCGAGCCATTGTCAGACGTGTCGCGGGGCCGCGTGCTCATCGTGCTGGGGGACGAGGTCACCACAGACCGCATCATGCCCGGACGGCCCGCCATCGCCGCTGGCGCCAACATACAGGCGCTAGGCGACCTGGTCTTTACCCGGGTGGATGCCGATTTTCCAACCCGGGCACGCGCCTGGGGAGGTGGATTTGTCGTCGGGGGCTCCAATTACGGGCAGGGTTCATCCCGTGAGCAGGCTGTCCTGGGACCGTTGGTGCTTGGCATACGCGCCATCGTCGCTCGTTCTTATGCCCGCATCCACCACACGAATCTGGTCAATTTTGGCATTCTGCCCCTCGTCTTTGCCGACCCTGATGACTATGATATCATTGAGCAGGGAGACGAGTGGGAAATGCACAACTTGCGGGATGCAATTCAGAGCGATCAACCAGTGATAATCTATGATCGCGCAGGCGACCGCCACATAAAGACCACCTGTTCGCTCACTCCACGCCAGGCAGAGATACTACTGGCCGGCGGCCTGCTTAACCTCATCCGCCAACAAACCGAATCTGATGCCGTATGACAACCCACGAAATGCAGGACTTGATATTTGATTGGAATACCGAAGCAAAAGCGCCGCGCGCTCGAAAGGTAAAGCTGGTAGACGAGACGCTGCGGGACGGCTTGCAGTCTCCCTCGGTCAAGCAGCCAAAGGTAGAGAACAAGCTGTGGCTGTTGCACCTGATGGCCGAGTTGGGGATCGCCGACGTGAACATTGGCCTGCCCGCTACCGGAGAGCGGTTCTTGCGCGAGGCCGCTATCCTGGCCCAAGAAATCCACGAACAAAAACTGCCGCTAGATTGTCATTGCGCCGCCCGCACCGTGCAGGCGGACGTCGAACCTGTCGTCGAACTCTCACAGCGCGTCGGCATCCCGGTGGGCGTGTCTACGTTCGTTGGCTCCAGCCCCATCCGCCACTATGCCGAAGGATGGAACATTGACGACTTGTTGCAAAACATCCGCCAGTCCATCCGCTTTGCCGTGGACCACGACCTGCGCGTAATGTTTGTCACCGAAGACACAACGCGTACCGATCCCGAAACCATCCGCCAGCTATACAGCACGGCCATCGAGTGTGGCGCGCATCAGGTCGTGCTCTGCGACACGGTCGGTCACGCCACCCCACACGGTGTAGATCAATTGGTGCGCTTTGTGCGAGATTTTGTTGGACCAGATATTGAGATAGACTGGCACGGACATCGAGACCGGGGATTGGCGATGGGCTGCGCGCTGGCGGCTGTCAAAGCCGGTGCCGACCGCATCCACGCCACGGCATTGGGCATCGGTGAACGCTCGGGCAATACGCCAATGGAACAAATGCTCATCAACCTGCAATTGCTAGGGTACATTGAACAAGATCTGACACGTCTACCCGAATATTGCCATATGGCAGCCCAGGCGTGTGACATTCCTTTACCGGCCAACCAACCCGTGGTTGGTTCCGATGCATTCCGTACCGCTACAGGTGTACACGCGGCAGCGGTCGCCAAGGCGCTAGAGATCGGGAACCAGTGGCTGGCCGACCGGGTCTACTCCAGTGTGCCCGCTGCCATCGTAGGTCGTGAACAGGTCATCGAAATTGGCCCAATGAGCGGCGCCAGCAACGTGCGCTATGCACTCGAACAGATCGACGTCGAGCCACAAGATGAATTGGTGCAATGTATCCTAGAGGTAACCAGAACATTGGATCACGTGATGAGTGAGGTCGAATTGTTGCGGACGGTCGTGGGGGTCCTCAGCACTTCTGGCTAGCGATATTCGATATCTTGAGACAACAGTTGCGGAAAAAGGGAAAACCAGCTAGAATAGAATTAACACTAGACGTAAATTTGACATTATCCGACCTGAATCAAAAATCAAGGAGATAGACCATGGCGAAAATTATATCCATCCATTCCTTCCGTGGCGGTACGGGCAAGTCGAATATGACCGCCAACGTGTCGGCCCAGTTTGCCAAGAAAGGATACCGGGTTGGCGTCGTCGACACCGACATTAACTCTCCCGGCATCCACGTCCTGTTCAAGATGGACGAAGAAGAGATGGACAAAGCGCTCAACGATTACCTGTGGGGTCGTTGCAACATCGAGGACGCTGCCTACGACGTGAGCGCCAAGATTGGACAAGGGGAAGTTGTCGTTATGGGCGGCAACATTTACCTGATCCCATCCAGTATGCGCGTCAGCGAGATCACGCGCGTTCTGCGGGACGGGTATGACGTGGGTCTGCTCAACGACGGCTTTCACGCGCTCATAGACAAGCTGAACCTGGACTATTTGTTTATAGATACCCATCCTGGTCTGAACGAGGAGACCCTTTTGTCCATCGCCATCTCGGACTTGCTCGTCATCATCCTGCGCACCGACCAACAGGACTTTCAGGGAACAGCCGTCACGGTAGACATATCGCGCAAGCTGGAAGTTCCTCACCTCTACCTGGTGATCAACAAGGCCATCTCCTCCTACGACTTTGACGACTTGAGAGCGCAGGTTGAGGCAACTTATAATGCACCGGTCGCCGCAATTATCCCCCTCTCAGAGGATCTCGCCTCTATACAATCCTCTGACATCTTTTCTCTCTGCTACCCCGACCACCCCATCACTCAGGAGATCCTCAACGTTGTCTCCCTCATCGAAGCAGCGAACTAGGAGCTAGAGATGGTCTGTCACAAGTGCGGCGAACCGGCTATGGGTATTTGCAAATTTTGCGGACGGGCTGTGTGCCGAGATCATCACACCACGGCTCAACCAGCGATGCTGGCAATGTATCTGGGCGGCAACAAAACTCCCAAGGCTGTGGTGGTCACCAACGTCCTCTGGTGTGGTGAGTGCCGTCCACAGCCAGAACCCATCCAGGTACCCGAGTTTTACTAGGGAGGAAGCGATGGGCATATTCGATCGCATTCAAAGCGAGATCAAAGCGCAGGAAAAGCAAGAGGGCATCACTCCGGCCGACTTTCTTACCCTTTCCCCGCCGCTGCGCAAGCTGATGAACCACATCACCCGTCAGGGAGAAGTAACCGCCGCATTGGCTGCCGAACGCCTGCAGGAATCTGACGCAAATGTCGGTGAGATGCTCAACACCCTGGTCGAAAAAGGCTACCTCGAACGGGAAAAGCGAGAAGAAGAATGGGTCTACCGTACCCGTTTTGCCCGCAAGCGAGGGCGGGATATTCCAATGGGTATTTGGTCCGCCCTAGGGCAAGGACCCAAAACGACAAGCGAAGAATAACAAGGGGGTTAGGGCGGGGGTAGCTGCGTTTTCATAGCGCGCAGCAAGAGAGGGTACAATGACCGTCCAAAAGGCCACCGTCTATACCATCAATGATCAACAGATCAACACACACGAACAAGGTTCGCCGGACAGCAAGGTTGCGTTGCTTATACACGGCTGGTCAAGTTCCTGGTACGCGATTTCGCCACTGTTGCCCCTGTTTAACCGGCGCTTTCGCTGTCTCGCCGTTGATCTCCCAGGATTTGGTAAATCGCCGCCTCTGTCAGAACGAGCGACGATCAAGGGCTATGTGGATATGCTGGCAACGCTCATTCAGGCAGTCAGCAACCGGCCAGTCGTATTGGTCGGGCATTCAATGGGGGGCATGATCGGCATCACCTTGACCCTGCACTATCCAGAATTGGTCGAGCGTATGGTGTTGCTCTGTCCAACCATCAGCGGGAAACTGTCAATGTTCATCAACCTCTTTATGGCACCGTTCGTGTTTATGGAGCGTTTCCCCCCGACGCGGAAATTGGTCGAGGTCCTCGAACCACAGATGTTGAACGTGACGGATCGGTTGCTGCGCCCCGCGCTGTTTGCAGACCGCACCGGGATCACCGAGGAAGAGTACAAACGCATACGTGGGGATGCGCGTCGTCCAGGCCAAGGACGGGTCCGGGCCGAGTGTTTCGACGCGATGCGCAACAACGATCTGCGCGACCAACTTGGGCAGATTCGAACGCCCACGTTGGTACTATGGGGCATGGAAGACAACACGGTGCCATTGCGAGACGCCAGCGTGGTGGCCCGAGAGTGGCCGAATGCCGATCTGCGCGTGATCCCCAATGCCGGTCACTGGCCCCAGTTCGAAACCCCCAAGATCACAGAACGGTACGTGAAAGCGTTCCTCGGTGCACCGCTCAAATTTATTGAATTCATGTCGACCGCATCCCGTGATTGACTGAAATGAATCCTCAAACTAGATCAAACACGTGGATCGACCTCTTGCGTCGCCTCGCCCCTCTCTTGCCGATAGACCTGTTCGGACGACTGCGCAACCATTCGGATCTGGCTGACCTTTCGACTGAAGTGAAAAGAGCCTTTGCCGACGATCTCCAGCGAGCTATCTATGCGCTTGGTTCCCTTCACCATACCCTGACCAATTTTCTCCCCCGTTATCTGCTTAATCTATCGCTGACGCCCGGTCAGCCCCACGGAGAGCTTTTGGAAGGCTCTTTTATTTTTGCCGACGTCACAGGTTTTACGGCCCTCACTGCTGAACTATCCAAGCAAGGCACCGAGGGCCTGGAAGAGATGAATCGGCTGATGAGCGCTCTCTTTGGTGCGCTCATCGATCCGCTTTTGGATTCTGGGGGAGACTTGCTCATCTTTGCCGGAGACGCCGTGCTGGCATGTTTTCCGGCCCGGCCTGAACAGCCTCAAGGCCAAGATGCCCGTTGGGCCACTCGCACTGCCCTCCGGCTAGTAGAAGCGATTGCCGATTTCGGTCACATTGAGACCCCCTATGGTGACTTTTCTCTCACAATGAGCGCGGGCGTTGAGCGAGGGCTGGCTTTTGCTGCCGCCGTGGGCACCCGGCAACGGATGGAACTCTTGATCTCTGGCGGGCCGGTTCAGGGCGCGATGCGTACCGAGGAAGAGGCTGATCCGGGGCAGGTAACCGTTGGCCCGGGCATTCTGCCCTTTCTTCCGTCAGCAGATTTTGACATTCGGGGCAGCGTCGTTGCTGGCATACAAGGCGGAGAATTGGATGATTACGAACCGGTTCCACCATCGCGTCGCCGTCGCATTTCTACGATCTTTAGCCGCCGCATCCCCGACCTGATCAAATCTCTCCAGCACGCGCTGTCTGATGTGGAATTGCTGTCCCCTTTTATACCTCCCGTCATCTTTGCGCAGATTGCCCAAAAAGAGGATTTTCGGCAGCATCCGCCTGTGGCGATTCAGTTCGTCAATGTCTTGGGGATAGAGGACTTGGCTCTCGGCCGGGGTGGCCCCGAACTGGCTACAGCCGTTCTCCAACGGTACTTTGTCCAGGCCCAGGGTATTGTGACCGATCGGCGGGGAATTCTCAACCAGATGGACCCTTACGCCAAGGGGTTCATCTTGCTCAATCCCTTTGGCGCGCCGACCCATCACGAAGGCGCTCCGGGTCTGGCGGCCTCTGCCGTTTTGGAACTGGGTTATGCGTTGGAACGGGTCAACCAAGAGTTCAGCCTAGACCCGCCGTTGATCCAGCGCACAGGCCTGACGTATGACCGTATCTTTACGGGTGAGATTGGTCACCGTCAGCGGAGGGAATACGTCGTGGCTGGGTCATCGGTCAACCTGGCTGCTCGACTGATGAGCAAAGCCGAACCCGGTCAGATCGTGCTGGACCCCACAGCCTGGCAAGCGATACAGAGAGACTTTCGAGCCGAGACCCTGCCGCCGATTCCCCTCAAGGGCATCGCCGAACCGGTGCCGCGCTTTGCCTTGCAGGGGATACGCAGAGGTAAGGGCCTTCATCTCACCGATCATCCATTGACCGGTCGCCAGGAGCAACTGGCTGTGTTGGAAGAGCGGCTGGCACAAGCCATTGCCGGACGAGGAAGCGTATTGGCTCTCATGGGAAAGGCTGGTATCGGCAAGAGCCGTCTCATCGCTGCGCTGACCAGTTCTGCGCAGCAACAGGGGATGATGATTCTCACCGGTCGCTGCCGCCCCTTTACCCAGACCACCCCTTATCTTCCTTGGGATGACTTGGTCACTCAGTGGTTCGAGTTGGACAAAGGGACACCCGCTCAAATCCGCCAACAAACGCAAACCTGGCTTGCCCAACTCGACCTGGCACCGTCTTTCTCTGCCTTTGTCGATTTATTGGGCCTGCCGCCTATCGTTGACCTGACAACCCGTACACTCTCATCCCATCCAGATAGGTCAAGCGGTGGTCTCTTTGCCGCACTGCAAAAACAAACCGAACAACAAACAGAGCAAACACAGAACGGTGGCCTGGGATGGTCGATATTGGCAGAGCGAGTGCTTGAGGCCGAGGGCAAACCGACACAAGATGACGGTTTTTCCATCTGGAAAACTCTGCAAGAACGGGCCGCTATCCCTCAAGCCCTTCACCTGGCGCTAGAACGTCAGGCACGCCGGCAGCCCACGTTGCTGATTATTGAGGACATTCAGTGGATGGACCCAGATTCGTATCAAGTGCTGAATGCACTGCTCTCGTCCGTTCCCGAGTGGCCTCTGTTCCTGCTGGTCACTGCCCGCCCTGAAACCGACTGGCTGGGCGACCAGTTTTTGCTCCCCCCTCTTTCCGACAGTGGCAGCCGATCTCTGGCAGCCCTGGTTCTGGGAGCCACTCAACTAGAGACCGAGCTGGCCGATTGGCTGCTCGCTCGCGCTGGGGGAAGCCCGCTCTTTATCTTGGCCTACTGCCAGGCTCTATTGGATGCTGACGCCATCGTGGTGAATCCCGAAAATGGCGAGGCTCAACGAAGCGGCCCTCCGCCTCCGATTCCCCTCTCCTTGCAGGAACTTTTGTTGGCCCAAGTGGACCGCTTGGGGCGCAAAGTTCGAGAGGTGTTGCGACGCGGATCTGTTATTGGCGTCACCTTTCCGACTTGGCTCATCACCCGCCTATGTGGTGAGATTCTTCCCTCCACCGAATTGGAGGAGGCGTTGGATCACGCGGCTCGTCGGAACCTCGTCGCTCCGCCGCCTCCGGATCAGGCCCACACCTTTAGCAGCCACTCACTCCACGACGCGATTTACGATACACTCTCTCACGCTTTGCGCCGAGAATGGCACGAGCAAGCGGGTGACCATCTGACCCAGGCCGACAAAGCGATTCACTATGAGCGTTTGGAGCAGATCGCCCATCATTACGGTTGCAGCAACAACACGTACAAAGCCGCCCACTTTACCCGCTTAGCCGGCGACAAATCCCGTGCCCGCCAGGCCGACGAGGCTGCCCTGGCGTTTTATAACCAAACACTGGCTGTATCCGATCGGAATAATATGGAGGTCGCCATCGAGCGACAGCAGGCACACGAAGGTGTTGGGGACATCCAGGCTTTGCGGGGGGAGGGGCAAGCGGCCATCACTGCCTATCAGGCGGCCTTGCTAGAGATACCAGACAGGGATACGGAAAATGTCCGTTTGAGAGCTAAATTGGCCATATTGGCTCCCCTGATTGATCCGGTGGATGTAGAGTTATTGGAAGGCCCTGAACAGATGTTGCCCCCTGCCGATTCTCTCCGTATCTGGCTGAGGGCTGCGCGGGTTTGGATCTATGCTGGACGCGGTCAGGTGGAGGTCGCCACGCGATTGTGCCGGGATTTGTTGCCTGTCGCCGAGGAACCAATCAGAACCTTGTTGCAAGAGTTGCTTGAGAGTATAGAGGGCGGATTATCCCAATCCGGTGAAGAATCTCTGCCCCCGTATGAGGATTTTATTGCTTTCTTTGCCCAATCTTGTCTGCGTGAAAGTGGTGAATTCGTCTAGCAGAGACCCGACTCTTTTTCCAACATCCCTGAAAGCGCGTTGGGTAGATCGTCGCGGTTGTGAGTATCCACGGTCAAAATGGTCGTTGGCCTGGCGGGTAGTTTGAGTTTTGCTCGTTCCACTAGTTCGGGGCGGACGACGACGAGTGCCAATCCAAAGTCATTTCTTTGTAACGCATCGAATGCTTTTTGCCACCCTTGTCCTCGTTCTATCTCCAATGGTCCCAATTCATCCACCACGAACATGTGGCAGGCGGTGGTGGAGGCCAAGATATTGTTTCCCCAAGTTATGATTTCTAGGTCAAAGCGAAAACGACCTTGCACGATGGGGTTGTGGATACCCACATCAAGGTCGTTGGGTTGAATGGTTAATCGGCGTGCACGGCCATTATGCACGTTGAGCACATCACGAACGTCGTTTGCATAGCTCAAAGTGAGGATGCCGCCACAAGTGTGCCCTTGCTCTTGTGCCAGGGCAATGGTCTTGTGACAGACGGTGATTTTACCTGCACCGCGCTCGCCGGTCAGAATGACAATGCGTGCTGTCATTCCTCTTACTCATCTTTATCGTATCCTGGAATTGGCCCAAAGGCAGCCTCGATTTCCCTCGGTCTGAAAACCTCCAGCATACATTCCCACCAGATCAGGTCATCGGTTCTTCGGAATCTCCACCAGCGAACGTCTGGCCAAAAGTAGCGCCAGCGCCACAGGGCTGGTAGCCGCTCCCAGCCATAGTCGCTGGCTAGGGTGGTAAAGTCTACATAGTAGCCGGGCGGGATACGTTCCTTGAGTTCTCCTCCATCTACCATAGCGCGTCCATCTTGCTCGCGGGCGTTCAGGTCCCACACCCCTTCCCGCAGAGGCTCTCCCATGCTTCCGTCCTGTTCGGCGGCGCGGATAAAGACACGCCAGTAAGTGACGTTGCCCTCGTCTTCTCGCACCAGTTCTACTTGTGACAGTGTTTTGGTGTAGACTTTGCGATTCAGTCCAATCGCTCTGCCACAGACGTACCAGCTCATACGCGAGTGACCTGAATGGGGCGTATAAGTCATTGGTAGCTGTGTCGTGCCGAGATTGGACAGATAATCCCATCCCACTTCTTCGGTCACACGCTGGCGCAGCGCATTGAAACTCTCGTTCACCCGATCGGAGAGAAATGCTCTGTGATTGCCCGTGTCATTGTCCTGGTCATTGACGTTGGGCAGTAAAACCAAGTGGTAGGGTGGGCCGGCACGCGGGGTTGGTTGTACCAATTCTATGTAAAAGGGAGGGGCTTGAGCCGGTGTATCCTCTTGGGCGCGAGCCACGATGCGGGGAGAGAGTGCTAGGCTCGTCCACGCCAGGTCGTCCAGCGAATCGTCGATGCTGTAGACCTGGTGGAACAACGCCCAGCCGGTCATATTGGCTGCGACAATGTGGCTGTGCTCTCCGCGTTGGTACGCATAGATCAAGTTTTGCCCGTCAGGAGCCCAGGCCGGAGAAGTGCCTGCGCCAAAGAGTTCGGTCTGAATTTGATTGGCCGTCATGGTTTCCCAATCAAAAGTCGTGACCTGGATCGAGGGGTTGCCACGCGGTCCACTGACGTATGCCAGTTGGGTGCCATCAGGAGACCAAGCGGGAAGGTCCTCGTCCATATCGGGGCTTTGCGTGATGTTGACACTTGAGCTGTTCCCCTCAATGTATCGCACGTAAATATCTTTGGTGCCGTCACGAAAAGTGGTGTAGGCAATAGTGCGGCTGTCCGGAGACCAAGCGGGTTCATAGTTGGGTGCAGAATCGATGGTAATGCGCCGCAACTGCTGCCCGCTGGTGCTCATCACATAGATGTCGAGGTTTCCGCGCCGGTAGGACTCGAAGGCAATCCAGTTGCCATCGGGCGACCAACTGGGGTTGGTGTCAAAGGCGGGATCGTGGGTGAGCCGGATTAATGCGCCACTGACCAAGTCCAGCAGGTAGATGTCCCAATTGTGGGCGCGATTCGAGGCAAAGGCGACATAATTGCCGTCGGGCGACCAAGTCGGGTCGCGATCCTCGGCTGGATCGTAGGTTAACCGTATCAATTGCCGATCAGTTTGATTGAGGGCATAGATGTCGGCGTTGCCGTTACGCCGCAGGGTAAAGGCGATCGCGCCGCCGCTGCCAAAGGGGGTGGGTGTGAGGCCTGGAGTAGGCGACTGATCGCGAGTGGGTGGCGGGCCAGGGGTTGGCGTAGCGACGACCGGTACGAGTAGCGGCGATGGTTGAACGGGCGGCGTCATAGATGCCTGGTACAACCCGGCAGTCAGTAACGCCACGACAACTATGTTGCCCAAGATCAGTAAGATGAGTAGTCGTATGCCTCGTGGTTGTAGTGTGAGAGGCTGCCCAATGTCGTCTGGTCTGCGCAACCAAGCGAGAGCTAGGCTGATGCGGCTCCAGAATCGCCCGAGTGTGCTTTCTTGTTCCCCCACTATCTCTGTTTCAGATACTAGGGAGTTTTCTGCTTGTGTGTCGTCTTGCGCTAGTTCGTCAAAATCAAATTCATCGCTCATATTAGAAAGTATACGTCGCCTGTGGTGCTTGTCAAGCCTGCCGCGATGGGATATACTATTTGTGTGTGAAAAATCAAACATGTGGGTATATGGAAGTATGCGTTCAATTTTGGGAGGGACAGATGAATCGTGTTTTTGCGGTGTCTGATTCTACTGGTATAACGGCCGAACATGTCTTGAGTGCAGCATTGTTACAGTTTGCGGGCGCCAAAGTTGAGATTGAACGCCGTCCAGGGGTGAGGACCGAAGAGCAGGTGCGTCAAGTGGTACAAGAGACTGCCGAGGTTGGTGGATTCATCGTGCATACGTTGGCCTCAGACAAGCTGCGGCAGGTGATGTTGCGCACTGGTCGGCTGCACAACGTCGAGACGATCGATCTGATGGGGCCATTGTTGGCACGACTCGCTCAACAGTTGGCCGTCACGCCGTCTGGCAAGCCTGGACCATTGAGCGAGTTGACCGACGAGTATTTTCGACGCATCGAAACGATGGAATTTGCGTACCGTCACGATGATGGTCGCCGCGCCCACGAGCTTGCCAAAGCCGAGATCGTGTTGGTCGGGGTCTCGCGTACTTTTAAGACTCCGCTCAGTATTTACTTGGCGTTCAAGGGGTGGTTTGTCGCCAACGTACCCATCGTGTTGAAAACGAAACCTCCGGCGGAATTGTTTAATTTGCCTCTTGGGCGTGTTTGTGGTCTCACGATCAACCCCTCGCGGTTGGTGGAATTTCGCAAGGTGCGGTACGATCACCTGGGTGGGGCTGCGGGCAACTATGCTGATCCAGAGCATGTACAGCAAGAGATAGAGTACGCGTTCAATATCTTTCGCAGCCAGCACAGTTGGCCGGTCATCGAGGTGACCGACAAACCGATCGAAGAGATATCCTCCGAGATCCTGGCATTGGTGGGACGGGAATAAGGCTTTTCCAGTTTTCAAGTCCTCCCAGAATTTACAGTGGAAAAGCTCACGAGTCGCACGCGAGTTACAAAACAACCGGAAAAGCTCAAGGAATTCCATCATAATCTGCCTTTTCAAGGTGTCATTGGCTGCATCACAAAATCTGTTTGGGAGATTTATTTCTCTGGAATTCCCCAACCTTGAGAAATGACCTATTTTTGACAAGATTTGTCCATCTACACTTGCGTCAGATGTAGATGGTAAACCATATGTACTCGGTCACCGCTTGCTTGGTCTCTTGCTCAATATCACTATTGCTCGTATTATGTTTTTGCTGGCATCCCAGGGCTGTTCAGTTCTGATTTTCCAACAACAGCCCTAGCTGGCACACCGGTTTCCGCATCACCCCTTAATAGTTTGGGTCTTTGGGATTTCGCGAGGTCAGTTGCAGACCCTAAAGGTTTTGGCGCAAAATATGGCGAGAAAAGGCCATTATCTAGCCGCAAAAGCGTTATTTACACAGTCTTGAGCGAAACCTTTAGGGTCTTGCCCCGCAAAATCCCAGAGCCGATGGTTTTTTGAACCTTTTTTCCTCGCCTTTTTCCGCCGCTTGCTTTTTTTCCTTTGTTGTTTCCATCCCCTCGGTGATTTTGAATGATTTTTCTCTCTGGTCAATTACCTGCATCAAGATGTACCATCATCACCAGCGAATCTTTTTACGGCGTGACGGTTGATAATGTGGTCAACTAGATCTCTGTTGATGCGGGTTACGGTTCGGACGATGTTGGTTTTATCATTGCTACGCCGCCGTCGGTGAATGTCTATTTTGTCACTTTAATAATGGAGACGTTTTCACTGTTATCAACAATGTTAGTGTCACTATTCCCATCGAGATCAAAGACCACCAATTTTACCATCCCGAACGATGGTCATTCCACAAAATTATTTTTGAATGATTTGTAGCGTGTGATTGTTGTACCGAGTTTATTGACAAAAACAGCGCTTGACAGCCTAACAAATGAAATGTACACTTTGGCGGATCAAGTTCATTTGACTGGTACCGAGATAGAGAGGAGCATAGATGAAAATCCAAATGCGCGACAAAACAGTAAAGATAGGATTGTCCTTGTGTGGTGTGCTCGTGTTTGCCACTGGGGCATTGGGGATGCCAACATCGCCGGATCACGTGGTGCTGGAAGGATGGAACTTTGATGTGCAAGATGTCGGCGACACGCGCAGCACCGACTGCGACGACATTGTGACGGCTGATTTTGATGGGGATGGCGACCTCGATTTTGCGCTTACCGAGGACCCGTACATCAGTTGGTACGAGAACGATGGAGCCAACCCGCCCGCCTGGACGATGCACACGGTCACATCCGACGGCGGGTATATGGGCATGACGGCTGGCGACTTTGACGGTGACGACGATTGGGACATCGCCGCCGGGCACAAGGGCAGCGGCAACCACACCTACTGGTTCGAGAACGATGGCGACGGCGGCGGTTGGGACAAACACCAGCTTCCCGTGAGCGGAGACTTTATCGACAATATGCGCGCCCACGACTATAACGGCGATGGGCGCGACGATCTCATCATCGAACAATATGGCAATGACCCCGTCTACTATGCGCCTTCACCGGCGAACCCCAAAGGGGCGTGGTCGTCTTATCAAATCGGCGCGGGTGCTGGCCTCAGCCTGGGCGATGTGGACGAGGATGGGGATATGGACGTGGTCACTGGTGGCAAGGTGTACTTGTGTCCCGAGAACCCCGCCCAGATCAACTGGCCGTTACTCGTCTCCGATCCCCCGCCAGGTGCTAGCTTTGACAAATCTGCTGTCGGCGATGTCGACCGCGATGGCGAGCCGGACATTCTCTTTTCTGAGGGGGAGGGGACGCAGGTCGTGGTCTACTTTGGCCCGGATTGGAGCCGCTCGCAGACCGTGTTCACCGGGAACAACGGGATGCACACACTGCAATTCGTCGACCTGGACGCCGACGGCGATCTCGACGTTTTTGCCGGCGAGATCCACGGCAGCGGGCGGACCTTTGCCTTTGAGAACGCCGATGGAGATGGCACATCCTGGACCCCGCACGAGATGGCGGGCGGTGACCCCGATGGCACGCACAACGGCTGGGTCGGTGACATGAACGGCGATGGACGACCCGATTTGCTGGGCAAACATTATTCGGGCGGGCAGATCACGGTCTGGTACAACACGCTCAAGTGGTCGCTGGATCACTGGCACTATATCTCGGTGACGACGAACCACGCGCAGACCTTTGGGCTGGCATTCGGTCAAGTCGACGATGACACGAACGTCGACATTGTCTCTGGCCGTTACTGGTACGCCAACCCCGGCGGCGATATGACCAGTACGTGGACCCAATCTGCGGCGTTTCCTAACGACATCCACGCCGTTCTTTTTGTCGACGTGGACGATGACGCGATGACCGACATGATCGGCATCGACGGGGCTAATGTATATTGGCTGGAGGCGGCGAATGCCAACGGCAGCAGTTGGAACACGGTCTCTGTCGGCAGTGTGCCCGCTGCCAGCCATTCCCTGGGAGCGCAGGGCTTTAAGGTGGCCGACATTGAAGCCGGGGCCAAGTTCGAGATCGTCATGACCAGCGGGAACGGCATTTACTATTTTCGCATCCCGGCAGACCCGACGGGCGGGAACTGGCCCCAGGTACACGTCAATGCCAATCCTACCGATGAAGGATTTGGTGTTGGTTATATCAACGACGATGAACACTTGGACCTAGCCGCTGGTACCGGTTCGCCCGATAATGTCGAGTGGTACCTCAATCCCGGCGACGGCAGTGGAAACTGGACTGCTTATCCCGTGGGAAATATGAACGGCGCTGTATGGACCGACCGTTTCGAGATCGCCGATATCGACGGCGACCGCAATCCCGACATCATAGGCACTGAGGAGAACGGCGGTGAGAGCGGGGCAGAGGCGTACTGGTGGGAACAGCCGGATGACCTGTTCGGTGAGACCTGGACGCGCCATCAGATCACGTCTCGGGCCTCGCTCAACTCGATGGGCGTCGCCGATATGAATCACGACGGCACCGTCGACGTGATTCTCGGCGAGCACCGGGGGGGCGAGCGGGTGTCCGTCTTTGAGAACGACGGGGACGGCAATTTCACCGAGCACGAGGTCTCAACGGGGCGGGAGAGCCACTTGAGCGCGCGCCCCGTGGACCTGGATGGCGACGGCGACCTGGATATTGTGAGCATCGCTTGGGACGAATCCGACCTGGTACACCTATGGCGTAACGATGGCGGCGGCACGTCATCGGTTGACACAGAGCCGCCTGCCATCGCGGCGGTGGCGGCGTTGAACGCCAATGAGGTTCGTATAGTCTTTGATGATGTCGTAGAGCAGGGCAGCGCCGAGACGGTGGGTAATTATGCCATCGACAACGGCGTCAGCATCAGCAGCGCGACGCTAGAGGCGGACGGCAAAACGGTCACTTTGGGCATATCTTTACTGACTGAGGACGTGCTCTATACGCTGACGGTGACGGGCGTGCGGGATTTGAGCGGGAATCCGGCCAGCGACAGTGCGACGTTTCGCTTGGTTTCGTTCCCTTCTGAGGGACTGGTCGCTTGGTGGCAACTGGACGAGAGCGATGGGACGACGGCCCAGGACTCTTGGGCGAGCAACCACGGCACGCTGACGAACGGCCCCGTGTGGCAGCCTGGTGGCGGCAAGATCGGCGGCGCGCTGGCTTTTGACGGCGTCGATGACCTCGTGGCGGTGGGCAATATGGATGTGGCGGGCGGCAATGGTCTGACGATCGCCTTTTGGTTCAAAGCCGACGATTTTGACAACGCCGATGCCCGCTTTGTCTCCAAGGCCACCGATAGCAGCGAGCAAGGGCACTATTGGATGGTGAGCGCGTTTAACGGGAGCGCCTTGCGTTTTCGTCTCAAGGCTGGGGGTTCGACGGACACGCTGATGAGCGGCTCTGGCGTAATACAGGCTGGGGAATGGGTTCACGTCGCTGCGACCTTTGACGGTGCCGCGATGCGCATTTATATGGGCGGGACGGCGGTTGCGTCGGTGGACAAAACAGGAAACATGGCGACCGGCACGAACGTTCCAGCGGCATTGGGGGCGCAACCTCAGGGGGGTAACGAGTTTGATGGTTTGTTGGACGATGTGCGCATCTATAACCGCGCCCTGAGCCAGGCAGAGATTGGGCTGCTCATCAACCCACCTGCGACGATCTTGACGTTGCACGGCGTGCCTGGTGACCGGCTCGTCCACCTGACTTGGGATGTAGCAGGTGGTATGCTGCCGGTGACCAGCACGTGGCAAATCGGCTATCAAAGCGAAACCGGCACCGTGTTGACGCCGTCCCTTAGCATTCCCACCTACACTGTCCGTAACCACACGCTGACTGGTTTGACCAACGGTGTGTGGTATACGGTGACGCTCGACGCGGTGGTGAGTGGATCAGTGGGCACCTTGGTGTTTTTGAGCGACTCGGTGCACGTGATGCCCACCGACATTTTTGTGTGCCTGCCACTCGTGCTTAGGTCTGCCCAGCAATGACCTGGGAGAAGGGCAATCAAATAAGATACACAGATTTCTTGGAAAGAAGGTTCTCGTGTGGAATCCGCGTGATCGACAACCGCTTGTCCCGCTCGGATATGGTCGATGGTGAGTGAACGGGGGCGGCTCACGCGAGACAGTTTCGCCCCTAATACGCCTCCGGGACGGGGGTTGGGAACCTTCCCGGGCAAATCTGAATATAAATGCAATTGCCCAAGGCTGCTGGGGGATCGCGATGGACAATGGCTATGGGTCGGACGAAGGATTTACCGACGTCGTGACTCGCGGCGACATTGTCCGCAATGTGGGTAACATGTCGATCGGCGTGGGGGCATGCGCGAATCGTTGATAGGAGTCCGAGATGAATTCAAAATGCTTTTGTCTTGTATTGTTAATCACGCTACTTTTCGCTCCAGTCGTCCCTGTGATCCTGGCTGCCGGTACGACCTATTACGTGTCCAGTTCTGACGGCAATGATGACGGCGACGGTCTATCTGAAGGAGCCCCGTTCGAGACCATTGCCAAGGTCAACGCGCTCGATTTACAGCCGGGTGATAGCGTGCTGTTCAAGTGCGGCGATACGTGGCAAGCGGAGCAGTTGGTCGTCGGTGAGTCGGGCATCGAGAGTGATCCCATCACCTTTGGTTCTTATCCAAAAGACTGTACAGATAAACCGGTCCTCTCCGGCTCGCGCCTGATTGAGGGGTGGGCCGTTCATTCCGGCAGCATCTATGTGGCCGATCTGTCCGCGTCCGAGTTCCCGATGGGCATCAATCAGCTCTTTCGGGATGACCAGCGGCTGCTTCTGGGGCGCTGGCCGAATCTCGACGCTGGCAATGGCGGCTATACATTTGTAGACAGCCATACCGCGGGGGGAAGCCAGATCGTGGATAACGAACTGCCCTCTGTCAACTGGACCGGTGCGATTGTGCATCTCAAAAACATTCGTTGGTCGATGATCGACCGCCAGGTGACTGGTTCCGGTGGCACTATACTGACGCTCAACCGGGGGTTTTCTTGTTTGGTTTCGGGGTGGGGGGCGTGTACCGGCTGGGGATACTTTATCAACGATCACCTGGACACGTTGGATCAGGATGGCGAGTGGTATTACGACACGGCAGACCGCAAGGTATACTTGCTTTCTGCATCTGGGGTGCCGAGTAACGTGGAGGGATCCGTTATCCTGGAAGAGGCCGAAACACTCCGACACGGCGGCCTCATGTTGAGCGATGGCTCGGCCACGGCCTACGTCGTCATTGACAATTTCGAGATCAAGAACTGGTTCAACCACGGCATCGGCACGCCGGGCGGGATGGGGGGTGATATCTATCACCACATCACCGTGCGCAACGTCACCATCAAGGACGTGGATGCGGCAGGCGTTCGGTTGAGCAGTTGGCTCGAAAGGCCTTCCAATGACCGCAAGGGTCTGCGTGGTGGCCACGATATGTTGTTCGAGGACAATGTGATTGATGGCGCGAATCATTTCGGCATCACTGGTTACTTTGCCGCCTCGACTTTTGAGGGAAACCAGTTCAAGAACATTGCCCTGATCGAGAACTTGAATAAATCTGGCATGGGATGCGGCATCACCCGAGATGAATGCACCGAAAATGGCGATGGGTTCAGGATTCGGTGCTATGATGTCCGGGATTCGGGCTATGGTAACACGCTGCGCTATAATCGCTTTGAAAAGATCGGCTACAACGGGGTGGATGTGTTCGGCCCGGATACGACGATCGAAAAGAATGTCATCATCCAGTCCTGTTATTCCAAAGCGGACTGCGGCGCTGTACGAACGTTTGGCACCGGCAATTTCGCTACGACCGAGGTCTATAGCGTGCGCTTGATCGACAACGTCATCGTGGATATTCCAGGGAACGTGGACGGATGTCATGAATCGCGGGCCGCGTTTGGCATGGGATTGTATGTGGATCACTATTCCCGCGACGTAGAATCCAGGGGGAATACTATCATCAGCACGACCATCACCGGCATTAACTATCAACGCTCCACCGGGCAGATTATGGACAACACCGTGTACAATGCCTCCTATGGCACCGAATATGCTGCTCACATCAGCTTGGGGAGTGAAAGCAGTGCCGCGCTCTCTGGCAACGTGTTGTATGGGCTAAACGCTCAAGCGTGGACTTTGTATTCGCGCGACCTAGGCAACTTTATCTCCTCGGACGATAATTACGTCTTTCACCCCTATGTAGAAAAGCACATTGCTCACGGCTCGTCGTGGACGCGCTACTCGTTTGACGAGTGGAAAGCCTACAGCGGCCTGGAAAACAATTCCAAAACCAACTGGTTCACGCAGAATGAGGGCGATTCGCCCCTGTCACGGATCTTGTACAACGATACGATTAGCTCCAAGACGATTGATCTGGGTTCTCGCACGTATCTCGATTTGGACCAGAACGAGATAGTCGGCAGTGTCACGCTCCAGCCGTTTACATCCATAGTCTTGATCGATAACGGTGAGGCCGCGTTGGCTTTGCTGGATATGACGCCGCGCCTATGGAGCGTTGACGAGGCTGTGGATTTCACACTGACCGTATACGGAACCGGGTTTACGCCGAACAGTGTAGTGCGTTGGAACGGCACAAACCGGACGACTGGTTTCATCAGCAATTCGGTGCTGACGGCCACCGTTTCTATCTCCGATGTAGGGACACTGGCCATCGTTTCCGTAACCGTACATGATCCTGGCACTATGCCGACCGAGACACAGCCGCTCACCTTTTGGGTGGTGGCATCCGTCGCTCGCGTATATCTGCCGGTCATTGTAAAAAGTGTGCAATGAAAAAACAACAGTTTTCTATGTTGCTGGTTGTTGGTCTAGCAATCGCATTACTCTCATTGGTCAAAGTGGCTGATGCTTTACCAGCGAACCGGACGTTCATACTCAATTCTGATGGAACCACAGAGATCGCGAGGAACAATCAAGCCGATTGGGAACCGCCTATCGGCATTCCCCGGCCCGAGTTTGGCATCACCGAGACCCACTATATGTACGAGGGCCAGACGTATGATTATGACGGTACGCCCAGACCCTACAAAGACGCAGGGAATGGCCCTTACACCCACTATATAGACAATACACAACCACATTGCTATCCGGAATTTAGAGATGTATGGCGATGGGACCGAGACCGCCAATGGTAGTGCGATCAATCTGTCCCGGTGGCACGACAACGTCGAGACGTATGGTGTGAGCCATACTGTGATCTATAACAACCATATCCACGACTATGGGGATCTGGACCCCGAGGCTGAGAACGATTGGTTGGGTGTTGCCGTCAATGGCTATGACGTTTACCATGCGTGGATCGTCGACAACCATATCCATTACATGGGCTTGCTATTACCCAGAACCTTTGTTCTGATAGCGTAATATGAGAAACATTTGGCTGTATCAAAGCAAAACCTGTCACAAAATCGTATATCCGATTTGACTGAAAGTGAAAGTGGAGTAAACTATGCAATTGGTGAAAAGT
>JAAEPW010001230.1 GCA_024232355.1 Chloroflexota bacterium | reverse complement strand
GGGATTTGGAATTTATGGTGGCACGTTGCAATGCTATCCAGTTTTCTGCACCTGATGGTCGTCCCCTACATTTCAGCATCTGCCCCGAACCTGGGCATATCTAGATGTTTAATTGTTAATTCCTCAAGTCGGACTCCCTGAAGAACAAACATCCCGCCACTTGTACAGGTTGGCGGGATGTTTGCTTGTTTCTATGCAAAAAATACCGCCCCACCCTATTGGGCGAGGCGGCAAGTGACAAATATATGGCGTAAGAACAGCAGCTCTTGAATACAGACCTTTGTCACTCGGAAGAGTCCAGTGTGCGCCGGATGCTTTCCATAAGTCTTTCAAAGGCAAAAGGTTTGGTGATATGCTCAACAGCCCCTTGATCGGCGTCGCCAGTCTGCTCGGGTAATAGCACAGAGACAATAATTACGGGAATATCCACCGTCTTGGGGTTGGCCTTGAGTTGATGCAACACCTCCATACCGGTAATATCGGGGAGCATCATATCTAGTGTCACAAGATCAATAGACTCACTTTGCGCCAACGATACAGCCTCTTCGCCATATGCAGTCGTGAATACTTCAAACCCCTCACGACGCAATTGCAAGGTGATAAGTTGAGCAATATCCTCATCGTCTTCGACGACCAATACAGTCTGTGTTTGCTTAAGGTCCTTGGCGGGTTTCATCACATCACTCGGCACATCGACATGTAGCGGAAGAACAAACGTAAAGGTATTACCTTGTTCTGAGCCGCTTTCCACCCATAGCCGTCCACCGTGCATCTCGACCAGTATCTTGGCAACCGACAACTCCAAACCCGTGCCGTGCGCCTGATTAGAGAGCGAATCCTCCGTTCGGTGAAAACGCTGGAATATCTTGGCTTTGTCTGTTGGAGAAATGATGGGGCCTACATCAGTAACGCCTACCTGCACGCCATCTTGAGAACTCGACAGTGCAAGTGTGATGCCTCCCCCTTTTGGCGTACGACGGCAAGCATAGTTGGCCAAATTAGTGACCACTTGGCCAAGTCGAACTGGGTCTCCCATCACCGGCCCAACATTGGGATCAATCTCAACGGCCAGACGCAAGCCCTGCTGATCACATTGTGGCTGTATCACATCTACAACGTCACGGATAATCGCCTCCATCTGGACTGATTGAACGTCAAGATTCAGTCGATAGCTCTCAACACGACTGATATCTAGCAGATCGTTAATCAGAGCAACCAGATGATCTGCATTACTCTGAACAATCTGCAAAAAACGTCCCTGCTCCGCGTCGAGAAGGTCGATCGCGTCATGCAACAACAGGTCACAATAGCCCTTGATAGCAGTCAGCGGCAAGCGCAATTCGTGGGAGACATTGGAAACGAAATCACTTCTGGCCCGATCGACTTCAACCTCGCGCGAAATATCACGCAACACGATCACCACTCCCAAGAACTTGCCGACATCAGTCAACACAGGCGAAAGGTGTGCCTGAATGAATCGCGTGCCAATTTCAATGACCGTCTCGGCAGGCTCACCGCTTTGCCCGTATGAATAAGGATCAGCGCGCAAGCGCGCTATCGCCTCATCCACGGTCAAACGCCCCCGAGCGGACAACGGCTCAAAGATCTCACTCACCGATTGCCCCAGCACCGCATCTTGATCTACCCGCAGCATGCGGGCAGCAGCCCGATTAATCAAGGCTATCTGATCCTCAAGATCGCTGATAAGCACGCCATCGGAAATGGAAGCCAGTGCAACATGCTCGATCGACAGTGCTGGCCCAGCGGACTGGTCTTTTTGCTTTGTGTATTGTGCATTTGTATTCATCATATCGCCACTCCTGTTCAATTGACCTTGTTTAAAAAGCTTTCTGCTCCATTACGCATAAACAGAACTCTCAATTAGATTTATGCTGTCCATCAAAATATCTAAGTACCGACGCAATTTCATCCGGTGACATAACTCGATCCACAACTCCTCGTTCAATCGCAGCCTTGGGCATTCCAAAGACCACACAACTCTCCTCATCTTGCGCAATCACGTGGCCCCCAACTCGATGAAGATCATCCAGGCCATCGGCGCCATCCTCTCCCATTCCAGTCAACACCACACCAACGGCAGCCGCTCCAAAAGTTCTCGCTACCGACTCGAACAGACGTGTAGCCGAGGGGCGTTGACCCTTTATCGGTTCCGAATGATCAAGACGCACAACACCGCCGGGTGCAACGGTCAAGTGTGTGTCATCCGGCGCAATCAACACACGTCCTGCCTTGAGCCGCTCGCCATCTTCCGCCAACGCTACATGGAGCGCTGTCTCGCCATCTAGCCACTGGGCAAACCCTTGTGAAAACCCGGGTGTGATGTGTTGCACAGTCACGACTGGAATTGAAAGGTCCCCAGGTAACGCACTAAAAATCTCACGCAACACACCCGGTCCACCAGTAGATGCAGCTATCGCGATCAGATCGGTGTCGAAAGGCGCTCCAACTGCGTCTTTCATATCCACATGGTGAACATCCGTCGAGGCAGACTGCCAGCGATCCGGTCTCAGTGTGACAACTTGGACGTCGGACATCAGTCGGATGGTTGTCACCAGTTGGTCACGCGCAGACTCGTAAGCCTCGGGCGTAATTCCCCTGGGCTTTTCTACCACCGTCAACGCACCAGCTTCAATGGCCGTAAAGGCTATGTTAAGATCCGGTTCATAGACACTGGCCGCCACCACAACGATGGGAGTAGGCGTAGTGCTCATAATCTGCCTGATCGCCCCCAACCCATCCAAAACAGGCATCCGAATGTCCATCGTGACTACATCAGGGCGCAGACGCGCGGTCAGCCGCACGGCCTCCTCTCCATCGCGTGCCTGGCCCACTACGGAGAATCCCGGCACAGTCTCCAGCATACTGACCAGTATCTGTCGTACGACTGTAGAGTCATCAACAACCAATACGCGAATGGAATCTTTCATCCTTGTACTCGACAGTTTGCGCGTACTCGCAAGACAATTGTCCACCAGGAACCAATATGCATACAATCAACCGTGAACATTACTCCTTTGCCTTGATAAAATTCATTTGCCGTAACGTCTCTAGCAATACCGCGTCGGCAAAAGCATCTTTGGGGATATAGTCAACTGCGCCCGTTTGCAAACCCAACACGACCGCTTCCTGTTCATCGTGACGTGTGAACATGATGATTGGAATATCTTTTGTAAATTGTTCGTTTTTCAATCGTCGGCACACCTGAAAACCATTCATCCCTGGCATCTGCACATCGAGTACAACAAGATCAGGTTTCAGTTCTTGCGCCATTCGCAAACCTGTCGGACCATCATTGGCCAACAAAACCTTCATCCCCACATCCTCCAATAGCGTCTGCATATGCAGTGCTTGGGTGGGGCTGTCCTCAACGACCAACACCTTTTTCTTGCTCTCTTGACTCGTAATCTCATCAGACATAATTCCCCCCCTACTCAGGCCACCCATTTGACCAGAGTAACTTGCAAATCATTGGATGATAATTCCTCAACAGCCAACTCGTCAACCAGCCATCTTACATCCGTAAACGCCCGTGACCCAATCTCGAAATCAGTGCCAGTGTTGGCTGTACAGGCTACCCGCATACCCGAACGATCCCCATCCCCCAAACAATCAATGATCACCTGCCCTTGATGCCTTTCTCCCAATCTGAGCACACGAGCTAATGACGACGTCGCCAGAGCAACACGCGCTTGGTTCGTAATATCAAAGCCTATAGCGCGAGCCAATTTGCGCACCTGCATACGGGCCATGAATACGTCGAACTCGGTTTGCACCGTTATCGTTTGGCTCTCATTCATTAGCCATCTCCTCTTGATCTTTGATGATGCATCAGTTGGGCAAGGGTCTGCGCAATCTGACCCGGCGCGAGCATCCGATCCACAGCGTTGCGAGTCACTGCCTCGTGTGGCATGCCATAGATTACGCTACTCTGCTTGTCTTGAGCTATAGTCAGCCCACCCGCCTTGCGCAAGGCTACCAGTCCATCTGCACCATCATCACCCATCCCGGTGAGCACAATGCCCATTGAGCGAGATCCATAAGCATCAGCCAGAGAGTGAAATAAATAGTTGGCCGAAGGGCGCAAACCCTTGTATGGTGGTTCTCTGCACAATTCTACTACGCCACTATTGCTCAACTGCATATGATAATCATCAGGCGCTACCAAGGCTGTACCTGGACGGGGGATATCACCGTGGCCCGCGATGTTCACGTGCAGCGCCGTCATACTGTTAAGCCACTCGGCCAATCCAGAGACAAAACCATTGGTGATGTGTTGTACTATTAAAATCGGGACTCGAAAATCCGCTGGCAAAGATCGCAATACCGTCAATAATGCCCTAGGGCCACCGGTCGATGCTGCAATACCAATTCTTTGCACACGCTGCGCGACATCTACATCTAACTGCCACGCGGCCGAAGGCAATGCCACACCCTCTTCTACCTGCACCGGCAAACGATCTCGCTTCGAGCCTGACAAACGTTCACCGTCGGGCTTGCGTTTCTCTCTACGCCAACGATGAACGACCGGCACATCCGCCATCAACCGGACAGCTTTGAGTACCTTGGCAGACGTCTCGGGATCAACCAGACCAGGCTTGCGGACCACAGTCAGTGCACCCGCATGCAAAGCTTCAAAAGTGAGATCCATATCGGCCCGCATCGTGCTATTGGTCACAATCACAATCGGCGTGGGTTGGTAATGCATAATATGGCGTGTCGCCTCTAACCCATCCATTTTGGGCATACGAACGTCCATAGTCACCACGTCAGGACACAACTCCCTGGTTATATGAACCCCCATCTCCCCATCATCCGCGGTGCCGACAACCTCTATATCGTCGATGTCATTAAAAAGTGCCACCAACAACTTGCGCGCGGTTGGCGAGTCATCCACAACAACGATGCGGATAGGCTCACGCCTGGTCTTTGGCATAACCGCCCTCCACAACATCCCCAATTTTGGGCAGAATGTTCAATTGGCGTAACGTCTCTACAAGCACAGGGCCAGAAAAGACATCCTTGGGAATAAAATCCACCGCTCCCAAATCAATACCACGTAGAGCCGTGGTGGCATCATCACGAATGGTGAGCATCACGACCGGAATATTAGCCGTCAGAGGGTCTTCCTTTAAATGCCTGCACGCCTCGAATCCCCCCATCTTGGGCATCTCGACATCGAGGACAATTGCATCCGGCAGATGTTCCTGTGCCAGCATTACTCCAGCTTGCCCATTGGTCGCCCAAAGCACTTGGAGGCCTTCTTCTTTCAGCAAATGCTCAAGGGCCAGTGCCTGGGCCGGACTGTCTTCTACAATCAAAATTGTCCTGACAGATTTTACCATAGCATACCTCGGTTGATGTTATATCAACTGCTCAATCGTTTCCAACAAATTATTCTGATCAAAACTACTCTTGGTGATATAAGCGTCGGCTCCAACTTCAATACCTCGGGCCTTATCCTCCGCCGAATCTAGCGACGTAACCAGAATCACCGGGACACTGGCCGTGTGAGGATCTTCTCTGATTCGTTGGGTAAGCCCAAAACCATCCAGCCGGGGCATCACCACGTCCGACACAATCAGGTCTGGCACACCACTGACCGCAATCGTACCCAATGCTTCTTGGCCATCGGTTGCCAATTGAACATTATAGCCCGCTGCTTCCAGGATATTCTTTTCCAGCGTACGCGTAGTGATTGAATCATCGACGATCAAAATACGCCTCCGGGCACGTGTCTCGACAGTTGGAGACGTCTTGACCAGAGTGGCAAGAACAGAGCGGCGGTCGCTTCGCAGGCCCAGTTTGATCAAATCAGCCACGTTGAGAATCAATACCACCTCGCCACTGCCCATCACGGTGGCGCCCGCAATGCCCCCCACACGCGACAGTTGCCTTCCTAACCCTTTGATGACTACCTCTTGTTCACCAGCCAATGCATCTACGGCAAAAGCCATACGCCGTTCAGCAGCAGCCAGTATGACCACCGGAATACGGGAATCTTCAGATTTCCCATCCATCCGTGGGAGATTCAGGACATCGCCAAGCCGTACCAGTGTGAGCGGACGATTGTTATAGAGCACCGTATCTTGCCCTTCGAGGGGCACCACATCACGCAGCCTGACGTACATGATATATTCGATCGCGTTGTGTGGAATGGCAAACAGTTCGTTGGAAACACGCACCAGCAATCCCCGCGAACTGGTCAGTGTCAACGGCAAAGTCAACGTAAAGGTCGTACCCTCACCAAATGCCGTATCTACGTCGATACGCCCGTGCAACGCTTCTACGTTGCGGCGTACCACGTCCAACCCCACCCCACGCCCCGAAATATCGGTGATAATAGGACTGGTGGAAATACCAGCGTTGAAAATAGCCTCTTTCAGATCCTCCTCACTTAACGACTGAACATCCACCCCACCCCGCCTGGCAAGGGTCCTACGGATGGCTTCCAAGTTCAAGCCGTGACCATCGTCAGCAACGCGAATAACCACATCTTTACCCAGTTGCTCAGCTCTGAGGCTCACTGTCCCGGTGCGTGGCTTGCCCATTGTCTCCCGCTGTTCAGCGGTCTCAAGACCATGATCCACCGCATTACGCAGCAAGTGCATCAACGGATCTTTGATCTGCTCCAATACACGCTTGTCCAACTCGGTATCACCGCCAAAGATTTGCAGCACGGCCTCTCTCTCGGATTCCTGAGCCAGATCTCGCACCATACGTCCAAAAGTGCCAGTGATGTTAGATAGTGGGAGCATGCGAACACGTTTGATCTCTTGTTCCAGTTCGTCAATCACCAGCGACATGTGCATTGTGTCGTTGGCATATTCGCGCGACAAGTTGTTCATCAACGCATTCATTTCACGCAACCGGTCTTGACTGGCGCCAACATAGCCCAGCAAACGGGATACATCCTTTCCCACCTTGTTATCAATGCTGCCGTGATCTGTGATCCTGCCCTTGTCTTTTGGTCTCTCCCCAGGCGCCACTTCAACCGGTCCGAGACGATGCACGCCAAACGCACCTTCCATATCGAGGCGAGCTAACCTGTTGTAGGCACTGCGGATGGCAAGCCACTCTTTTTGCCACAACCCCATAAATTCACGCAACGAGATGATCTGAGACAATCGTTGCTCGGCCCGAATCTTGGTGACGAGCAGTTCGCTGAGTTGAGCCATCAACGCATCCAATTTACTCACGCTAACGCGAATGGTCTCGTCCACTCCAAAAGCTCCCAGAACCGGGGTGGTTGATGACGGAACGTCCTCTAGCTCTTCCTCTGAGGGAATCACAAACACTTGTTCTACAACGGCTGCGGGCACTGACTCTGTGATCTCGGAAGGTACCGGTCCCGTAATTACGGGGGCCAGTGGCTCTGACTCGATTATGGGTGCTGTTTCTTTTATCTTGACGTCAGTGGGGGTAAGCGCATCAGAATCATCTGCGGGTTCTTCTTCATCTTGAGTAACAGAGCGTGCTTGCTCTAAATCGGCCAGCGCTTGTAACGCCTGAAGTGGTGGGGTAGTCTCTCCGGCCTCGTAGGCTTCCTGCACCACCAAAATCGCATCAACAGACTTGTAACAAGCAGTAAAAAGCCGCGTGCTTGGTTGGACAATATTGTTTTGCAGATCATCCAGCACACTTTCCAGGGCATGCGCCAGTTGCTCGACCATTGTGACGCCCATCGCGCGGGCAGCCCCTTTGAGACTGTGGGCGGCGCGAAAGATGTTTTCCAACGTAGTTTGACGCTGATCGCCCTCGACAGTTCCCTGCTCTAGCGACAACAGTCCATCGTTCATCGTTTGAACATGCTCGGCCAGTTCAATACGAAACGAACTGATTAATTGCTCCCTAACTTTGGCAGCAAGGGACATGATGTCCTCCTTACTTGTTCCCTATCAATACACGCACAAAATCACCAATGAGAAAAACTTTCCGGTCACAGTCAAGTCGTAGAAAATCACGAGTTACAATAGTTGATTCCATACATAGTTTATACCGTTCCACGATTTCAGTCAACCATAACCACCTATTCTGCTTGGCGTGTATCAATCAGATCCCGTGTCATCACTCAACTGCTTGACACATACGATGTACCTGCCCCTAGTGACACTGATTATACACACTATTCAACCGTACAAGGTTACAAGCCAGTTACGATTATGTTGCGGTACATTTGTGTCCATCATAAGCGATAGTATTCTACAATCCCGACCAGACCTTCCGCCAAGTCATTCAACTCGCGCGCTGCTTTCTCCGCTTGACGCGTGCTTTCCAGGCTCTGTTGCGTTGCCTGGTTGATGTTCTGCATCGCCAGCGCCACTTGTTCCACCCCTGACGCCTGTTGCCTCCCCCCAGCAACCAACTGCGTCGCCGCTTGCGCCGATTCCTCAATCACCAACCCCAGTTGCTCGATCGACTCTCCTGCTTGCGCCGCCAACTGCACGCCCTCATCCGATCCCTTTGTTCCCTCTTCTGTCGCCATCACCGTCGTATTCGTGGCCTTTTGAATGTCCGACAAAATGGCCCTTACCTGTGCTGTCGCCTGCCGTGACTGTTCCGCCAGGTTCCGCACCTCTACCGCTACTACAGCAAATCCCTTGCCATACTCTCCTGCCCGCGCTGCCTCTACCGACGCATTCAGGGCCAGGATATTTGACTGTGCCGCGATGTCGTTCACTGTGGCAATGATTTCACCGATTTGTTGTGTCTGCTCCGAGAGTGCCAGAATGTTCTCTGCGATCCCCTCGACCCGTTCCTTGATCTGCGCCATGCTTCCAATTGTTTCATCTACCGATTGCTGTCCCGTGCGCGAGACCTTGATCGTGCGCTGCGATGTACCCGCCACTTCTTGGGCACGCGAGACCGATTGTTCGGCAATAGTCTTTAGTTCGTCCACCGTAGTCGTCGTCTGCGAAATAGCGGCCGACTGCTGGCTGGCCCCCGCTGCTTGCTGCGTGGTCGCTGTCAAAATCTCCGACGCAGATGACTTTAGTCTGTTCATCGCGTTGCGAATCTGTAAAAGTATATCCTGCATCGCGGCCACCATCCTGTTCATTCTGTGCCCAAGATCGATTAAAAGATCGTCCTCTCCGGCATTCCCATCATCATCCAGGCTCATCCGGCAAGTCAAATCACCTTGCTCCACACGTTCCAGAAATGCGACGTATTTTTGAACCACAGTCCGTAAATACTTGTTACGTTTTTCCAAAGACAAATGGACTGACTGCAATTCGCGATTGCTCTCAGTCAGATCACGCTCATTGTCGCGAGCGCGCCCAAGAGCCTGGTCCATATTATGTATTGCATAGCTCAACAACGATCCTGTCAGAGCAATAGGTAGAAGGATAAAAAACAAATCCAAGAGCGTTGCCGTTTGACCAGAGACATTTATGCCCATACCTTCGGCGACAAACACCCCCAACACGGCGAGCAAACTGAGTACAGTGCAAGTGATTCCAGCACGTTTGCCCAACAACAGACCAGCAAGAACAATGATCAAATCATAAATAAGGATACCGGTTTCGTTATTTATGCTTTCCTTGGAAAAATAAATCCAACCAGCATTTGCCCCCCACAATACAAACAACAAGACAATACTGGGAAGTTGAAAATGACCATGGCGCACGAGGCTCACCCCCCACACAATAATCCCACCAACCACAATAGCCATCAATACAAGAAACATTTCTTGCGAGTTTGGCGGCCAATCGTCAATGGATAGCAATACAGTCCCGATCATCACTATTGTGGCCACAAACAAGGTTAGCATAACGACGTGTAATAGACGAGCCACACGCATTTTGTCCGAGTCCTCAAAAACCGGCCCTGCAAGGAATGCTAGAAATTGATCCCACATTGATGCTCCTCCTAACAGATCATTCAAAAACAACTGTGTTTTGATACGTATTTCTCAAGTAAAATCACGCAAACAGTTCAAGGCTATTTCTGACTAGCACTGTTTCTGAACAACGTCTAACTCACGAGTTCTTTATAGTTTATACTGTTCCACAATCTTTGCCAAACTGTTGGCTAACTCGTTCAAGTCCCGCGCGGCCTTTTCTGCCTGACGTGTGCTCGAAAGACTCTGTACCGTCGCCTGGTTGATGTTCTGCATCGCCAGCGCCACTTGCTCCACTCCTGCCGACTGCTGCCGCCCCCCGGCTACCATTTGTGTCGCCGCCTGCGTCGACTCTTCGATCATTGCACCTAATTGTTCAATCGCTTCCTGCGCTTGCGCCACCAAATGCACGCCCTCATCTACACCCTTGGTCCCTTCCTCTGTCGCCATCACCGTTGCATTCGTCGCTTTTTGAATGTCCGACAATATAGCTCTCACCTGTGCCGTTGCCTGCCGCGATTGCTCCGCCAAGTTCCGTACTTCTACCGCCACCACTGCAAAGCCCTTGCCGTACTCTCCAGCTCGCGCAGCCTCCACCGATGCGTTCAGTGCCAATATATTTGATTGCGCCGCAATATCATTCACCGTGGCTATGATCTCTCCAATCTGTTGCGTCTGCTCCGATAATGCCAAAATGTTCTCTGCGATTCCCTCTACCTGCACCTTGATCCGTGCCATACTCCCAATCGTATCTTGTACTGCTCGCTGCCCAGCACGCGAGACATCAATGGTACGCTGTGACGCCCCTGCCACATCATGGGCACGCGAGACCGATTGTTCGGCAATGGCCTTCAATTCATCCACCGTGGTCGTCGTCTGTGCTATAGCGGCTGATTGTTCGCTGGCTCCCGATGCTTGTTGTGTGGTCACCGCCAGAATTTCGGATGAGGTCGAACTAAGGCTTTGCGTGGCCTCTTTGACCCGTATCGTCATATTGTACAAGCGATCTACCATTGTATCAAGGTTATGCCCCAGAGCAACGAGCGGGTCGGCAAGCTGATCCACACTATCCAAATTCAGTCGTGTGGACAAGTTTCCCGTAGCCACATCGGCTACAAAGGTCATATACTCGGCGACTGTCATTTGCAAGCGTTCATGCTGCTTGCGCTCACTATCGAGCATGCGACGTAATTGTGCGGTCATTTGGAGAAATGCGTTCTGCAATTGGCCGATCTCGTTACGTTGCTCGACTTGCAACTCTACGCCAAAATCACCTGCGGCGACACGCTGGCTGATCTCGGCCATGCGCTCGATAGGATGTACAATGGTACGAGCAGCAAGCAATGCCACAATTATGCTGCCAGCGGCTGTCGCAATGCCAATAACCAAAACAATTGTCAAAATGCGATTATTCTGGCCTGCCACACGCGTAATCTCGTCATCCAATCGCCACAAGGGCGCAAAAGCTGCTTCCTCAGTCTGTTCCACTGTAACGAACCATCCCAATCCGCCAAATGACCGCATACCATAGACCGCGCCTGGAGCGCTGGAGGCATATCCCAATGCGATTGGTTCACCATCCAAATTCTCTTGGTCAAGTAAATATCCACTTTCCCCAGCATCTTGTTCAATGATCAAGCTTGCCGGTATCCACCCCTGCTGCAACAGATTACCCTCACTCGTCATAATGATGGCGGCATTATTATCGCTGGCTGTATCCGCAATCTGATCACCTTGCTGCGTAAATAGATGTACCGAGCCGCCAGGCACATGCTCGGCAGCCTCCACCACCAAATCCTGAAGTGCTCGGATATCAAGCGCTGCCTTTAACACACCGATGTGCTTGCCGCCACTGCCACTATCCACACGTAGGGCAATATCAATCACGTGGATACCCAAGTCATCGTCATACTTGATCTGCCCGATATATCTGCCGGCCTCCCAAGCCGTATTCCACCACACCTCATCAGACTGCACAAAGTCAGAAGGTTTACGGTCGTAGGACACTGTAAACCCATATTCGTCGGTCAAGAATATTTCGGTAAAAGCCGAATGTCGCATAGACAAATTTCTCAGATAAACCCTCAACTGGGTATCGTCATCAACAAGAGCACGGGTTTCATCCATACGCAACTCGACCTGATCCAAAGTGATCTTTGTCAGTCCAAGCTCGTTGGCCCGCACCGCCCCATCTTGCGCTGCTTGACGCACGACGGGAGCATTGGCCCATTCCACAACATCTTGGATATGAGCGTACACATAATCGTCAATTTCATCCATCGTGAATTTGGCTTGATTTTGCAAGGATGCACTTACCGTACTCTGAGCCATCTGTTTGCGCGTATCACGCATCCCCTCCGTCAAATTTTCGACCATACCAGAAAGTGAAATCAGTACTGCAACAGCGGCAGTGATCAATGGAATGAACGCAACCAAGATCATCCGAAGCGTCATTGTTACACCCAAACGACGCCATCTCGAGCCTGACTGGTAATCCACTATTTCAACTTGTTCACTCATTGATTGAGCCTCCAATGATAGGATGTTGCAAGATGCCAATCACGACTGATACTGCTCTACTATCTCGATCAAGTTACGGGCCAACTCACTCAACCCTTGTGCCGCTTTCTCTGCCTGGCGCGTACTGGCAAGGCTCTGGCCTGTTGCCTGGTTAATGTTCTGCATCGCTAGCGCCACCTGCTCCACTCCAGATGATTGCTGTCGTCCTCCTGCTACCATCTGCGTCGCCGCTTGCGCCGATTCCTCGATCACCCCTGCCAATTGTTCGATCGCCTCCCCGGTCTTTATCGCCAATTGGGCTCCCTCTTCCACTTGCTTTGTTCCCTCTTCCGTCGCCATCACTGTCGTGTTCGTCGCCTTTTGAATATCCGATAGGATCGCCTTGACTTGCGCCGTCGCCTGCCGTGACTGCTCTGCCAAATTCCGCACCTCCACGGCCACCACGGCGAACCCTTTTCCATACTCTCCCGCCCGCGCCGCCTCCACCGACGCATTCAGCGCCAGGATATTCGACTGTGCTGCGATATCGTTTACCGTAGTGATGATCTCGCCGATCTGCTGCGTCTGCCCAGACAAGGCCAGAATGTTCTCGGCGATCTCTTCCACCCGCACCTTGATCTGCTCCATACTCCCAATCGTTTCACTCACCGCCTGCCGCCCGGCACGCGAGATCTCGACCGTGCGCTGCGAAGTCCCCGCTACCTCTTGGGCGCGCGAAACGGATTGTTCGGCTATCGTCTTTAACTCGTCCACAGTAGTCGTCGTCTGAGCGATCGCCGCCGACTGTTCACTGGCACCACTTGCCTGCTGCATAGTCACAGTCAATATCTCTGATGCAGTTGAATTCAAGTCTCTGGCTGCCTCACGGACTTGGGTAATCACAGACTGCAAACTGTCCATAATCTCTTGCAGACGCTCGTGTTGTTCCTGTTCTACAACCAACAACTGGGAAACACGCATACCTTCGGTCACGTCACGAAAAGTCAAGAGATTTCCCAAAACCCGTCCCTGTTTATCTCGAATATGTACACTGGCTACCGATAACACACATGATTCAGGATCATCCAAATGCAGCCGAGTCACAAAAGATTCCCCATCGCTTGCAGCGATGGCCTCAACCAAAGACCTTTCTCCTTCCACCTGCCGAGTGCGTTGTAAAAAGGAATCAAAAGCCTCAACAAAAGACCGACCGATGACCTCCGTGCCCGATATTCCCATCATCCGCTCTGCCGCCAAGTTGATCTGCTCATTTTGCCACTCGCGGTTGCAGATCACCATTCCCTCACTAGCACTGTGAAAGACCGCTTTTAAGGCTACTTGATCCAGTAAAAAAATGCCCTGATTACCCACTATAAAGGCAAAAGTGACAGAGAAAATAACAGCAGGAACAGCCGGTGCCAAAGGGTCATCCGGCAAAAACGGTGACATGCCACCGATAACAAACAAGGAAACAATGAGAAGCGTAATAGGTCGCCGTTCATCGCGAGGAGCACGAATCCAAGCACCAACCAAAAGCACAATAGATGCACCCGTACCCACAAAAAGCCACATCCGCAAGAGCCATCCACCAGAGCCAATCAAGAGATTTTCGGACGGAATGTATCCGTGACCCAATTCAGAATGAGGGATGTAAAAAATTTCCGTTCCAAACAACCCATCACTGAGCAGTCCAATAGAAAAAAGGATAGCGATGCTCAAAAGAAGAGGTAATCCATACCAACGCAACAAAAAACTTGGATGGAACATGGCCAAAACGACCGACGGCAAGAAAAAGGAATTCAGGGCATAGTTGGTGATAAAAAGGACGATGGCCGCATACCCAGCAATATTCGGATCAGGAATAGTAGACATCACTTGAGAAACAAAGACAGACGCAGCTAGATTAAACAAGTAAATGGATAGAAGACGATTTACTCGTCCCTTTGGATTTCGATAAAAAACGTAACACATTAGTACCAACAAGAGTACCATTGAGAAGAAAAGCAGGACAATGCTCACTCAGAGCCTCCTTGTGTGGCCAAATCCATACACATCTACCGCATCATCAAGTATCAAGTGACACCAACTCAATAGATAGCCTCTGCCATCGTTCACGACTCGCTCCCCTGGCTTACAACCGACACCACTCTACGATCTTGACCAACCCAAATTATGCAATCCTATCTCAAGCAACAGGCAGATAGACAAAAAAAGTTGTCCCTTGCCCAGGAGTACTTTCAACCGTTATTATGCCCCCGTGATCCTCCACAATCCGCTGAGCCACAGATAAACCAAGACGAGGGTTGGCTTGAGTTTCCTGAATAGTGAACAGAGGCTCAAAGATGCATTCGAGCATGTCTGGATCGATTCCACACCCCGTATCTGTCACTGACAACCTCACGTAAGGAGTAGGATACACCCTTTTTCTATCAGCAGGTGGCACAGAGTTCGGATCCAGCTCAACCTCGGTGAGGGAAATCGTCAATACGCCCCCTTTCTCCATAGCGTGTACAGCGTTCACACAGAAATTCATCACCATTTGATACATCTGGGTTTTGTCGGCCCGTACAAGGCACTCGGTCACAGGCTCATCCCATTCGACCACAATCCCTCCCGAGATATGGAACCGGAGCAACTCTAAACATCCATCCACCACCAAAGCCAGGCCAAACAACTCGCGCTTTACTTGAACCTTGCCACTAAATCTGTTGATTTGTTTCAATATCTTTCTGGCGTGCTGTCCAGAATCCTTGATCTGGTGCAAATTTTTCTGCACTTCGGTATCATCAGTTAGGAATTGTGCGATAAATTCACTGTCCATTACAATGGTCGAAATAATACCATTGAGATAATAAACAACCTCCGAGGCGAGTATACCGATCAATTCCATCCGTTGAGACTGAAGCAACTGCTGTTCCAATTCTTCATTCCGCGCATACAGTTCATCACGATACGCCTTCATAGCCAACACACTATTCAAACGCGCCACGAGATCTTCTTTCAGCACTGGCTTATTCAACAGATCAGTAGCTCCCAGGTCTATTGCCCGGCGTTTGAGTCCCTGGTCCTGCAAACCCGTGAGCATAATAACCTCGATATCTCGAGTATAACTATTGGCCTTGATTTCGGACAACACTTCAAGTCCGTTTTTGCCCGGCATCTTGACGTCCAGTACAACTGCATCGTAACGGTCTTGATTCAGTAACTCTCCAGCCTTGGCAACATCAGCCACATAGACCATATCCCACGCATCGGTCTGACTACGAAGTGCCCGTTGCAAGCCTTGCAGCACCTTTGGTTCATCATCTATAAAAAGAATTCGTTTCTTCATTTTACTCTCCTTTACCCTAACTGACTTTCAATGGGCAGACGAATAATAAATGTTGTTCCCTGGCCCATTCGAGTCTCAAAAGTCATAGTGCCACCGAGTCTCCCCACCACTACGTTATGAGCAATAGCCAATCCTTGCCCCGTTCCCTTGCCTACCTCTTTTGTTGTGAAAAACGGATCAAAAACCCTCGATTGTATCTCTTTGGGAATTCCTGTCCCGGTATCACTGATATAGATCTCGACCCAATCGCCATCGTGGTTCGTGCGGGCAATGATTGTGCCCTTGTCTCCAGACTTTTCCTCCACTACATCGGCGATTGCGTGAGCAGCGTTGACCAACACATTTACGATCACCTGGCTGAACGCTCCCGGCAAACATGGCACCAAGGGCAAGCTAACGCCGAAATCTGTCCTTATTTCAGCCACGTGCTTCCACTCGTTGCGCGTCATTGTGATCGCACCACTGATAATATCGTTAATGTCAGAAGCTGTCTTTTCTTCCACGCCGGGATGAGAGAACCCCCTCATAGCACGGACAATCTCGGTCACACGAAGAATGCCCTCCAGCGATTCCTGGATCGCCAATGTAATTTCTTTTGACAAATATGCCACGTCCGCTTTATCTATAGCGCTTTGAACCTCGGTCACCATCTCATCAGACACAGTACCATCCTGGGCTGCCTGCAACAAGCACTGATACTTTTCGAGCAAGTCAGACACATCGGCAAAGGCATCTCGTATGAAATGCGTATTGTCTCCCACATACTGAATGGGTGTGTTAATCTCGTGCGCAACGCCTGCCGCCAACTGGCCGATGGCCTCTAGCTTTTGGGCCTGGATCAACTGCGTCTCTAAAATCTTGCGCTCTGTGATCTCTTCACCAAGCAACAGAAAACCAGGCCGCGTGAGGTCCTCTCCCGTAAAAGGGTTAAAGGTAACATCCAAGAAACCATCTTTGCCACTAGGCTGAATATACCGGATATCGTTCAGATGTGTGGGAAGGTTTCCATTGCGACATTCAGCGACACGCATAGCAATTTCGGTCCAATCCCACGGCACACCACATTCAAAGAATGGTTGTCCGATGACATCAGTCGCCGCAATGCCAAATGCAATCTCTGCCGGCGCGTTCCAGTGGGTGACTCGATCATCCGAACTCACACCAATTAGAATCGATGATATAGCCATCAACAATTGCTCATTGCGCTCGTGTGCTTTTTGCAACGCTTCTGCACCATGTTTGCGCTCGGTGATATCACGAGAAACGACAACCGTATGCGTTACGGTTTGCCCATCACCATAGTACGGATAATAAGTTACATCGAGACACCGCAGCCCCAGGGCGGGAAATTCAAACCAGACCTCGGAACGCGTTTCATTTCCTGCAAAACACTCGTTCAGAAAACCTTTGATGCGTGTTTCATACGTCTCCAAGTCCCACACTTGAACCACTGTCTTGCCAACAATCTCTTCCCGCGTCTTGCTATGCGCTTGATAATACGATCTGTTGACAGCCTGGTAGATGTGATCTCTGTCAATGAGGGTCATGAATTCTCTGGAAGTATTGACGATAAAGGCATACTCTCGCAGCGCATCCTCTGCCCGCTGGCGTTCGGCCAACTCGCGCCGAATGGCTTCGTACAGCCGCGCATTCTCAATGGCGATAGCTATCTGGTCAGCCACTGTTTCGATTACGCGCACATCTTTTTCGTCAAAGGCATTCGTTTGTGGGCTTTGGACGTCAAGTACCCCCACGATCTCTTCACCCACACGAATCGGCACACTCAATTCAGACCGAGTCAGCACAATCCCGGGATACAGGTTCACATAGCGCGGCTCAACATTCACATCGTTGGCCAATATTCTCTCGCCGTGCAGCCCCACCCATCCAACCATCCCCTGCCCTAGCTTTAGCCTGTGGTCTGGAGGAAAATGAGAAATAAAAGAACCAGCCTTGGTTTTCATCAGCAACTCGCCTTGTTCACGATCCAGAGTGAAAAGCGCCACGTGGTGAAAATCAAAACTTTCTTGAACTAGATGTGCGGCCCGATCCAGCACACTATCCAACTCCATCACAGCAGCGATCTTGGCACCAATATCATTGAGAAGCGCCAACTGGTCGGCAAGCTGCTCAAGTTCCTCCGCTGCCCGCTTGCTTTCAGTGATATCGTGGATGATGATACTGCTTCCCACAGTTTGGCTCTGAAACAGAATAGCAACCGGATCAGAATAACAATAGGTGACACGTCCACCCTTGTGAAGCAACCGGTACTCGAGCCGCTTTTCTGGATAACGTCCAAAGCCTTCCAAAAAGTGTCTCTGTATCCTTTCCACGTCATCGTGATGGATGAACTGGATAAAAGGTTGGCCCAACACCTCCGACGTCGGGTAGCCAACCATCTGAATAAATGCCCGGTTGACAAACGTAAGACTTCCTTCCACATCCGTGGTCGCAATCCCAGCCCCGGCTTGTTCGACCAAACTGTAGAATCTGGCCTCGCTCCTCGCAAGCACCTCCTCTATCCGCTTGCGGACAGTGATATCAGTGATCGTTCCGACATAGCCCCCGAGTTTTCCCAAATCGTCCTTGTTGGCCATTGCTTGGCAAAACACCCAAATCGTCACGCCATCGGGACGTTGAAAGCAATACTCTAACTCCAATGGCAAGTTTTTTCTGACAACCTGATACCATTCTTTCAGAATATTCTCTCGGCTTTCAGGAGACAGATCTCTGGCCCAACCCTCTCCACAAGCTTGTTCGGGAGTCAGTCCAGAAAGTTCGCACCATCGTTCATTGACATAAACATAATTCCCCTGAGCATCGGTGCGAAATATACCCACCGGCAACACGGCAACCTGTTGGCGCAATTCTGTCAACTCGCTGACGAGTTGTTCTTTTGTCTTCTCCCGATCTCTTATCATAGATTACTCGCTCAACTTGATGCCCATCCTGTCCAAGGCTACAACCAACCCTCTCTGCAAATCACTCAAAATATCCAAGCCCCTCCAATCAATCCCCAGATCGATAATCGTTTCCGCCACCGCATCCGAGATACCTGTGACAATCACCTGAACACCTTTCAGCCGCGCCACTTGAATCGTCTTGTTCAAATGATCCGCCACGCCGGTGTCTACGAGGGGCACACCAGTGATATCCAAAATCACTACCTTGGCCCGATACTCGCGCATCCCAGCCAACAATCCACGAGTAATGTGTCTGGCGCGCAAAGAATCTATAGCGCCGACTAACGGCATAACTATAATGTTACCTTGTGGAGTATCCATCACAGGAATGATGGGCGAGGACAGTTCTTGGATAGCCTGCTGTTGTTCCTCAATAACCTCTCGCTGAAAACGCTCTTGGTCAATCATACGCTGCAAACTATGCGTCATCTCGTTCAAATTTCGCCCCAACGCGACCATCGAGTCGTCCTCTGCTCCATTATCCTCATCCAGGATCAGGCGAGCAGACAAGTCACCCTGTGCCACCTCGCTCATATACCCTACGTACTCTTGAACCCGGGATTGTAAATTGTCGTTGCGCTGCTCCAAGGTAGTCACCAAGGTCCCAATGCGAGTCGACATTTGGTTAAATGTGTCGGCAAGCTGACCAAGTTCGTCGCCGCTATCTATTTGAGCGCGTACCTCTATATGCCCCGCCTCCAACTCATTGGCAGCCTGTGTTAACATGACCACGTTGCGAGTAATACTTTTATTGAGCAATCTGGCGACAAGAACAGCCAACGACACACCTGCCAATGCAGTGAAAATCAATATGGTTGTTGCCAACTCGTTTATCCGATCAATTCGATTCTGGGCAAAATCAATCAATTCTGCCGAAATAGGATCGATCTGTCGAGCTTGAGCGTCAAAACCGTTGAGTTTGCTACGAATGGCCTTGTCAATTTCAAGCACATCTTCAGCCATTGATGTATATCCATCCAGATATCCCAAAGCCTGTGCCTTTTGTGCTGCCTCCAACGTAGATGTATTCTCAATGCCCTCACGCAAGTGGTTAGCTGCGTTGAAAGCCTCTTGCAGAACAGATTGCTGACGAGTGCTGAGATATTTTATTCCAAAAGAGTGCATATCCCAATACATGTTAATCAGATAAGGATTATACCCCTGCAACGTTTCTCGCAACAAATCCGAGTTTAGGAGCATTTGCGCTTCCAGGCCATCATCCACAGCTAACTGAGTAGCTAGCGTGACTGATTCCCGAAAAGTGGTGGAATAAATCTCTGTCTGGCCAAAGTATATGTTCAGATCTGTATCAATTTTTTCCAAAGTACCATTGGCATCCAAATCTGCGACACGCTGCCGCAAATCATTACCAAGAGTCACAACTGTAGCTATCTTGTGAGTCGCCGTTATCGCATAAAGCTCATAAGCTTCAGACACACCAATGGTCGGATAGTGCAAGAAAAAATCTCTTTGTAGCACTCGGGCTTCCTGCAAGCTTCTGTCCATCTCTAAAACTGAACGTTGGATTTCCGTACTGGTACGAGCGACTTTGAGTGCCGTATATCCAGTGAACGACACCAGCAAAATCAAAACCAATAACACACCAAAGGCCGAAGCAAACTTGGCCGTAATGCTAAGGTTGCGCCAGCGGGTGAGCACAACTTTTTGTCTAGCCATTGTATTTCTCCTATCAAAAATCTAAAATAACCTTTTCACACTTTTTTTGATCGATGCACGTCTTTTCACATTAACTTGTTCAAACCGATCACTTTTTCACAGATGGTACTGTGCCACAATGTCGGTCAGACTGAGCGCCAACTCGTTCAAGTCCCGTGCCGCTTTCTCTGCCTGACGTGTACTCGCCAGGCTCTGTACCGTCGCCTGGTTGATGCTCTGCATCGCCACCGCCACCTGTTCCACCCCCGCCGATTGCTGGCGCCCGCCTGCCACCATCTGTGTTGCTGCTTGCGCCGATTCGTCAATCACACTCGCCAGTTGTTCGATCGCCGCTTGCGCTTGCGCCGCCAACTGCACGCCCTCGTCCACTCGTTTCGTTCCTTCTTCTGTCGCCATCACCGTCGCGTTGGTCGCCTTTTGAATATCCGACAGGATCGCCTTTACCTGGGCCGTCGCTTGCCGCGATTGCTCCGCCAGGTTCCGTACCTCCACCGCCACCACCGCGAACCCCTTGCCATACTCTCCCGCCCGCGCTGCCTCCACCGACGCATTCAGTGCCAGGATATTCGATTGTGCCGAGATATCGTTCACCGTCGTGATGATCTCTCCAATCTGCTGCGTCTGCTCAGAGAGCGCCAGGATGTTCTCTGCGATCCCCTCCACCCGCACTTTGATCTGCCCCATGCTCCCGATCGTCTCTTGCACTGCCTGACGACCAGAACGCGAAACCTCGACCGTCCGTTGCGACGCGCCCGCCACCTCTTGCGCCCGTGTCACCGACTGCTCGGCGATGGTCTTGAGTTCGTCCACCGTCGTCGTCGTCTGCGCAATCGCTGCTGATTGTTCGGTCGCTCCACCCGCCTGCTGTGTCGTCGACGACAATATCCCTGCCGCAGTAGCACTCAGGCTTTGCGCAGTCTCTCGAACCTGAAGGATCATATGCTGTAGATTATCCGACATCTCGTTCAGTCGATGCCCTAAAACGAGCAACGAGTCATCCTCCGTATGCCTGCCTTCTCCAACAGCAAGCTTGGTCACCAGATCACCCTGGCCTACCAGAGACATGTACCTAGCATACTCCTCGACAGTAGACTGTAAATACTCACGCTGTTTTTGTTCATCCACAGCGCGGTCTTCAATTTGTCGGGTTATCTGTTTGAACTGGCGAAAGTAATCTTCTTGATCCAAAACGATCTGGCGAACAGTTGCAGCAACAACGAGTGCCGCTGTGACACAGCACCCTACATTGAGTATCAGTACAAGCATAGTGTTCAGTTCAGGTCGATCAAACGTCAATGTGTGCAAAAGGGCAATATCAATTCCCAATGCCACAATACTGCTCCCAACCAACCACTGACTGCCTTTCACTCCAACGAGCAAATAACTCGTAATGATAAACACTGCAAAACCAATCACCGTCGCAGGTGTCACCTCGGGCAACATGAGCAAACTGAATACTAGTACAAATAGTAGCGAGGCAAGAAAAAAATAAGTGCCGACGACCATTTTTCCTTGACGATAAAACCACGGAAAAGCCCAAGAGCTTGTTACGAGTGGCAACATGAGACCCAACGCAATCAACAATTGATTGCTATCTGTCGAAAACACCCATGCCACAAACAACAAAATAATCGTGCCAAGTGCACCCCATGCTACATACCGAGTAAATTGCAAAGTCAACTCGGCTCGGCGGTCACGAAGGTCTACGTCTACCCATTCTTCGACCTGCGCCATTTTCTCCATCACCCCCAAAGACATCACTTCCCCCTAGTCCGCCCGCCAAAGCCAACATTGTTCCAATCAAACATAGTTATATGCTTCTACAACCGATACTGTTCCACAATCTCGGTCAAACTGCGCGCCAAGTCATTCAACTCTCGCGCCGCTTTTTCCGCCTGTCGCGTGCTCGATAGGCTCTGCACCGTGGTCTGGTTGATGTTTTGCATCGCCAGTGCCACCTGCTCCACCCCCGCCGACTGCTGCCGTCCTCCCGCCACCATCTGCGCCGCCGCTTGCGCCGACTCTTGGATCACTCCAGCCAGTTGCACGATGGCCTCTCCGGCTTGTTCCGTCAGTCGCACGCCCTTGTCCACCCCCTTGGTTCCCTCTTCCGTCGCCATTACGGTCGCATTGGTCGCCTTTTGAATATCTGACAAAATTGTCCTGACCTGAGCTGTTGCCTGCCGCGATTGCTCAGCCAAGTTCCGTACCTCCACCGCCACCACCGCGAATCCCTTTCCATATGCCCCCGCCCGCGCTGCCTCCACCGACGCATTCAGCGCCAATATATTTGATTGCGACGCGATATCGTTCACCGTAGAGATGATATCCCCAATCTGCTGGGTCTGCTCAGAAAGTGCCAGGATATTCTCTGCGATTCCCTCCACTTGGGCCTTGATCTCACGCATACTTGCAATGATCTCTTGCACAGATCGCTGCCCCGTGTGCGACACCTCAACCGTGCGCTGTGATGCGCTGGCCACATCTTGTGCCCGTGCCACCGATTGCTCGGCAATCGTTTTGAGTTCATCTACCGTAGTGGTGGTCTGCGAGATAGCGGCCGATTGTTCGCTGGCACCCGATGCCTGTTGAGTGGTTGCCGATAGTATCTCGGCTGCGGACGAAGTCAGGTTACTGGCCGCACCATGGATCTGGCGCGTCATATCCTTTACGGTGGCCGTCGTCCGGTTCAACGTGTGTCCCAGCACACTCAACATGTCGTTCTGGGTCCCATTCCCATCAATATCCATCTGAAGAGTCAGATCTCCCTGTCCCACCGCCTCCATATATTCGACATACTCTCTGACCGTCGATTCCAGATGCTCTCGCTGGTTGTGCTCATTGTGCAACATGTCGCGCAACCGCAAGACCATTTGATTAAAAGCTCCAGCCAAAACACTCGTTTCATCTTTTGCCCGAACCTCAGCTTGAACTTCCAGATTACCTTCCGCAATAGACTGGGCTACGTCAGTAATTTGAGCCACCGGTCGAGAAATTGTGCTAGCGACCAAAACAGTCACAATGATCACAACCAACAACAATCCCCCCGTAATCAATATCAATGTAGTCCCCAGGTTGTTGGCTGCGGCAAAAGCATCGCTCGTGGATTCTTCCGCAATAATGACCCAGTTCAATCCCGGCACATCCACGGGCGCCCAGGCAGACACGACTTGTTGATCCTGATAATTATTGATAACACCCACCCTCCCCTTGCCCTCTAGGCCCTTTTGCGATGCCACAGTATTCACACCGTTCTCTTCAACCGTACCCGCAAAGGAAAGTGCTACCGAATGGGTTTCAGGGTGTAAGGTCGAGTCAGAGCGCATACGTTTGTATGGCCCCACCAGATAAGTCTCACCACTATCTTGCAACCCGGCTCGCTCCTTCATAATCGAGTTGATGCCCTCGAGAGGAAGTTGTACCGCCACCACAATCTCGATCAGGTCTCCTTCCTCCTGTTCGCGAGTCACAGGCTGAGCCATAAAAGCGGCCACAGCACCGTCGCTGGGTGCGTACGAATCAAAGTCCTTAAAGCCAAACTGACCAGTCTCCAAAACTTGTTCAACGAGTTGCCCCAGATTGGATTCAGCGTACGGGCCATTCAGCAGATTGGTCTGATAGTCAGGTTTTTGAACAACGGTATAGAAAACGTATCCATCAGAAGTAATCAAGAATAAATCGTGATAGCCGTACAACTCTTTGTACTGAGTAAAAAAGTCTCTGTGTCGGCCTTCCACTTGAGGAATCAATGCCTCCTCCACATCAATCTTGGAGATGATGGCCCAGTTCAAGCCCTCGATATCCAGTGGCTCATAAGAGACAATGGCCGTGCCGTCGCTCTCGACAAAGATATCCTCACCCATTTCTCCATTCAACGCATCTCGAACATACTGTGGCGCAGTAGCCGTAATATCGTACCCCACGACACCCTCGCCGTCGCCCGCAACGCGCCTATCGCTGCGAAGGGTGATCTGACCATCAGGCTCTTGAGCGACCAGAAAAGTCTCACCAGTTTCTCCCATACCAGTGCTCTCTTGAGCAATAGCATTGATCGGGTCGATGACGATCTGAAGGGCAATGACACCCATCAGCTGTCCATCAAGGTCGTGGACCGGCGTGCCGACGAACGATGTCAATGCACCATCGGAGGGGACATACGGCTCAAAGTCCACAATGGTCATTCTTTCGCTCGACCTGACCTCGCGCCAGAGTCCAGCCAGACTGCTGTCTCTCCACGCACTGGAAGAGAGATTGGCCCCGAGGTCACTCTCCCCAGCCACCGTGTACATCACGTGACCGTGATCCGCACAGATAAAGAGCAAGTCCGAGTAACCATAGGTTTCTACATATCCAGCCAGAAACTCTTCATAGGGAACCGTTATCGAAAAATATTCCACGGTGTCTATAGAAAAAGAAGCACTGGGGCTAACGTCAGCCTCTTCGTGATACACACTGAATGCACCGTACATCTCGATAACGTCAGAGCTGTCAGCAAGTATGTCTACGGCGCCCCATTGTTCGGAGAAAAACTGCTCAATCTGTCCCTTTTTAATGCTTTGTACAGCCGCAAGTTTGGCAAACGCCTCCTGGTGAAGCGAATCCACCGTCTCTACCAGTGCCACCATGTCCCCCTGCCGCTGGACAAAGTACTCTTCAACCTGCATCTTTTTAATTGTTTGCACCGCCCATAGTTTGTCATAAGCGGCTTGTTTCAGGGCATCTTGTGCCTGGTCATAAGCCATTATGCTGACTATGACAAGTGGTATGACGGCCAATCCCAAGAACGCCAACAGCAATTTACCGCGTATCGAACGAAAGAACGGCAGTTTTTCCTTTTGAGTAGTCATTGTCTCTGTCCTCGATCCCCCGCCCCAACAACTCGTTCATTGTAAATTTGCAGAACGTAAAAAAGCTTCCCTTACATTTTGTGCATCCTATTTCTCTACAACTGATACTGGTCCACAATCGCAGCCAGGCTGCGATCCAATTCATTCAACTCTCGCGCTGCTTTCTCTGCCTGACGCGTGCTCGCCAGGCTCTGCACCGTCGCCTGATTAATATTCTGCATCGCCACCGCCACTTGCTCCACCCCTGCCGATTGCTGCCTTCCCCCGGCTACCATTTGCGTTGCCGCCTGCGCTGACTCTTCGATCACCGCCCCCAATTGTTCGATCGCCGCTTGCGCCTGCGCCGCCAAATGCACACCCTCGTCTACCCCTTTTGTTCCCTCTTCTGTCGCCATCACCGTTACATTCGTCGCCTTTTGAATATCCGATAGAATCGCTCTCACCTGAGCCGTCGCCTGCCGCGACTGCTCAGCCAGATTCCGGACCTCTACAGCCACCACCGCGAACCCTTTTCCATACTCTCCGGCCCGCGCCGCCTCCACCGAGGCATTCAGTGCCAATATGTTCGACTGCGCGGCGATATCGTTCACCGTGGCGATAATCTCGCCCACTTGCTGCGTCTGTTCCGAGAGCGCCAGAATATTCTCTGCAATCCCCTCCACCTGGGATCTGATTTTCCCCATACTCCCGATCGTATTCTGCACCGCCTGCCGCCCAGCGTGCGAGACCTCGACCGTGCGTTGCGATGCCCCCGCCACCTCTTGCGCCCGCGAAACCGATTGCCCCGCAATCGTCTTTAGCTCATCGACCGTGGTCGTCGTCTGGGCAATCGCTGCCGATTGCTCGCTGGCCCCACTTGCCTGTTGCGTGGTGGCTGCCAGAATCTCTGCCGCGATCGCCCCCAGGTGGCTGGCTACCTCACGAATCTGCACAAATATACTTTGGAGATGCTTTCGCTCTTCTTCCTCAACTGCTGCACGCTCTTTGGCTTTTTCGTTCAATCGCAACAAACGCTCACGCTGCTCCTGTTCGGCCTCCGCGCGCTCTTCGACCTCTACCTGCGCCCGGTTAGTCTGAAGCAAAGTGTGGCGAAATTGACGGGTATAGAACCATAATAAAATAGTAATAAATGTCAACATACCGGCCACAGGTCCCCCCCATTCACCAAACTTGTTCTCAGGGTCAGGTGGGGAAGGAAAATTACCCTGCACATGCATCCACCCCATAATCAGGTATGCACCGACACTCATTCCTAATGCTGCCCACTCCAATCCGCCCCCCTGAAGGATAGCAACCATTATCACCACTATGGCATATTGGAGCATCGCGACCGCCCCCAAACCATTCAGATAATTGGTGGATAACGCCAGTCCAAAAAACGCCATAGGGGACAAGTAACTGGCCAAACGCCAATGCCCGCGACGTGCCAGAGACCATCCACCAAAAAACAACAAATCTATGACAATGGTAGGTATCAAAGACTGCCACGAAGACATTCCAAAGATCGCACCAATGAAAAAGTACACGAAAAAGCCAAGCCCGACCACATTCAAAATAACAAGTATTACCCTTGTCATATATTCTTGCAATGCTTCGTTCGCATCAGCCGTATGCGGCATGGTCAATTGACGCCACCATTTATGTAGATCGTTCACTTGAATACGACCTCCCTAACTGATATCCACACGAGTCAGCTTGACTCCTAAACTGTTGAGAGCGGCGATCAATCCCATTTGCAAATCACTCAAAGTTCTGACGCCGGTCCAATCAATCCCCAAATCCACGATGGTCTCGGCCACAATCTCAGAAATCCCGGTAACAATTGTGTCCGCACCCTTGAGCCGCGCTGCCTGGATGGTCCGGGTTAAATGACCTACCACGTTGCTATCCACGACAGGTACACCCGTAATATCCAATATCACCACTTTGGCCGAATGCTCCCTGATCCCCGCCAGCAGCGAACGCGTCATTTCCTTGGCACGCATCGAGTCCAGATTGCCCACCAACGGCAGCACAATAATAGCACCCACCCCAGGCACATTCAAAAGGGGAATGATCGGCGTGGTCAACTCTTGGATAACCTGCTTTTGTGCATCAATGACCTCTTGCTGCAAACCCTCTCGTTCAGCTATGCTCTCCACCAACTTGTTCTGAGCAACCTCTTGTTCCTTGGCCGATTTACGGCTTTGGGCTAGAGCGTCAGCGAGTCTGGTGACCATATAATTTCCCGAGGCCAGCAGCATGGAACCCAACAATACAAATGTTATAATAGAACTTGCCCATATACCCGAGTTGGCGTAATTAACTTGCTCACGAGTGATGACGATACGGCCGGTGATAAAAACCCAGGCAAAAATCACCAAAGTCACAATAGTCAAGATCAGTACCCAAATCCCCTCCCGTCGCCCAAACCAGAGGATTGAGAAAATCGGGACAACCGACAGATAAATCTGACCAGTCGTGCCCAAGCCGCGTCCAATCAAGACAAGCACCCCCATGCCATAGCATAATGCCAATAGTATCCCGGCCTGGAGTACATAAGGCACTTGGCGCCATGACGAGAGCAAGACCAGTACCACATAAGCCCCCAGGTAGAATGGGATCAGCCAGAAATCTTGGCTCACATAAGCAAAATAAACAGCAGCCAAAATCGCCACCGCACCAACGCTGACCAAAGTCCGCAACACTCCCCGGACTAGCTGTTGCTGCCACATTCGTACGTCAGCCAGGGCGTCGTCCAGAAAATCAGTACTATCCTGAACGTTTGATTCCTCCTCACCCATACTCGTCTCCTAATTCTGTCCTCTATCTGAATACTCTTCCCCTACAACCGATATCGTTCATAATCTCATTTAGCAGCCTGTCGGAGAGATGTAGTTTAGCCCCTTGTGGGCGGCAAAATAATTCAACAACAAGCGGAAAACGGGGCACAAGGCCCTATGCTACAGGGTTCTCCGATAGACTGCCAGTGTACAACAATCCAGTGAGAATACACCCGAGTTCTGCCGATGCCGTTATCTATCGGGCAAACACTTTGCCACTTGAAATCAAAGGCATTGTAGCAGTCTTGAACTCGTTTACCAAAGGCAAAAACTGTTCTACCTGTTGCTTTGTTAGCGCCTCCCGGGTAAACACAATGCTCGTGATAAAGGTCGCATTCGTAAGATAGCCACCGCCGAGTCCAAAGACCGTTACAACATTGTACGCATCTACAAAATCCTGCGCCGCAATAATGAGTCGATCTTTGTGGTCAACGGCGGTCTTTGCATCCGACACATAAAACACGCCGGCCATTTTCCCCAATATCCTTGCTACAATATTCGTATCCTGCTCGTCAATCCAGTCCAGATCAAGTCCCAGTTCCTTCAACAGGCGCGACATCATTGGGATTCTCTCAATGAAATCTTCAGAGGCCAGAGGAATACCAACGTGTCCTTGTGAATTGCGGCGGTCACACCAATCAGCCTCCTCGCCACAGGTCCCCAGAAGAGAGAGCACGAGCATCTTGTCTGTGATCAACTGCTTAATCCCCTGTGAAGCAGCGAGCCGAGTGACAAATGCCTGATTCAAAGTTTCAAGTTTCCCAAATGGGATGGTCGCGAAAAGCCTCACCAGCACGATAGAATCCTCAAACTCTTTGTACATAATTTCAGTGAACTTTTGTGCTGACTCTTCAAGGGTAGCGCAGCCCCTTACATCATTTGCTACCTTGCTCCGCAAAGCACCAAGAGTGATATGAGTAGTACTGCTGATCTTTGACATAACAACCTCCTTCTATCAACATGAGACATTCTTTCAACGCCTCACCAATCTTACAACCACTAGTACATTGCACTTTGACTTATGAGCGATACTGTCGAACAATCTCAGTCAGCCTACAAGCCAGTTCGTTCAAATCCCGCGCTGCCTTTTCTGCCTGGCGCGTGCTGGCCAAACTCTGCACTGTCGCCTGGTTAATGTTCTGCATCGCCAGTGCCACCTGATCCACCCCCGCCGACTGCTGCCGTCCACCTGCCACCAGTTGTGTGGCCGCCTGCATCGACTCTTGGATCACTCCCGCCAGTTGCGCGATGGCCTCCCCTGCCTTTTCCGTCAACTGTACCCCTTCATCAACCCCCTTTGTGCCCTCTTCTGTCGCCATTACGGTCGCGTTCGTTGCCTTTTGAATGTCCGATAGGATCGCCCTAACCTGGGCCGTCGCCTGTCGCGATTGCTCGGCCAAGTTCCGTACCTCTACCGCCACCACGGCGAATCCTTTCCCGTACTCTCCCGCCCGCGCTGCCTCCACCGACGCATTCAGTGCCAGGATGTTCGACTGCGCCGCGATGTCGTTCACTGTAGTAATAATCTCCCCGATCTGCTGTGTCTGCTCGGACAATGTCAGGATGTTTTCTGCAATCCCCTCCACCCGTCCTTTGATCTGTGCCATACTACTGATCGTCTCCTGTACCACCTGTCGTCCAGCGCGCGAGACCTCAACCGTACGTTGAGACGCACCCGTTACCTCTTGCGCTCGCGTTACCGACTGCTCGGCAATCGTCTTGAGTTCATCTACCGTGGTAGTCGTCTGCGCGATGGCCGCCGACTGCTCGCTCGCTCCCGACGCTTGCTGCGTGGTAGCCACCAGAATCTCGGTCGAGGTGGTATTCAAGTGATCGGTCACTTCCTGCAACTGAGACAGCACCTCTTGCAGACGCCTGTGCTGCTCCCGCTCGCCCGTCATGCGGCGCTCGACCTCTTCGTTCGCTTGCTCCAGATGCTCCCGCTGCTCCTGCTCAACCGCCCTGCGCTGCTCGACCTCCCAGTTCGCCAGCCTCGCCTGGCGAAACAGATCCTCCTGCCCTCTTATGATGCTGCGGAGACTTAGAATAATCATCGGCATTCCTGCCGCCAGTAAGACCGCAGCGACAATGATCCCCGTCGTCTCACCCAGCGGCAGGAACAGAGGATCCCCAATCTGGGTCCAGATGAAGCAAGCAAGCGCGAGAAAAATGCTGATCCCAGCAACCAAGGCGCTATCGCTCCCACTCATCATCATATTTCCCAACAGACTGACCATGATGAACAAAGCTACCGAAACCACAACTATCTCGGGCAGCAGGACAGCACTCGCTATAACACTCAGGAAAAACATATCAACGACAAGACGACCGCCTAGTTTCGCGTGGCCCCGACGGTGAAAGACAGGATATAGCCCAAAAGTCACGGCACCCGCAAAAAGACAGAAAGCGAATACCAACAATTGAGTATACTGTCGGAAGATAAACCACACGATCACCAGCGCAACTATCATAGGAATGTAGGACCACATCGTATACCTAGAAATAATCAGGCCGAATTGCATCCTGCGATCGCAGACCTGGGCCTCAACTGCCTCATCCTGTGAGACTGTGGGTGTCGTTACTACCTCCGCTTCCTGAGACATCTCAATACTCCTTTTTTCTGCGCCGCTGGCTTTAAGCCTCGTACTGTTCCACAATCTCGGCCAGGCTGCGCGCCAGTTCGTTCAGATCACGCGCCGCTGTTTCGGCCTGGCGCGTGCTGGCCAAACTCTGCGTCGTCGACTGGTTGATGTTTTGCATCGCCAACGCCACCTGCTCTACGCCGGACGCCTGCTGCCGCCCACCCGCTACCAATTGCGTGGCCGCTTGCGTAGATTCTTCGATCACTCCAGCCAGTTGTGCGATGGCCTCTCCCGCATGTTCCGTCAAGTGCACGCCTTCATCAACCCCCTTTGCTCCCTCTTCTATCACCATTACGGTCGCGTTGGTCGCCTTTTGAATGTCCGATAGGATTGCCTTGACCTGTGCCGTCGCTTGCCGCGATTGTTCCGCCAGGTTCCGCACCTCCACCGCCACCACCGCGAACCCTTTACCATACTCCCCGGCCCGCGCCGCCTCCACCGATGCATTCAGTGCCAATATATTCGACTGCGCTGCAATATCGTTCACCGTGGTGATGATCTCGCCAATCTGCTGCGTCTGCTCGGACAATGTCAGAATATTCTCCGCAATCCCCTCAACTTTGAGCTTGATCTGTGCCATACTCACGATCGTCTCATCCACCGATTGCATTCCGGCGCGCGAAACTTTGGCCGTACGTTGTGCTGCGATTGCCACTTCTTGCGCACGAGTCACCGATTGCTCGGCAATGGTCTTGAGTTCGTCCACCGTCGTCGTGGTTTGCGAGATAGCAGCCGACTGTTCGCTAGCACCCGATGCCTGCTGCGTAGTGGCAGCCAGAATCTCTGCTGCAGCGGAATTTAGACTGTCGGCCGCATCGCGGATTTGGACGATCAAATGCTCCAAATGCCCCCATCGTTCCCGCTCGGTCGCGGTACGCTGTTCAATTTCTAGGTTGGCCTGTTGCAAACGTTCACGCTGTTCTTGTTCAGCCGCTGTGCGCTGATCCAGTTTTTGGACCAATTGGCGGCTCTGGTCCCAAGCAACGACGAGTCGTTGGAGCAAAAAGTTTTGGGGGATCGTCAACAACAGCCCCAACATGAAGAAAACCAATATCTGACTGATCCATTCACTCACCTTGGTGATCTGAAATAGCTCCAGAGGAAAGACGAGAACGCCGGTCACAAAAGCCCAGGCAAAGGCACTCAGAGTCAACGTGGTGATGACCAAGGCAGCCATCCCTGCACGCCGGTCAAAGAAAAGCGCAGCCATAAAGGGGACAGTCATCATGAATGGAACACCATCCACCGTGTCCGCAGACAGGAACAAATTATAGACGCCCAAGCCGTAGCAAATAAACAATAGAATACCGGCCTTTATCAGGTAGGGAGCTTGCCGCGAAAAAGTGACTAGCAGGAGCAAAGCATAAATACTCACAAAAAAAAGTATCCGTCCCCAGGCTCGATCCACATAGGCAGTATAACATCCGCCTGCGAGCGCCAGTAACCCAATGGCATTCATAGCACCAAGCACTTTTTGGACCAATTCTCGTTGCCAGGTTTTCATTTTTTCTTTGCGAGACACTTTTTCGTCACCCGCCATCTTTTACCTCTTTACTTTTACCACTGAACACTTTTAGTTCGGGTTCTTGGCCCCATATCAAGCGAGCGGCGGTTAGCAAAACTGACCTACTGAACAGCCCTATCCTTTACAATCGATACTGTTCTACGATCTCTGTTAGACTGCTAGCCAGATCGTTCAAATCTTGTGCCGCTTTTTCCGTCTGACGTGTACTGTCCAGACCCTGCACCGTCGCCTGGTTGATGTTTTGCATCGCCAACGCCACCTGCTCCACGCCAGATGCCTGCTGCCGCCCGCCAGCTACCACCTGCATAGACGCTTGAGCTGCCCCTTCGATCACTCCTGCCAATTGCTCGATCACCCCTCCCGTCTGTGACGCCAACAGGACACCTTCATCCACCCCCTTGGTGCCCTCCTCCGTCGCCATCACCGTCGCATTCGTCGCCTTTTGAATATCCGACAAAATCGCTTTCACCTGCGCCGTCGCCTGCCGCGATTGCTCTGCCAGGTTCCGCACTTCGACCGCCACCACCGCGAACCCCTTGCCATACTCACCCGCCCGTGCCGCCTCTACCGATGCATTCAGTGCCAGGATGTTCGATTGCGTTGCAATCTCGCTCACCGTGGAAATAATGTCCCCGATCTGCTGCGTCTGTTCCGAAAGCGCCAAAATGTTCTCTGCGATCCCTTCCACCCGCATTTTGATCTCTGTCATACTGCCAATCGTTTCTTGCACCGATTGCAACCCCGTGTGCGAAACCTCAACCGTGCGCTGCGCGGCGTTCGCTACCTCTTGGGCACGCCCAACAGATTGCTCGGCGATAGTTTTAAGCTCACTCACCGTAGTCGTAGTCTGGGCGATGGCGGCCGACTGTTGATGAGATCCCAACGCTTGCTCTTGAGCGGCCTTGAGAATATCAGACGCAGCCGAACTCAAACTGTCAGAGGCCTCGCGAGTCTGGCGAATCATGCGCTGCAAACTCGACACCGTCTCGTTCAAGTTGCGCCCCAACATGGTCAACGGATCATTTACATCCTCATCATCATAAAAGGTGAGCCGGGCTGCCAGATTACCCTGAGCCACCTGGATCATATAATCGCTGTATTCTTGTACAACGGCCTGCAAATACTCCCGCTGCTCCTTTTCGCTGCGCAACATGTCACGCAACTGAAAGACCATCTGGTTGAAAGAATCCGCCAACACCCCCATCTCACCACCGAATTCAACATCGGCGCGAACCCCCAAGTCGCCACCGGCAATGGATTGAGCGATTCCAACAAGCGTCTCAAGTGGCTTGACCACCGATTGTGCTGCAATCACAAACGCCAGCCCAGCCAATGCAACAAGCGCTACCAATGAAATAATCATCCCCAGGATAATCAACTGACGAACATCTGGCACGAGTTCTTTGATGGGCACGGTCAAAATCAACCACCAATCGGTAGACTCGATGGGAACATAAACAGACCAATCTCTGTTGCCGGTTCTGGGATTATCCACCTCCATCAATCCATCCTCACCAGCCACAATGGCCTCTGCAATAGCCCAAACCGACTCGTTGTCGTCCTCGTCGGCCAGTTCGAACAAAGTCTGCCCCTCTCGGACTGCTTCTTTTGCGGTGGGATGCGCGATATATTTGGCATCCGATCCTACCACATAGGCATAACCTGTCTCGGCAATCTGTACGCCGTCCAAGATTTGATTCAGACGCTCCAAGGTAACATCCTCAGCGACCACATCAATGGTGTTGGCAACAGCATGTGCCTCGGCATCCAGATACATCTCGGTTCGTTCTCTCACAGTATCCGCAAATAGGATTCCATACGCGGCGACGGACAGATCCAATACCACAATGCCCGTAATAGATATCAGGATAACCATTCTCCACTGCAAAGGTAGATTTTTGAGTTTTTTAAACATAATGTACTCCTCGTACTCTATTCTTACAACTGCTCCACGATATCGATCAGACCATCAGCCAGTGTATTCACGTCCTTGGCCGCCTTTTCTGTCTGGCGCGTGCTGGCAAGATTCTGTACCGTCACCTGGTTGATGTTCTGCATCGCCACCGCGATCTGCTCCACCCCCGCCGACTGTTGCCGTCCCCCGGCTACCATCTGCGTCGCTGCCTGGGCCGACTCTTCGATCACCCCGGCCAGTTGCTCGATAGCATCCCCTGCCTGTGCCGCCAACTGCAACCCTTCCTCCACACCCTTGGTCCCTTCCTCAGTTGCCATCACCGTCGTGTTTGTCGCTTTTTGGATATCCGACAGAATCGCCTTGACCTGGGCCGTCGCTTGCCGCGATTGCTCGGCCAAATTCCGCACCTCTACCGCCACCACCGCAAATCCCTTGCCGTACTCACCCGCCCGCGCCGCTTCCACCGACGCATTCAGTGCCAGAATGTTCGACTGCGCCGCAATGTCGTTCACCGTGGAAATGATCTCTCCAATCTGCTGCGTCTGTTCCGAAAGCACCAGAATATTTTCGGCGATCCCCTCCACCCGTGCCTTGATCTGTGCCATACTCCCGATCGTCTCATCCACTGCCCGCTGTCCCATCCGTGAGATATCGACCGTGCGCTGCGAGGCATCTGCTACTTCATGGGCCCGCTTGACCGATTGATCAGCAATGGTCTTGAGTTCGTCCACCGTAGTGGTTGTCTGTGCAATGGCCGCCGATTGCTCGCTGGCCCCGGCAGCTTGCTGCGTGGCAGCCGCCTGAATCTCTGCCGTAGACGCACCCAGTTCACTAGTCGTCTTGCGGACGCCGGTGAATATCCGCCGCAAGCGATCCCATTGCTCTCGCTCGCTTTGTATCGAATGCTGCAACTCTTCATGCTGCTCCTGCTCAATGGCCATACGCTGTTCTAACTTTTTTTGAACGGCCTGCAGTTCGCGATTGCTGCTGTGAGCACGTTCAAGCGCATCATGTAGACTGCGAATCGTGACATGCACCATCACCGCCACCAAAATAAAATTCGCGGATTCGCTCACCCACGTAATCCAAGGCAACGGTTCAATATGAGGCGGCAACTTTCCAATGGACTCAGCATACACCATTGCCAAAGTGACCACCACACTCATCCCAGCAACGCCAAATCCAACACGGCTACCCAAAAGCAGGCCCGACATAACAACGGCCAAAATGTAGCAGCTAACAGTGTCAGCACGTATACCACCATAAATAATGCTTAAATATGACACCATCAACCAAAACACAAACGATTGTATCACGCTGGCAAGCCAAACGCGGTCACGCCGCATCAGATATTGAACTCCCAGTGCCAACAAGAGAGTAATGACACCATCAACAAAGTTAGACAGCGCAAATTCTCGCATCAGCACCAAAGCCGTGCCCAAAATCGCCAAGGCCAACAAGACCAACGAGATGACGTTGAGCAAGTTAGCGACGCGCGCCGTGTCCTCATCCTCAAAGACCGGTACAGCAATCAACTGCCTAATCCTGATCCACACAATGACCTCCCACTCGCATTTTCGATGCGCTCGCCACCGCCCTATATCTTGTACTGTTTCACAATATCCGTCAGGCTACCGGCCAAGTTGCTCAAATCCTGCGCCGATTCTTCTGTCTTGCGCGTGCTGGAGAGGCTCTGCACCGTTGCCTGGTTAATGTTGTGCATTGCCAGTGCCACTTGCTCCACTCCCGACACTTGTTGTCGACCACCCGCCACCATCTGCGTTGCTGCCTGGGCCGACTCTTCAATCACTCCAGCCAGTTGCCCGATGGCTTTGCCTGCCTGCACTGCCAACTGTACGCCTTCCTCCACATCCTTTGTCCCTTCCTCTGTCGCCATCACCGTCGCGTTCGTGGCCTTTTGAATATCTGAGAGAATCGTTTTGACCTGGGCCGTCGCTTGCCGCGACTGTTCCGCCAGATTCCGCACCTCTACCGCCACCACTGCGAACCCCTTGCCGTATTCCCCCGCCCGCGCCGCCTCCACCGACGCGTTCAACGCCAAGATACTCGATTGTGCCGCGATATCGTTCACCGTGGCAATAATTTCCCCAATTTGCTGTGTTTGCTCAGAAAGCGTCAGAATATTCTCCGCGATTCCTTCGACCCGTCCCTTGATCTGTACCATACTGCCCACCGTATCTTGCACGGCTTGCCGACCGGTGTGTGACACCTCAACGGTTCGCTGTGAAGCGTCCACTACCTCTTGGGCACGAGCCACCGATTGCTCGGCAATGGTCTTGAGTTCATCCACGGTGGTAGTCGTCTGCGTGATAGCCGCCGACTGCTGGTTGGCCCCCGCTGCCTGTTGATTCATCGCAGACAATATCTCGGTAAAAGTACCACCGAGTCCCCGGGCAACATTGTTTATCTGCACCGCGACATTGTGTAGGTTGTCTGTCATTCCATTGAGCCCCAATCCCAAAGCTACCAAATAATCGCCATCCCGACCACCATTATCCAACGACAACCGCGCGTTCAAGTTCCCCTCTGCGACAGTGCCCACAAAATCCAAATATTCAGCAACCGTCGCTTGCAAATATTCGCGTTGTTTTCGCTCGGCTATCAAACGGCGCTCTTCCTCGTCGGCCAATCTGCGGCTCTCGCTCAAAGCCTCTGTCAGGCGGAGAAGCAAATGATGGAGAGAATTCACCAACAGAATACCCAGCATAAGCACAGCCGCAGCACCACTCAGCCACCTAGACATGTCTCTGAAACTAGTCTGTTTTGCCATCGGAATGTCTAAAAGACCTATGGAAAAGACCCAACCAAAAACCATCATAGTTAAGGTAGTCAGGGCAATAGCCCAAACACCCTCCCGCCGTCCAAAAAAGATGACGGCCAGAAAGGGCAAAGCCATCAGGTAAGGCAAGGCATCACCGGTCAGTGCGGCACTGAACAAATCAATGACTGCCAAAATATAGATCACGCCCAAAACAACCCCAGCCTGAACAGCAAAAGGAACATGACGCAAAAAAGTAGAAAGAGCGGCAACAACATAAGCGAGCACGTATAAAGGTATCACCCAGACAAGCCCACTTCCATATGCATCGAGCGAGCCAACAATAACTGCCGGGATTCCAATGATGACCACTCCACGCAAAATACCCTGAATCAATTGTCGTCGCCAAGTCTGCACATCTTCCCAAATCAAGGCACGCTCTTGAACGGTCATTTCTCTACCTCTTTCTATCAGATAGTTTTACGGGTTCAGCAACCCATTGACGCCTTGAACCGACAAAGACTCGGTGCATACCGTTCATTCTGACAACAAGCCATCATCAACATGGAGACCGACTACCGTCAGACAATTTTCTCATGGATGATCAAGCGTTCATCAGTCAACAGGGCTTTTAAATCCAACACGACCACCATAAAGCCATCTTTTTCAGAATCATCATCGTCGATCTTGCACGTCGCCACCCCTTGTACATATTCGGGACGCAAGCCGCGGACGGTACCAATCGTATCTTGTATCTGACTGGCCGATACCGACTCGACCGTCAAGACATCGTCGACCAACATCACGATTTCCATCTCTGGGGTTTCAATGATCACCAGATAAGGCACTTGGTCCTCATCAGGCTCGTCGTCTTGATCAATTTGAGCGGGAGGCAGACCGAAAAAGCGTCGCAACTCTACCACCGATAGGATACGTCCGCGCAGATTGACCACCCCAACCACCCACTCGGGCACCCGTGGCACATGGGTGATCATCTCAACGCGCTTGACATAGTACACGTATTGCGCATCTATGCCATAGATTTCGTTCCCTAGCCGGATCAGTACCAATCTGATTTGTTCACCTTTATCTTCCTCGACAGGCACCTGGGCCAGTTCTGCCGCGCGCAGCGCCCAGACCCGCTCCAGTTCTTCGGGTGACACCTCGATTGATTCTTCTATAGCCATTGTGGCGTTGGTGACACGTCGCCGCACGGCATCCCAGTCGAAACCGTGGTTCTGCACAGTGTCCACACTTTTTTCATTCACCTTGCACCTCCATACCTAAACGCTCCAGCCATAGCCAACTCGAACCCGACGAGTACACCCACACCCTTGTGAGGTCACCCCGCCCCTGCGAGTTCGTTCGAGAAATACGTGTTCGAATCAAGCTATTCTCGAATGGCTCCTAAGCATCATCTGGCCCAATATAGCGCGCTACCAACACCATCGCATCATCCGTCCCTCGACGGTACTGATCAAAGATACGATCGGCCATTTGCTGAGGAGCATCGCCAATAACCAACTCGTCAGCAAAAACACTGCGGAGACCGTCAGTAGCCAAAATCAGTGTGTCGCCTCGCCCAACAGAGAGCGTAGCAGGACGTAGTGTTGGCAACTGATACCCCACCACACCACCACGCAACAGCAGCCGCTCGCGCGTGCGGGCTACATTTCCATTGGCCCTCAAAAGCAGCCCCTTGACGTTGCCGATACCCAACCACGTCATCTTTCCGGCGTGCGCGTCAAATGATGCCAGGCTGACCACTGCCCCACGTGTCCTCCGCAACCCTTCGTGACAACGTTTGAGCAACGCAGCCACAGGCTCACTGGCATGCCCCTCCACCGCAGCGACAGCAGCTTTGCCAGCGATAGCCGCACTGGGACCGTGCCCCAACCCATCCACGACCATCACCAAAATGCCGCCAGAAAATGGTTCGACCAAACATTGGTCACCTGATTCACCGCGCCCATCAAATGACCGCGTAGCAATCCCCCATTCGATGAATGGTGTGGATTGCGCACTCGGCGTGGTGACCTCTGTGGTTACTGTAGATTGTAAATGTGTCATTTCCATCGTTTCCATTTTTTTCATCACTATTGTCGTCCCCATACCAACCTGGGTAACTATTTCAAATTCATCCATCAGTCGCCTAGCCCCCGACAACCCTAGACCCAAACCTCCGCCAGTCGAGTAACCATCTTGCAAAGCCTGTTTGACGTCGGTGATACCTGGTCCTTCATCGCGAGCAATAATGACAATGCCCCGTTTGTCATCCTGTAGAACAGGTTCAAGGATGATTTCGCCCGTATTCGCATATCGTATGATGTTACTTGCCACTTCCGATATAGCAATGGTGACAATCACTTGATCATTGTCCGACAACCCCACCTGGGCTGCCAAGGTGCGTCCCTTTTGGCAAGCGACTACAACATCCGTATCATGCCTGATAGATACCCTTGTCTTGCGTGCAACTTTATCTTGCACGATCATCCTCCCTCTTGTTCAATACTCTCCGAGACCTCCGAAGCTTTTTCAACATCCCCGCAGTACTACGGATGCATGCCAAAACCTCGGAGGTTTAGAGTCTTTACCGTAGCCATTTTGACGCCTTGATCCTCGTCCCCTCGCCGACCACCGACTGAATTTCAAACTCATCCATCAGCCGTCTGGACCCCGATATACCCAGGCCCATTCCCTGAGAGGTCGTATAGCCGCCAGCCAGAACACGATCCACGTCTGGGATGCCTGGGCCTTGATCCTCTGCGATGACCTCGATACATTTATCGAGCACGGTCAAGGTGATGACGCCTTCCCCGGCATACAGCTCAATGTTCCGCCCTAGCTCAGAGATGACCACAGCAACCTTGTTGGCTTCTGCCTGGTGAAAACCCATTTCTAGCGCAACGCTCAGTCCACTACGCCGCGCTCTTACCACATCTACGACGCTTTTGATAACAAAGCGTTTCTGATTCGGCTGTTTTTCCGACATACTACACCTCCGTCGAATCAGCAAACATTGAATCAGCATCAGTCTCTAGGTCTTGCTCGTCCGCTGATTCGCCAGTTGGGCCCTCTCTACTCAGCGCCAGTGCATCGTCTAGGTCCAACACCGCGTGAACGCTTGGTAGCGTCATGCCCAGTTCTACCATCGTTTCAACCACGGCATCTTGCAACCCCGCGACGACTACTTCTGCGCCCATCAATCCAGCCATTTTGGCCGTGCTCTGGATAAACCGCCCAAAGAAACTATCGCAGATATCCACCCGCGAAAAGTCCAGCAATACCCAACGTGAGTGATGTTGTCGGATTGCTCTCAATACCTCACGACGCAATCGTAACACATCACTGTCCGTCAGGTCTCGTGGGACGGCGACCAGCAGCAGGCTTTCGAGCTTTTGGATGGTTGATGTTCCTAATGTATCCAGGTCGTCCATCAAACTCGTTGACTCAAAAATATCCATTTGTCTAAACCTCCTCGATGTAAAACACCACTTGCAACTCGCACTCGTATCTCTTCCATCTGATCATGTCTGTACGTTTAATAATTTATCCACCTCCTATTTGATCAACCTAATGCCCAAACTGTCGAATGCAACAACCAATCCGGTCTGCAAATCACTTACCGTCTCGATGCCCCCCCAGTCGATCCCCAGGGTCACAATGGTCTCGGCCACATCCTCAGAGATACCGGTGATGATGGTACGCGCTCCCTTTAATCGCGCGGCCTGAACCGTCTTGTTCAGATACTCGGCCACACCACTATCCACAACAGATACACCGGTGATGTCTAGGATCACCACTTCTGCATGGTGCGTCCTAATCCCCGACAGCAGCGAGCGGGTGACATCCTTGGCCCGCGCACTGTCAATGTTTCCGACCAGCGGCATCACAATGATGCGTTCCATCACCGGGATAACGGGCGAAGAAAGCTCCAAAAGCGCCTGTCGCTGTGCGTCGATCACATCTTGTTGCAAACGTTCACGCTCTACCTCGGCCTGCTTTTGCTCTGTGATATCGCGGATAATGGTAGCCAGGGCTGCTTGTTCTCCCAATTCTCCCTGAACGACAAAGACCGTGCTATCTGCATCAAATATCGACCCATCCTTTCGCTGGTGTTTCATCTCACCACGCCAACTGCCCTTTCGCAGTGTGGTCGATATCGTCCGCTGATTTACATTTTCCGCCTCATCCTTTGGCATTAGATCCGAAATTCTCATGCCAATCATCTCTAACCCTTCATGATCACAACCAAAGATCTCGTATCCGGCCCGATTCGCATAAGTGATACTACCTTCCAGTGTACTCATAAGAATAACGTCGGTAGCATTCTCGGCTAACGCGCGAAAGATGGCAATCTCCTTGGCACGTTCATCCAGCACACACTCGTGGCTGCGGGCGCGCTCAAGTGCATCATTTATGCTCCGGGCAGCCAAGTTTAGCAGTACAGTCGTCAAGCTGAAAACTGCGGCGTAGGTTAGCCAATCGTGCATCCGCTCCCCAGCAGTTTCAGCCTGGAGCAACCCAAACAAGGCTAGCAAAACGAGCACGTTAAACCCAATCGCAGCACGAGCGCCAATGAGCAAACTGGCACTGACAATACACACACTGTACGTCACGGTGATTGGGGCACGGACAGTGCCCCCGGCATAGATCATAAAAGTGACACATATAAAAAACAGGGATGAAAACAGTATACCAGCAAGTTGAACATGGCCGCGTCGCATAATGAACCATAGAAGCAATGCCAGGAAGGCCGTTACTGCACCCATCATTATGTTACCCGATTCAACAGCGTGAAGGCCCGTCAATAGAGTAAATAATGACACGATCACAAAAAGGGCCGGTAAAATAATATTGAGCAAGCCCGCGACGCGCGTCTTGTCTTCATTGTCCTCAAAAACCGGGGCAGTCAGTAGCTGTTTAATCCAAATCACCATAATGATCTCCTTTGCAAATCTATCTTTGCCTCACAAGTTTGATGCCAAGACTGGAAAGCGCACCGACCAACCCAATCCGTAAATCGCTCACCGTCTCAATTTCTCTCCAATCGATTCCCAAGTCCACGATGGTTTCGGCCACCGCATTAGAAACACCAGTAACAATGGTACGCGCGCCCTTTAATCGCGCCGCCTGGATCGTCTGGTGTAGATGAGACGCCACGCCGCTATCTACCACGGGCACGCCTGTGATATCCAGGATCACCACCTTGGCTCGCTGTTGTCGAATCCCGGCCAACAGTGCACGCGTGATGTCCCGTGCCCGCATACTGTCTATGCTGCCCACCAACGGCATCACAATGATACGATCCATCACCGGGATAATTGGTGTAGAGATTTCCTCAAGCGCGCGTCTCTGTGCGTCAATGATCTCTTGCTGCAAACGCTCTTGCTCCTTCTCTGCTTGCTTGCGTTCGGTGATATCGAAAAAGCTCTCGATCAGATATCGGCGCCCATCCAGGATTTTGGGGACCACTGTCTTGAGAATCGGTATACGCTTACCCTGGATGTCTATGAGCATGCGTTCTGATCTGTCCACGTTCTGTCCCATATCCGTGATGGGGCACTTGCCTTCCTGAGCCGGACATATAAACTCGTGACACACACAATCAATAATCTCTTTGTGATCAGCACCGATCATTTCGGTAGCGGTGAGATTGGCATCAATAATCTTGTGTGTCTCTGCATCAATCACCACGACCCCAGCCTGTATGGAATCCAATAGAACCTTTGAACGCTCTTTGCTCTTTCGCAACGCCTCCTCCACCTGCTTGTGTTGGGTTTCTAAAGCCTCTAGTCTAGCAATTTGGCGGCGTGCTTTGACCAACTCGTCGGCAAGCTGCTCTCTTGTTCGGTTCGCCTCGTTCATTTCTCTGCCCTCTGCCGCCCTGTATACATCACTGCGTTAACGTGATGCCCAAACCTTTCAACGCAACAATCAACCCAGTCTGCAAATCGGGTTGCGTTCCGATCTCACCCCAATCAATTCCCAAATCCACAATCATCTCGGCTACCGCGTCCGAGATACCTGTGATAATAGTACGCGCGCCCTTCAATCGAGCTGTTCGGATCGTCCTGTTTAGATGAGACGCCACGTTGCTATCCACCAAATGCACACCCGTGATATCCAGGATCACCACCTTGGCACGCTGCTGTCGAATCCCCTCCAGCAACGCACGCGTAATGTCTCGCGCCCGCATATTGTCAATGCTACCCACTAGTGGCATCACTATGATGTGCTCCATCACCGGGATGACGGGGGCAGATAATTCCTCAATCGCACGTCTCTGCGCTTCGATGATCTCTTGCTGCAGGTGGGCACTCTCTTCCTGCATACATCCTCGCTCAACAACGGCCTGCTCCAACTCGGCCGTTCGCTCTACCACCTGCTGTTCCAGACTAACCTGCAATACCTCAAGTTGATTTATGGCTTGATCGCGCTCTTGAATTCCCCGCTCTAGCTCTTTATTCAGGCAAAGCAATTGATCTTGTCGCTTGCCGATCGAGTTTGCAAATAGGCCCAAGAAAAATGGGGCCGTGTCGATCACCCAATGCAATGGCGTGCTTTTCTGAATCTGTAGCAAACTGTCCAAATTTAGGGGCAACTGCTGTATATACAAATCCCCACAAGTCGATAGAACAGGAAAGGCAAGCCCGAACAATGTTCCGTACAATGTATATCGCAAAACTATGCTACGCTTTTCCCACATCGATTCTGGCTCCAACGTCCTAATCCTATCTTTCTCAACCCGAATTTAGCCTCTTCCCGGGCTATTCCCCAGTATAGCCCTGAATTGATGTATCCAATGTTTCACTTGTGTTACGAGACCATTGCAAAAATCTTGTTTCCTTTACCCTTTACGATCACTTGGCCAGTTTGATACCCCGGCTCTTGAGCGCGACGATCAACCCAGTTTGCAGATCTCTTGCCGTCTCGATCTCCCACCAATCAATCCCCAAATCCACGATGGTCTCGGCTACCGCGTCCGAGACGCCGGTGACAATGGTATGCGCACCCTTGAGCCGCGCCGCCTGGATCGTCCGATCCAAATGGTCTGCCACGCCACTGTCCACCACAGGAACGCCCGTGATGTCGAGGATCACCACCTTGGCCCGGTGCCGCCGGATTCCCGCCAACAACGCGCGCGTGATATCCCTGGCCCGCATACTGTCTATGCTGCCAACCAGCGGCATCACGAGGGTACGATCCATAATGGGGATGATGGGCGTGGAGAGTTCCTGGAGCGCTTGTTTCTGTGCTTTGATCACTTCTTGTTGAAGTTCCAAGCTCTCTGCCTGGGCGCGCTCCCGCTCGACCACTTCACGCTTTAACTCGACGGTTCGTTCTTCAATCTGTTTTTCTACTTGGGCATAAGCCTTTTCCAGGGCAGTTTCTGCTTGCCTGCGTTCTTTCAAAAGCAACGCACCTTTGAGCGCACTACTTATCTGTCCACGCAGCACTCCACAGGCCATTCCTTTTTGTGGTTCTACCTCAAACAGAACAAGCCCGATTTGATCATCTCGAAAATAAAGCGCTTCGGCCAACATGCTATACGGCTTTTCGCGATGCAGCATCTCATCCGGCACCAACTGGCGGGAAGGAAATTGCCGACCATCTGGCTCCAACTCGACACGCTCACCTTTGCCGTAAGCCAGAACCAGTCTGGACGTGTCCGGGGGCATCTCATCTCCCTCGTACAACGAGAGATAACACCCCGAAATATCCAGCCGCGGCAATTCCTTTGCCATTACGTTCATCAGTTCCACGATATCGAACATTGTAATCAGAGACTGGTCAATTTCACGTAACGTTGCTGCCTGCTGTTCCGCCTGCAATTGCCGATATGCCTGGGCGCGCTCTGCCGTCTCACCGATCATCACGCGGGCTTGTTGCCACACATCCTCGGCCCGATGCAATACCTCTTTCTTTTCCAATAAAAAGGGCCACATATAGCGATGCAAGGCCGAGAGCGCTCCCTGCCACACACTTATTTTGCCACCTGCCACCATCACTTGACGCAACATTCCATTCAACGCCGACAGAAATACACCCGATGCACTCCCGGATGGATGCACAGCAGCCGCAAAAGCATCCAACAGCTGATCTGCCCAATCTGAGCCGATACTCTCTGGCACGGCCCCTACGGCTTTTACCATATCCGCAAGGATCTGGCCACGGGTATCAGCCAAAGTAGTCATAAAAGTCTCGCCCGCTGCCGCTCCCTTTGGCGGATGCAGCATTGGCCCTATGGCCGCTTGCACTACCATCGGGTCAAAACAACCGCACGATTGGCGCACGATCAACTCGGTAGGTAGGGTGACCTGCTCAGGCACGTTTTCCCCTCGCAACTGAGCCAGCACCATCTCGGTCGCCTTGTGCGCTTGTTCATATATCGGCTGGCGCACCGAGGTCAAAGGAGCTGCCAGGCATCCACTTCTCTCTTGGGCATCGAAACCCGTCACCGCCACGTCCTCTGGCACGCGTATGTCCCGCGCTTGCAGTTCGTTCAATATGCCAAAAGCTAAATTGTCACTGCTCGTCACGATTGCATCAAAACCAACCTGTGGTTGCAGCCCTCGCTCATCCAGCAGCAACTGCGCGGCCTCAATACCCGATATATCATCCCATCGGGTGGACGGGCTAACGAGTGCCGGATCGATGGGCAAACCATACTCGGTCAACCCATCAACATAGCCCTGATACCGCGCCTCCGCTTCCGCGTTATTTGGCATTCCTTTGATAAAAGCAATCCGCTGATATCCATGCACCTCAACAAGATGCGTCATCACATCACGGATACCCTGATAGTTTTCTACCAAGACACTGGGAATGCCTTCCAACGCCAACGCAATGCTCGCCATCGGCAACAGTCGATATCGTTCACAGAAATCCCGAAATCGTTCTGGGCCAACAAAGCTGCCCAGCACACCACCACTGATCACTAAACCATCCAGGTTCTCTGAACCAGCCAACTCGTAAAGTATGTTGGCCTGGGCCTCAAAGCCTCGATTACTGTCTAGTGCCCAACCCGAGCAGCAGATCAAGTTAGCACCTGCCTTTTTGGCCGCATCCCTAGCTCCGGCCCACAAGAGCGCGCCATACGCATCCGAAGCTGTATGCGTCAGCAAACCAATGGTTTGACGAGTCTCTTGTCGTTCAACATCTCCCATTTCACCTACTCCCTCACTATTTACCGCCCCACCATCTACAACGATCTCACAATTTGTAGCCCCATTCCTCTCAATGCAATCCGCAGTCCCATTTGCGAATTGGACACGGTCTCAATACTGTCCCAATCAATCCCCAAATCCACAATGGTCTCAGCCACCGCCTCAGAAATGCCGGTAACGATGGTACGCGCACCCTTGAGCCGTGCCGCCTGGATCGTCTTGTTCAAGTTAGATGCCACGCCACTATCCACCAAAGGCACGCCCGTGATATCCAAGATCACCACCTTGGCCCGATGCTGGCGGATTCCCGCCAACAGCGCGCGCGTGATGTCTCGCGCTCGCGTGCTGTCGATACTGCCAACCAGGGGCATCACCATAATGCCGCCCGATCCGTCGGGCGCCTCCATAATCGGAATGATGGGTGTTGAAAGATCTTTGAGCGTCTGGCGCTGCGTCTCAATGACCTGTTTTTGCAACTGTTCGCGCTCTACCATGCTTTTTTGCAGATCGTCTGTACGTTCGGCAACACGTTGTTCCAAGCTGGCTTGACTCTCGGCCAATTCTGCAATGGTCCGTTGGAATTGCGAGGTGTAGAACCACTGCAACACGGTGATGAATAGCAGCATGCCGCTCACAGGTATTGCGAAACCAACAAAATCATCTTCTGGCGCTAGCGGCGTGGGAAAACGTCCCTGAACATGCATCCACCCCATAGTCAAATAGGTGCCGACACTGAGGCCCAAAGCAACCCATTGCATTTTACCGCCCTGGAGCATGGCGGTCAACAATATCACCATAGCATATAGCAACATCGCCACGGTTCCCACCCCACTGCTATAATTGGTGCGCAACGCGGGCAAGAAAAATATTGCGGGCAAAGCGTAACTAATGGGTCGCCAATATCCTCGATCTGCCAGCAACCAGCTTCCTATCAAAAAAAACTGTACAAGCACAACGTTTAGCAGAGCGGGCGGCGGCATTTTCCCCCTAATTACGCCTGCGAAAAATCCAACCGCCATCCCCCAACCAACCACATTCAGTATGATCAAAATGACCTTTGTCATATATTCTCGCCGTGCATCGTCCTTGTCAGCAGCATGCGGTACAGTCAGTCTGTACCATAAATTGCGCAGGTTATCCATTGTGTTCTTCCCCATCGTGTGTCATGAGTTTGCCTCTCGATTTGTCATCGTGCCAGTTTGATCCCCAAGCGACCAAGTGCCACGATCAACCCCGTCTGCAAGTCGTTCAACGTCTCGACCCCACCCCAGTCAATCCCCAAATCCACAATAGTCTCGGCCACCGCGTCCGAGATGCCAGTAACGATGGTGCGCGCGCCTTTGAGCCGCGCTGCCTGAATCGTCTTGTTCAAATAGTTCGCCACGCCGCTATCCACGACAGGCACACCCGTAATGTCCAAGATCACGACTTTGGCCCGGTGCTGTCGGATTCCTGCCAACAACGCGCGTGTAATGTCTCGCGCTCGTTTGCTGTCAATGATACCGATCAGGGGCATCACGATGATACGTTCCATAATCGGGATAACGGGAGAAGAAAGCTCCAAGAGCGCCTGTCGCTGAGACTCAATGACCTCCTGCTGCAAACGCTTATGCTCTGCCTCAATTTGCTTACGCTCAGAAATATCACGAACAGTCGCCTGCAAAACCATCTCGCCGCCCAGGTCAAAAGCTGAAAGAAGCACTTCGGCAAGGAAATCCTCCCCACCGCCTCGACTATGAATCCATTCGAAGCGATTATGACCCTGTTGGAACGCAGCATGTATCCTCTCCTGTGCAGCAGACACCGAGTCCTGTCCATCAGATTGGAACGGCGGCGAAATATCAGCAAGATGAATACCAACCAGTTCTCCCTTTTCTCCAAAATCAAACATCTCCAAAGCGCGCGAATTGCAGTCGAAAAAAGCCTTCTCTGAAAGAAGCATAACCGCGTCGTTAGAGCCCTCAAAAATCACCCTGAACCGCTCCTCACTTTGGCGCAATTCTTCCACTTTGCGCTCCAACTCTTGGGTCATATCTCGCAGCGGGTTAAAAAGCTGCCGGGTGATAATCCCATAGCCCAGTATAGCGACAGCAAGAGCGGTCGTAGCAGACGTGATCGGAAAAGAGGGTCGAAAGACCCCATTCACGAAATGCCCTCCCACCAAGACAAACACTCCCCACGCCAGGTACGGTTCTCTCAATCGACGACGCTCTTGCCAGAAAAGAACCAGAGCCCAAACATTGTACAGAGTAGCCAACTGGACCGCTATGACCCGCCATATATTAGAGCTTGTACGGGCTATACCGTTATCGTCCAGGTAAATACCAGTATACAATTGGTGACGAAACAAAGGCACACAAAGGATAACTAATGCTATTATCCCCATACCCACAATTAGATTAGTGTTACGAGTACGACGGTTGAGATAGAGAACGATAAACATACCCAACAAGGGGCCTGTTGCAATAGAGAACAGAAGCAGTAACTCGGTGAGGAAAAGCGCGTTCCCAACATCAAACCGCAAAGATAGATCTCGAAGAATATTCAAAATAGCCGCCAGTGCCTCGGCCAAAGCAAAGAGAGCAAAAGAGCGATTGAGCATGCGTCTTGGCCCAGCCCCCAACACCATTAGGAACAAGGAAGCTGCAAGCATAGCTGTGACGCTCCAACACGCAATATCTAGCGCTGCAATCGTAGACATAATCAATTCCCTTTGCTATTTCCCGTTACATATCGCATAATTCACTTTATTCCTTGCCTTGTTGTCACTTTGCCAACTTTATCCCCAAGCGACCAAGTGCCACGATCAACCCCGTCTGCAAGTCGTTCAACGTCTCGATCCCGCCCCAGTCAATCCCCAGCTCCACAATGGTCTCGGCCACCGCGTCCGAGATTCCAGTGATAATAGTGCGCGCACCCTTGAGCCGCGCCGCCTGAATGGTCTTGTTCAGGTGATTCGCCACACCGCTGTCCACGATGGGCACTCCCGTAATGTCCAGGATCACGACTTTGGCCCGGTACTGCCGGATCCCTGCCAACAACGCGCGCGTGATGTCTCGCGCACGCATACTGTCGATGCTGCCGATCAATGGCATCACCATGATCCGCTCCATAATTGGGATGATGGGCGTAGAGAGTTCCTGGAGCGCGCTCCGCTGGGCCTCAATAATCTCTTGTTGCAAGCGCTCGCTCTCTTGGATGCTATCCCGTAATTCTGCCGTGCTCTCTTTGACCATCTGTTCCAAGTTTTCCACCATCTGGGCATTCTGCAATGCAATGACCGTCTGGCTGGCAATAGCAATGAATATGTCCCGGTCACGCTCACCATAGGCACCGGGTGTGGTATAGCTCTGAGCAGACATCACGCCCAACACCCGATCACCGACGAGCAAAGGTACACTCAGCCAGGAAAGTGTGGGCATCGCCCCTTTCCCCGCCTGAATCTCCATCTTTACCTTCCACTCTTCCACATCTCTTTCTACAAGCAGCGCAGTCCGTTGGCGAACGGTGTAACCGCTGAGCCCCCTGTCCGCAGAGAAAGCGGGCGGATGTTCTTCGTCCTCCAACTCGGAGACGGCAAGCGCAAATGCCAATTCGTGCTTCTCTGGATCGTACAGGGCAACAGAAAAGTTGGTCGTATCCAACAAGCGCGAACTCTGTCGATACGCTTCGTTCAACACATCATCCACATTGAGACGGGTGGTCAAAGCCTGTCCTAGTTCAGTCAACACGGCCGATTCTTTCGCGCGGGTCTGCGCTTGCTCAAGCAAACGGACGTTCTCCAGAGCCACGGTGATCTGTTCAGCAATAGTAAAGAGCAGTTGTTCATCTTCCTCATCCCAGGCATAGGAACGATACGCTTGCACACTGATGATGCCAATCACCCGATCGCCTACCAACAGCGGCGTACCCAGCCAGGATGCGGGAAGCTTGCCCGTTCCTATGACCAACCCTCTCGACACATACTCCTGCTCCCGTTCGAAATCTCGAATCACCAGGGGTTTTCGCTCGGCGATGACGATAGAACTCAAACCTGTGCCCAAAGGAACCCGCGCAGGGGGTAACCGTTCGCCTTCGTCCACCTGATAGCGAAAATCGAGTTCGTCCGTATCCTCATCGTAAAGCGCAAAGATAAAAGCATCGGCCTGAAAAGTGGGCGTAATCTCCTGATACACGCTCTCCATCAAATCATCCAGGTCAAGGGTAGCATTAGCAACCTTGGCAATGCGATTGACAACCGCCAACCGATTGGCACGGACCTGGGCATCCTGGAACAGTTGAGCATTTTCGATAGCGGTGGCAATTTGAGTGCTGAGCGCCTCCATCACAACCCGCTCACTCTCACCAAAGGTATCAAACTCGGCACTTTGTAGATCGAGCACCCCGATGACTCTATCTCCGCTCTTGATCGGCACCGCAAGTTCCGAATTGGTCTGCTCCTCTTCCTTGCGCAAATAGTGGGGATCCTGATTAACATCACCACTGATCTGGGTTTCACCAGTCTCTGCCGCACGCCCAATCAACCCTTCCCCCATAGCAAGCCAGGTATGCTCAGGAAAAACGTCCATGTGTTTGCCAGCAACAGAATGCACCGTCAAACACTGTGTTTCCTCGTCGAGCAGCAATAGCATCACGCCATAATAACCAAAAGCATCGTACACTGCCGTCACAGTCTCAGACAACAATGCCTCTAGTTCCAACTCGCCACTCACCCGCTGTCCCATTTTATAGATGATGGCCATTTGATCCGCTTGCCGCTGCACCTCTATCGCTGCCTGCTTGCGCTCGGTAATATCCACAAGCACTCCCAAGGTTCCCTCAAAAGTACCATCATCGGCTGTAAGAGGCGAAGCAGAAACTAACGCACTGATCCAATGACCATCCTTGTGACGCAGTATAGACTCGTACTGGTCGCGTACCCCCCCCGCCGCCCTCTCTTGCGTCCGACCTTGATGATCTTTGAACTCTTCTGCGCTCATCAACTGGGAGAGGTTCATCCCCTCCATCTCATCCAGTGTGTGCCCCAGCATCTTGGCCAAGGTTGAATTGACAAAAGTCAGGTTATCCTCAATATCTGTAACGCCAATACCTGCCAGCGCGGTATCTGTCACAGCGCGGTATCGTTTCTCGCTCTGATGCAAGTCCTCTTCCAACTCGGCAATTCGTTTTTCCAGTTCGGAAATTTTTGTCATATTCCGGCCCTCATTTGCGCAGGCAATATCACTTGAGTGTTCTGTCGTTACTTGTTCAGCCGAATCCCCATACTTTTGAGCGCGACGACCAACCCCGTTCGCAAATCACTCACCGTCTCGGTCTCACTCCAATCAATGCCCAACTCCACGATGGTCTCGGCTACACTGTCCGAGATACCAGTGACGATGGTACGCGCACCCTTGAGCCGCGCCGCTTGGATCGTCTTGTTCAAATGGGATGCCACGCCGCTGTCCACCAGGGGCACGCCCGTAATGTCCAGGATCACCACCTTGGCCCGGTGCTGCCGGATCCCCGCCAACAGCGCGCGCGTGATGTCTCTGGCACGCATACTGTTGATACTGCCGATCAGAGGCATCACCATAATTCGCTCCATAATCGGGATGAGGGGCGTCGAGAGTTCACGGAGTGTGCTTCGCTGGGCCTCAATGATCTCTTGTTGTAAACGCTCACTCTCTTGCAGACTAGTTCGTAATTCTGCCGTGCGTTCCTCGATCATCTGTTCCAGATTTTCCACCATCTGGGCATTTTGTAGTGCAATGGCAGTCTGGTTGGCAATGGCAGCCAAAAAGTCCCGGTCACGCTCGTCGTAGAGGCCGGGGGTAGAATAACTCTGGACGATCATCACTCCTCGCACCTCATCACCCGCTATCAGTGGGACGCCCAACCAGGAAAGAGCGTGCGTCCCGATCAGATTGATCCCTAACTCTTTCATGCACTCGTGCACATTCTCTTTAACGAGCAATGCAGATCGGGTGCGCAGGATGTATCCACTGACTCCTTCATCCGCTGAAAAAGCATCAGGATACCCCTCATCCTCCATCTCAGAGATCACGAGACTAAAAGTAAACTCGTGCTTTTTTGAGTCATAGAGCAAGATGCAAAAGTTAGTCGTGTCCACCAGACGAGAAGTATGCCGGTATACTTTGTCCAACATCTCTTTTACACTCAGGCGGGCAGTGAGAGCCTGGCCGAGTTCGTCCAATACGGCCAGTTCTTTGGCCTGCTGCCGAGCCTCTCTCAACAGTCGCAAATTGTTCATCGCAGAGGCCACCTGGCTGGCGATCGTGTGAAATAGAGTTTGGTCTTGCTCGTCATACAGGTTTCCCTGTTCGTAACTCTGGATAGCCATCCCCCCAACGACTTTGTCCGCAATGATGAGGGGAACCCCCAGCCAAGACAGCGCGCTTTTCCCAATAGACTCTCTCCCTTGGGCCTTTTGGAACGCCGCTATTTCCTCTGCGGACTGAAAGAGAAGAGACTTGCGATCGCGAATCATACAGCCCGTGAGGCCCGTCCCACCCTCAAAACGCATGTGGGCGCGCGGCAGTACCTGCCCCCCCTCTACAAAAAATACTCTGGCCCACTCGTCGCTTTCCTCATCGTAGACAGAGACGCAAAAGTTGGCCGCCTCAAGGAGGCGATCCACCTGATGGTGCACCGCTTCTAATACGTCATCCAACTCGGTAGAAGAAGAGATCGCTTGACTGATTGCGTTGACGATGGTCATTTCAGTGACGTGCCGTTCATACTGAGCGGCTTTTTGCTGCATCTCTGCTTCCAACTCTGCCACTCGACTATGCATTTCAACCATCTCGGCTGCCAGTTGCTCTTTGGTTTTGCCTGCATTGTCCATTTTATGACCCTCCTTCACTTGGACAGTTGAATTCCCAAACTATTTAGCGCAGATACTAACCCAGTCCGCAAATCTCTCACAGTATCGATATCACCCCAATCAATGCCCAAATCTATAATAGTCTCGGCCACCACGTCCGAGATGCCAGTGATAATCGTGCGCGCACCCTTTAAGCGCGCCGCCTGGATCGTCTTGTACAAGTGATTGGCTACGGCGCTATCCACGACGGGCACCCCCGTAATATCCAAAATCACCACCTTGGCCCGGTGCTGCCGAATCCCCGCCAGCAAAGAACGCGTGATGTCTACGGCCCGATCATCACCAATATTGCCCACCAATGGGACGATAATGATTCGATCCATCACAGGAATAATGGGCGAGGACAGTTCTTTCAACGCCTCTGTCTGCGCCTCGATGATCTGCTCTTGCATTTGCAAACGTTCAGTTTCACGTTTCTCCGAGATAGCGACTATCTCTTCCAAACGAGCAGCCATATCGTTGAAAGCATCTCCCAACACGCCAATCTCATCCTGGGTCTGGATATCGACACGGTATGATAGATCACCATCACCAATGATGGCTACACTTTTTTGCAATTGCTTCAGCGGTTGCACAACAGTCCGCACCAGGTACAAGCCCAGCCAACTGGCTAACCCAAGCGCCACAACGATGGCTACACCACTGATTCCGGCAGACCAATACACATACTTTAATGCTTCACTCGTGGGAGTTTCCACCAAGACGAACCAATCCGTTTGCTCAAGGGGCAGATAGCTGCCAACGACCCGCTGCTCTTCCAGCCCAATATACGAATCAGTAATCGCCTCCCCTTGCAAAGCGCTACGAATGCCCGCCACATCGTTCAGGTCCCGCCACTGCAACACCAGAGATGAATCACGGTGCGCGATCAATCGTCCCTCACCATCCACCACATACGCATATCCCTCGGAACCGACCTCTACTTCCTCAATGGCATCCCACATATATTTGAGGTTGACATCTGCAGAAAACACATACTCCACGTTACCATACACGTCCTGAACCGGAATGGCCAATGTAACCCACGGTTCACCATACTGCGATTCAAAAATCGGGCCAAGGTATCGCTCTCCCCGACTGGCAGCCGCAAACTCGGCGGAATCAGCACGGTTGCCCAGATCGTCTGAGGAAAGCACCTCGAGATGCGATTTCTTGGCCAACTCTTGCCCCGTCCCATCCATCAGGGTCAACAGTTCAAAACCAGCATCATAAACCAACAACCCCTCCAAAAGCTCATCAGGAGACTCGCCCGCCTGCGAAAACCGTGCGCTGGACAACAGTGTCATCTCGCCCTCGAATTGTGCCAGATACGCATCAATGGTAGTAGCCACGCTCTCGGCAGCTCTGCTCTGCAAATTCTCCACTTGGAGATTTTGCGTGGAATAATTGATGGCGAACTGAACAACACCTGTTATGATTAGGGGCAATACTACCCCCAGAGTAAATACCACCAGAAAACGGGTTGTCAGTGATATGAATCGCTTGTCTTTTACTTGCTCATCCATTGCCCACCGCTCCTATGTTTTTGCTACCAGACGCTCTTGGAAAAGAGCTTGTCTGAAAAGAGCGTCCGGTAGCATCATTGCCCACACACCCACTCAAACGAACCCGATCTTTACTCGGCCCCGATCACGACATCAGCGATCTGTAGTACGTCCTCCGAGAGCGTCAAGCCAATCTGTTCAACCACATTCATATTGATGATCAGGTTAAATTTTTTGGGTATCTCAACCGGCAGCGTGGCCGGATCGGCACCGTTGAGGATTTTGTCCACCAATGCAGCCACTTGTGGTCCCGCAGTCTTGAAATCAGGCCCATAAGCTGCCACACTCGTATCTTTTTTGCCCACATAGATATTGGGAATCTGGTCGCGTACCGAGAGTACCGCAATGGCTTCCTCGGCAGCCGCAACCACGACATCCGCAGGAACGTGGATTGCATCCACCTCGCCGGGTTGAACAGACTGGTAAGCGGCAATGGCCTCCTCGGCCGAGCTTATCTGGTGCTCGACGAGCGTCAATCCCAACGTAGCGGCAGCCTCGCGCAGTTTTTCTTGCTCTAGCAACATAATCGGGTTGGTGGAATATACCGCCAAGACATTTTTGATATCTGGATTCATTTTGAGCAGTATTTCCAGACGCTTGCCGGCCGTATCCTCCGAGCCCGTCATAACTCCTGTCGCACGCCCACCCGGCTGACTGTAAGATTGGACCAGTCCAAGTTTCACCGCATCAGAAGTCAGGTAAAACACGATCGGGACATCTTTGCCCTCGTTGGCCTTGTTGGCCGCAGCCGCCGATGGAGTGCCAATGGTCACGAGAACGTCTACCTGGTCCAACAACTCGGCGGCAAAACTGTTTAGGTCGTCCATATTGCCCATAGCATTCTTGTATACGTACTCGACGTTCTCGCCCTCTACATAACCCAATTCTACCATGCCTTCTGTAATAGGCCCCTCGGCTATGGTCAGTGCAGGAGAGACCTGCAAGATACCCACCTTGTGCACCTTGGCAGGCTGACTACAACCAGCCACCAAGAGCATCACCAACGCGACGAGCAAAAAACTTGTTACCTGTTTCATTCTTATCGTCTTCATTTATTCTGACTCCTTTTCTGATCTGTCTAGGCCTATATCAACTGTTACACCAGTACAATTTTACCGAGAAACAATTCATAGACGAAACTCCTTTTTTGACAAGCATTCCAAATCTAGATGCCCTTACTCTGTAATGTGCAATCCAATCTCTTCTAGCGCAACCAGCAGTCCGGTCTGTAAATTGCGCAGCGTCTCAACTCTATCCCAATCAATCCCCAGATCCACAATGGTCTCAGCCACGGCATCCGACATGCCGGTGACGATGGTGCGCGTGCCCTTTAACCGCGCTGCCTGGATCGTCCTGTACAAGTGACCAGCCACAGTCGTGTCTACCAGAGGCACCCCCGTGATATCCAAAATCACAACCCTGGCCCGCTGTTCGCTGATGCCCATCAACAATCTACGCATCATGTCTCTGGCACGTACATCATCGATACTGCCAATCAGTGGCATAACGATAATTTGATCCATCACGGGAATGATCGGCGTGGTCAGGTCCCGGATAGCCCGTTCCTGCGCCTCTATGACCTCTTGTTGCAACCGTTCACGTTCAGCAGTCTCGTGCTGCAGATCGGCGGTTCGTTCCTCAACCTTTATCTCTACTTCAGCGTACGCTTTTTCCAGTTCCCTGGCTGCCTGCATGCGCTCTTCAAAATGCAATGCTCCTTCCAGAGCATTGGCGATATTACCGCCGATTCCCTTCAAAGTGTGGATATCCCCCTCAGAAAATGCGTCCATCTCTGTGCTGTGGATGTCTAGCGCCCCATAGACGCGATCTCCCATGTGCAGAGGAATCACCAACTCTGCCCGGCCAATCGAGCGTTTGTGGGTGAATTCAATATCACGCCCCATGTAATCCTGGATACCCTTCCAAGAGAACAACGTCTGGGGCTGTTTTTGATTGATGGAATAAGCCAAGACCGTCCGGCCACTCAACGGCACACGAACTCCCTTTTCCATCAAAACCTCAGCGTCCTTGCCGGCCGCATCCACCAAAACAGCGGAACCAGACTCGGTATCCAAGCTATAAAGTGCAACCTGAAAATAATCAAACGCTTCTTGGATCATCTGAACCGCCTGACGAACAATTATGGGCGTATCCAAAGCAGATGTGACCATGTGACCGAGTTCAACACCCGTTCGGCCCAGGTCAATCTGTCGGCGGAGACTCACTCGAGATTGTTCGAGAGAACGACTGAGAAAGCAAATAAGCCCCGTCAGTAAATAAAACAGAGCAATGCTTACAAAAGCCTCTCCAAAACCAATGACCACGTCAGGGTTTCTTGCCGCCACCATCACCCGAAGCCACATGATCAACGTGGCGATCACTGCCCAAACCCAGCCCGCATCCGGTGTGAGCAGCAGCGCGGCAGCAGCAACGGGCAAAGCATACGCCAACATGTATCCCGATGTCAAGAATTCTGGCCGGACAGCAAACGTAATATAGAGTATGATCACAGCTACAAGTAAATTGACCACCTCACTGATCAAGCCTCGCTGGCTCAAATTGCGCAATCCCATCATGGCGACAATAAGCCCAAAGCCCAAGAGCATCGGAATCCACACAAATTGTGATGGATTAATCACAGAATTGATGATTACACAGGTCGTGATCACAACCGATCCTATAGCAACCCACTTGCGCAACACCTGCATCAGAGGTTCAACCCGTAACAAGTCAAACTCTGGAACAGTTAACTTTTGCACGACATTAACAATCCATGGGGGTCTATTCAATCTTTCTATCACTTTGATCTCCTCAATTTATTTCCCCCCCGCCCCTCGCAATGCGCAGCCCTATTGTAGCCAGCGCAGTCAGTAACCCGGTCCGCAAATCCCTTACCGTCTCAACGCCACTCCAATCAATACCCAGATCCACGATGGTTTCGGCTACGGCGTCCGAGATGCCTGTAACAATGGTACGCGCACCTTTTAGCCGTGCTGCCTGGATCGTCTTGTTCAGATGGTTCGCCACGCCGCTGTCTACCAAAGGAACACCGGTGATATCCAAAATCACCACCTTGGCCCGCTGTTGACGAATTCCAGCCAGTAGAGAACGGGTGATGTCCCTGGCTCGCATACTGTCTATGCTGCCGACCAACGGCATCACAATGATGCGATCCATAATGGGAATAATCGGTGTAGAGAGCTCACGAAGCACTTGTTGTTGAGCCTCTACAAATTGCTGTTGTAATCGTATACGCTCTTTTTCTATTCTTTCAAGCTCGTTTAATAATCGAGCCTGTTGAAGGCTTTGCAGCCCCACCTGCGAAACGTGTTTAGCCAGAATGTCCAGAAAATAAGCGATCTTTTCAAATCGTTCTTTGGATACTCGGAACAGTTTCTTTGATGCAGCAACAAGTTCCTCTTGGTCGGTTTTTATGTCTTGCGCAAACTTGCGAATTTTGTCGTCGTCAATCTCCTCTATCGCGACTTGACCGATTCCCCACGTCGCTATATGTTGATCATTGACAATAATCGGCACTGCGCCATCCATTATCTCTGCAAAGTTCCCACAAGGATGAAGCGCAGGAGAATCCTGTTGATGGGAACTCTGCCCAGCCAACTCTGCATCGGATGCATCAGAACTCTCACACGCCACAGCACCTTTTTCGGTAGCTCGGATGATATTGCAAAAATCGGAAAAGTTGCTGGGTTCAGTGATAGGCTTACCATCAGGATCAAACAAGAGCGCGGCAATATTGACAGCATCTGAATATCTATCCTGTAATTCCTGCAACCTCTCAAGCTCGACCAAATCAGTCAATTTCAAGTTTTCCATATCAGAGATGGTAATACTATTGTCACCTTGCTCACTCAATGCATTTCCTACTGTTTCCAATTCAATGACGCGACTGGACACTCTAGCTAGATCAAGTTGCTCTTTCATCTTGGCACCTTATCCGTTATCTCATATCTTGGATCGCATTAACCTTGTCCCCATACTCTCTAATGCGGTAATCAAGCCAGTCCGCAAATCCCTCACTGTCTCAACACCACTCCAATCAATACCCAGATCCACGATGGTTTCGGCCACAGCATCCGAGATACCCGTAATGATGGTATGCGCGCCCTTTAACCGTGCCGCTTGGATCGTTTTGTTCAGATGGTTCGCCACGCCGCTGTCCACCAAGGGGACACCCGTGATATCCAGGATCACCACCTTGGCCCGCTGCTGTCGAATTCCTGCCAACAGAGAACGGGTGATGTCTCTGGCCCGCATACTGTCTATGCTGCCGACCAACGGCATCACAATGATACGATCCATAATAGGGATGACTGGCGTGGATAGTTCCTGAATTGCCTCCTTTTGTGCCTCGATGACTTGTTGTTGCAATCGCAAGCTCTCTTCCTGCACGCGCTCGCGCTCGGCGACCTCTCGGTGCAATTCGGCAGTTCGTTCCTCAACTTTTTTCTCCACCTCGGCATACGCCTTTTGCAAATCCGCCTGCGCTTGTGTGCGCTCTCGCAAAAGTAGGGCTCCTTTTAACGCGCTGCTGATATGCCCGCGCAGCGCGTCATAGATCATCGCTTCCTGGGGTTCTGCCTTAAAGACAGCCAATCCCAATTGGTTCTCCTGAAAATACAAAGGTTCTACCACCATACTATACCGTTTATCGCGAGGCAACAAACCATCTGGCACCAGTTGCCGGGTGGAAAAGCGTCGCCCCTCGCCCTCCAGAGCGGCGTTTCCCTCTTTGCTATAGGCTAAAACCAATTTGGACCACTCAAAAGATGCGTCAGAATCATCGTACAACGAGATACAAGCACACTCAATATCCAAGTCTGGCAATCTCTCTGTTAATACATTCACCAGTTCCGGTACATCGAACGTCGTGCCCAGCACTTGGCTGATCGCGCTCAACGTTCGAATTTTTTGTTCCGTCTGGAGTCTCTGATACGCCTGGGCCCGCTGTGCTGCTTCTCCAATCACGACTCGAGCCTGCTGCCAGAGATCCTCAGCCTGAGACAATGCGTCTTGGTCGTTGAGGTAAGGTAACGCGTGGTAGCGTAGCACAGAGAGCGCTCCCTGCCAAGCAGCCACGTTGCCCCCCATTGCCTGACGCAAGATCTCATTCAACGTGGATACAAAGGTTTCCGAGGTCCCTCCCTTCAAATCCGCGACAAAGGTATCCAAGAGCTGTTCTGCCCACTCGGAGGTCACATCAACCAGCAACGATGCCTCTACCGCCTGCACCATCTCGGAGAGAATTTCTTGTCGCCGCGTGGCAAGAGCGACCTCGAATGCCTCATCAAACTTGGGCACTTTGCCCACTGCAGCCTGCGCCACTGCCGGGGCCACACAACCACAAGACTGACGCACCACAACCTGGGTGGGCAGAATCACCCGCTCAGGCACTTGACCACCTTCCAAAAGTGTCAGTACCATCGCAGTTGCCCGCTGCCCTTGTTCGTACACCAGCGATGGCGCTGTTGTCAAAGGCGGCGTGACATAACGCCCCTCCTCTATGTTGTCGAAACCGACTACTGCCACATCATCCGGGACTCGGACCCCTCGCGCCTGCAATTCCTCCATCGCGCTGATCGCCGAACCGTCATCTACTGCTACAATAGCTTCAAAATCGATCTTGGGCTGTAGTTTGCGTTGGTCGAGCAACAAATGGATCGCCTTTGTACCCGAATCCGGATGAAAATTACCAGGCGCGACCAAATCTAGATCAACAGCAAGACCATGCTCAGCCAGCACAGTCGTATACGCACGATACCGCTCATCCGCCTCGGGATGGCCTTCTGGCCCACGCACAAAGGCAATGCGACGATAACCGTGAACCTCGGTGAGATGGATCATTGCATCCCGCATCCCTTCATAGTTGTCCACCAATATGCTGGGGACGCCTTCCAGTGGCAAGGCAGCATTGACCATCGGCAAAGGATGATATTGCTCGCAAAAGACGATCATCTCTTCAGGGCTAATGAACTGGCCCAGACCCCCTCCCCAGATCACCAAACCATCCACGTTTTGCGCACCCACCAAATCATAGAGCACATTGGACTGAGCCGTGAACTCGATGCGCGAGCGCACGGCCCCGCCCACAAAGCAGAGCAAGTTCGCGTCGGCTTCCTTGGTCGCATCATTTACGCCTGCCCAAACGTCCCACGCGATCGGATCCCAAATATTATCAAGCAACAAGCCAATAGTGGGACGCTTGTCCTGCGAATTGGTATATCCTGTCCCATTCATTTTTTTGTCATCTGACATCATCTGCTCCTTACACAATCACGTGCTCGTCAGCGTGCCGACACTCTCCCAATGCGCAATCCCATTCGGGTCAACGCGACCTTTAGTCCAGTCTCAAGATCCGCCAGGGTCTCGACTCCTCCCCAATCAATCCCCAGTTCCACGATAGTCTCTGCCACCGCGTCCGAGATGCCGGTGATAATGGTATGCGATCCTTTCAAACGCGCAGCCTGGATTGTCTTGTTCAAGTGATTCGCTACACCACTATCCACGATGGGTACTCCCGTGATATCCAGAATCACGATCCTCGCCCGGTGCACCCGAATCCCTGCCAACAACGCGCGTGTGATGTCTCTGGCTCGCATACTATCAATACTGCCAATCAACGGCATAACGAGGATGCGATCCATCACGGGAATGATCGGCGTTGAAAGTTCCTGGAGCGCTTGCTTTTGGGCATCGATCACTTGCTGCTGCAACTGTAAACTTTCCGCCTGCACGCGCTCGCGTTCGGCAATCTCTAGTTCTAATGCAACCGTTCGTTCCCTGACCTGCTGCTCGACCTCAGAATAAGCCTCAGCCAGAACTTGTTCGGCCCGTCTTTGATCTTGCAAAAGCAACGCCCCCTTGAGCGCACTGCTAATCTGCTCGCGCAACGTCCCAAAAATTGCCCGGCTTGCCGTCCCCGGTTTGAACAGAACAAAACCAATCTGATCCTCACGAAAGTACAAAGACTCAACCAAGAGCGTGTCCCACATATCATACGGCAGCAAGCCTTCGGGCATCAATTGAGGAGCGGAAAAGCGACGTGTTTCTTCTGACAAGGGAATGCGTCCCCGCTCGTCATACGCTAAAACGAGCCGCGTCCACTCAGTTGGAGCTGCAGGGTCCTCGTACAGACAAAGATAACAACCCTCTATACCCAAGTGGGGCAATTCTTCGACCAATGCATCGAAAACACTGTCCACATCAAACGATGTAATCAACTTTTGCCCAATCTGGCGCAACTGCTGAGCCTGATGACCCGCCTGCACCCGTCGAGTCATCTCTACCCGTCGAGCCATCTCCCCGATCAATACGTTGGCCTGCTGCCATAGATCTTCCAATCTCGACGTAATATGATGATCGGTAAGATGAGGCAACACGCAACGTCGCAATACCGAAACGATCTGCAACCAGATCATCACATCATTGCCACCTGCAACAACCTGCCGCAATATCTGATCCAGTTCAATAATAAAGCCGTCTGTGAATTCCTGATCCAACTCATCGTCGCTATCCGGACGCTTCCAATCCGCAATAAAAGCGTCCAACAGGCACGTCTCCCACCCATCGTCGAGACCGACTATCGAGTGTTCCACTGCCTGTATCATCGCCGCCAAAACATCCTGTCGCTGGGCGATAAACCCGCTCAGGCCCTGCTCATCTTCTCCCACTTGGGCCACACGTCCGGTGGCAATCTGTCTCACCGTACCAGAAGGACAACCACATGACTGACGCACGACCATTCGAGAAGGAAGAACCGTTTGCTCTGGTACTTGCTCTCCCGCTAAAAGCGCTATGATTAAGTCTGCCGCCTTGACGTTTGCCTCGTACCATTGGGCATGTACAGAAGTTACTGGAGGCGTCCAATATTCGCCGTCATCGTCAAAGCCAACGACAGACACATCATCAGGTACTTGCATTCCCCGGTCTTGCAAAGCCTTGATCGCCACAATGGCGACCTCGTCGGTAGAAGTAACCAGCGCGTCAAAAGTCGCCTGACGTTCGTCCAGCAGCGTGCGCATTGCGGGCACCCCTGTGGCACCAGCAAAACCACCAACCACAACACACGCTGGATCAAGCGGGATATTGTGTTGTTCCATAGCATCCACGTATGCTTTATACCGTTGATCTGCTTCCACGTTGCCCTCTGGTCCACGGATACACGCGATACGACGCCGTCCGTGGACTTGAATCAAATGACTGACCGCTTCAAACACTCCTTGGTAGTTATCCACCAACACACTTGGAACACCTTGTACCAAACCGATACTCACAATAGGTAAAGGATAAAATTGCTCACAAAACGCCTTCATTTCATCCGCATTGACGTAATGACCAAGATAATCACTCCAAATCACCAACCCATCCACATTTTTCTCTCCGATCAGATCAGTGAGCACATTGGCTTGTGCATCGAACCCGACGGTGGAACCAATTTCACCACACGCAAAGGATATCTGATGCACACCTCGTTTTTTGGTCAGTATTTTTGTATGATCCCACAATGCTCCCAGTAGCCCCACAGTCAAACGCTTATTTGGCAATTCGATGACTCCCGCTTTGTTATTATCTGCCATACATACCTCGTTATAGTTTACGATCCCTCTGTATGCGCAATCCCATTCGGGCCAATGCAACCTTGAGCCCGGTCTCGAGATTCGCTAGGGTCTCGACCCCACCCCAATCAATCCCCAGATCCACGATGGTCTCGGCCACAGCATCCGAGATGCCGGTGATAATGGTATGTGCCCCCTTTAACCGTGCGGCCTGGATAGTCTTGTTCAAGTGATTCGCCACACCGCTGTCCACAATGGGCACACCCGTAATGTCCAAGATCAATATCTTGGCCCGGTGCACCCGAATCCCCGCCAGCAGCGCGCGTGTGATGTCTCTGGCGCGCATACTGTCAATGCTGCCAACCAATGGCATCACGAGAATGCGCTCCATCACAGGAATGATCGGCGTAGAGAGATCCTGGAGCGCCTGTTTCTGAGCATCGATAACCTCTTGCTGCAAACGTTCCCGTTCGACAGTTTCGCGCTGTAACTCGGACGTCCGTTCCTCGACCTGCCTCTCTACCTCGGCATAAGCTTTTTCCAGCGCGCGCGTTGCCTCCAGCGCCTTGGACAACGCTTCGCGCTGCCCCTGCTCGGCCCGCTCACGCTCCTGTAAAAGCAACACGCCCCTCAACGCGCTGCTGAGTTGGCCGCGCAATGTTTCGTACAGCCTGCCCATCCGTGGCCCCATCTCGAACAGAACAAACCCGATCTGCTCATCTCTAAAATAGAGAGGTTCGATGATCATGCTATATCGCTCTTTTTGAGACAGTATCCCATCTGGCACCAGTCGGCGAGAGAGGAAACGTACGCCATCACCTTCCAGCTCGGCACAGCCCTCGTGTTCACCATCACAAGCCAAAATCAGCCGGCTTTCTTCCAAAGTCGCATCTTGCGCCTCGTACAAAGAAAGATAACAACTGGGAATATCCAGTTGTGGCAACCCACTCGCTACTTCGTTCATCAGTTCTGCTACCGTAGATGCTGTGATTAACCCATAGCCGGTCTCACGCAACATGGCATCCCATTGTTCTGTTTGCAGCACTTGGTATATTTGTCCGCGCTGCACGGCGTCTCCAATCATCATCCGGCCCTGCTGCCAAAGATCCTCCGCCCGAAACAAAACATCCATATTTGCAAAGCATGGCAATGTACAACGGCGCATTGTGGAGAATGCTTCTTGCCACAAGGTCATATCGACACCCATTGTCATCATCTGACGCAAAATCTCACTCAGTGTAGACAAGAATACGGCCGGGCCTTCTTCTATCAACTCGGCAGAAAAAGCATCCAACAATTTCTCTGTCTGTTCAGACACAATGCTAGCATTCGGAATCCACATCACCTTTACCATCTCGGATAGGATCTCATCTCGTCGCGCGGCAAAGGCAACCGCAAACGCATCCCCCATTTCGACCACTGGTCCCGCCGCGGCCCGCACCACTGACGAGGCCAAACAACCACAAGATTGGCGCACCACCAACTCTGTGGGAAGCATCACTCGCTCGGGCATTTTTTCCCCCTGCAACATCGCCAACAGTGCTTCTGCCGCCTGTCGTCCCTGTTCATATATCGGCTGTCGCATCGTGGTCAAAGGGGGAGTTACGGCCTCGGCTTCTTCTACATCGTCGAAACCAACGATAGCCACATCGCCAGGCACGCGTATCCCCCGTGCCCGTAACGCCTTCATCGCGCCAAAGGCCGTGACATCGTCAACCGCCACTATGGCCTCAAAATCGACCCGTGGCCGCAAATTTCGCTGGTCGAGCAGCATATCAATCGCTTCCAATCCCGATAATTCGCTGAATATACCAGGAGCGACGAGGTTTGGATCAAACGCAATACCACATTCGGCCAACACGTCGGTATAGGCCCGATATCGATCCTCTGCCTCTGGATGACCCTCAGGTCCACGGATAAAAGCGATCCGACGATAACCGTGTACTTGGGTGAGGTGAATCATCGCACTCCGCATGCCCAGATAATTATCCACCAGTATACTGGGGATGCCGTTCAACGGCAACGCAGTGCTAACCATCGGTATAGGATGATATTGTTCACAGAAAACTTCTAGTTCGTCTGGAGCAATGTATTGGGCCAGACCGCCCCCCCAGATCACCAAGCCATCCAGAGACTCTGAATCTACCAAATCGTAAAGCACATTAGCCTGAGCCATAAACCCATATGGAACAGACAGCGGCCCTCCCACAAAACAAAGCAAGTTGACACCTTGCTCTCGGGCCACATCATCTACCCCCATCAAGGTCATCCAAGAGATCGACTCGTCAGTCTCGTCAATCAACAAGCCAATGGTTAAACGTGAATTCTGCTGCACATCGTTTGACCTTTTATCTGCGTTGTTCAATATCCTATCCCTCAATGCGTTTTCCCATCCTGGCCAGCGCAGCTCGCAGACCCGTCTGCAAATTTGAGACTGTCGCAACGCCACTCCAGTCGATTCCCAAATCCACAATCGTCTCGGCCACCGCGTCCGAGATGCCCGTAATAATTGTACGTGCCCCCTTTAACCGCGCCGACTGGATCGTTTTGTTCAAGTGTTCTGCCACGCTGCTATCCACTATGGACACACCCGTGATATCCAATATCACAATCTTGGCCCGTTGCTGCCTGATCCCTGCCAAAAGCGCGCGCGTGATATCTCTGGCCCGCATCGAGTCGATGCTGCCAATCAGTGGCATCACAATGATCTGATCCATAATTGGAATGATCGGTGTGGAGAGTTCCTGGAGCGTCTGCTTTTGGGCTTGGATCACCTCTTGCTGCAAACGCTCACGCTCGGCAACCTCTCGTTGCAGTTCGGCGGTCCGCTCCTCGACCTGTTTCTCCACCTCTGCGTACGCTTGTTGCAGCGCTTCTTCTGCCCGCTTGCGCTCGGTCAACTCTTGTTCGATAGCCTCATACAATCGCGCATTCTGAAATGCGATAGCCGCCTGGCTGGCAATAGCGACAAACAAATCCCGGTCGTGTTCATTGTATGCGTGGGAAGCGGTAAAATTCTGGACGCTCACGGATCCCAGCACATGATCACCGACGATCAGTGGCACCCCCATCCAGGAAAGGGCAGGCTCTCCCACCGATTCTATCCCGGCTCTTTCTTGCCATTCAAGCACATTCTCTTGAATTAGCACGGGCGTACGGTTGCGAATCACATATCCATTCATACCTTGGCTCACAGGTATGACAGTGATCTGTTTGTCAATCTCGGACTCGTTCGCGGTAAAGGAAAAGGCAATCTCCCCCTTGGCCGAATCATAGAGGCCGATGGTAAAGTTTGCCGTGTCCAACAATCTAGAGGCCCCTCGATAGGTCACATCCATCACCTCTTCCACGCTCAAACGGGTAGTAAGCGCTTGGCTCAGTTCGTTCAGCACCGTCAACTCTTCAGCGTGAACGCGGGCATCTTGGAACAACCGTGCATTTTCGATGACCACACCGGCCTGATTGGCCAGAGACTGGAGAAGATTCACATCATTCTGATCGTATGCATAAAGTTGATCACTTTGAACATCCAATACACCAATCACGCGCCCTTTGATCTTGATGGGCACACATAATTCACTGCGAGTATCCGGCAACGCTTCTAATGCTAGATAACGCGGATCATTGAGCACATCGCCGACCATCACTGGCTGGTCGGTTCGTGCGGTTTCAGCAGACAAACTATTGCTCCGCATCAGATCAACACTTGCCATACCAATCTTGAGCCGGACACCCGAGTCACCGATGGTACTTCCACTTCGGAAAACCAACCGTTCTCCCTCCACCAGCGCGATACTGGCCAAATAATAGCCGAAACGACCCTTGGTAACGTCCACAATCTGGCGCAGCACCACATCCAATTCGAGCAACGAGGTGATGGTCTGTCCCACCTCATTGATGACCTCCATTTCTCGCGCCCTGCGGCGACTTTGCTCCAACAGTTGCATATTGTCCAGTGCAGGTGCCACCTGGGCCGCGATCGTGGAAAAGAGAGCCAAGTCCTGCTCGCGGTAAAGGTTTTCCTGCTCGTAATTCTGGATACCCAACACACCAACGATCTTGTCGGCAGCAATCAAGGGGACTCCCATCCAAGAGCAAGCGGTTTCCCCCACGCTATCTACCCCTTCTCCCCTATGAAAAGCGACGATATCCTCAGTAGATCGGAAGAGAAGGTGCTGGCGATTACGAATGATATAGCCACTCAATCCAATTCCAACCTTGCCACTAATGCCAGGAGGCAGCACTTGACCACGCTCCGTCCGAAAGGCAATCGTCCACTCGTCATTCCCCTCCTCATAGGTAGCGACAAAAAAGCTAGCTGTGTCAAAGAGACGGCTGACCTGGTGATACACTGTTTCCAGCAAATCATCAAACTCTATAGCAGAAGAGACGGCCTGGCCAATCTCGTTGACGACGGCCATTTCGGCGACACGCCGTTCGCGTTCATAAAAGAGCTGGGCGTTCTCCAAAGCCGCAGCGACCTGACTCGCCAGTGCCTCCATCACAACCTGGTCACTTTCTCCAAAGGCTGCGAGTTCATCACTTTGCAAATCAAGCACCCCAATGACCTTTTGCCCGCTCTTGATCGGCACCGCGAGTTCCGACTTGGTTCGCACCTCCGCTCTGCGAACATAATACGGGTCTTGGTTGATATCGCCACTAATTTGAGTTTCGCCAGTCTCCGCTGCGCGTCCAATCATTCCCTCTCCAATGGCAAGTGAAAGACTATCGGGAAGGATATCCACATGTCCACCGGCGATGGACTGTAAAATCAGGCGCTGGGTTTCCTCGTCAAGCAACAAGAGCATCACACCAGAATAGTCAAAAGCATCTTGCACAGAGGTCACGATTTCAGACAACAGTACATCCAACTCTAACTGGCCGCTCACCCGCTGCCCCACTTTGGAGATGAGGGCAAGTTGAGCCGCCCGATGCTGGGCATCTGCTACCGCTCGTTCGTGCTCGGCTTGCAATGCCTCCAACTCGGCCACTCGGCCACACGTTTGTGCCAACTCGTCTAAAAGCTGTTCTCTTGTTCTGTTCACATCATTCATCTCTACCTCCCGAACCAAACATCAACCTGCCAGATGTGATGTGCAATGCATTCAACTTTGTCATTTGATTACCGCGAGCCGGGTACTATTAATTTGATACCCATACCATTCAGTGCAACGATCAATCCTGTTTGTAAATCACGCAACGTTTTGATGCCGCTCCAATCAATCCCCAGATCCACAATTGTCTCGGCCACCACGTCCGAGATGCCTGTAAGAATCGTGCGCGCGCCTTTGAGTCGCGCTGCCTGAATCGTCTTGTTCAAGTGGCTCGCCACACCGCTGCCTACAATGGGCACGCCAGTAATGTCCAGGATCACGACCTTGGCCTGGTGCTTTCGAATTCCTCCCAGCAGCGCGCGCGTAATGTCCCTGGCCCGCATACTGTCAATGCTGCCGATCAACGGCATTGCGATGATCGTACCCATTCCGGGTATATTCATAATCGGAATAACGGGTGTGGAGAGTTCCCGGAGCGACTGTTTCTGCGCCTCAATAATATCGACTTGCAACTGCTCGCGCTCTTCCATGCTCTCACGTAGCTTGGCGGTGCGTTCTTTGACCATCTTTTCCATATTGTCGAACAACCGGGCCCGCTCCACAAGCACAGCCAAGCTGTCGGCCAACGCGAGCAGCAATTGCATATCATCTTGTGTAAAGGCATTCACATGATGACTCTCGATGTTAATGATGCCGATAACCTGGCCATCCGCAATCAGGGGAACACATAACTCTGTGCGCGTTCCTGAAAGAACTCCCACATAACGGGAATCAGCACGCACATCAGGTATCAAAGCGGGTTCGGCGTTCCGTACCACCCAGCCGATCACCCCCTCACCAACCGGGATGCCCTCCTTGGGGAACTCGCCTGTTGGCAAAGAGCCAGAATTGGCCAAACGGTGCAACCGATTGGTTTCCCGATCTAACAATGCAATCCCTATGTGAACCTCTCCATACTCATCCCCCAGAGCTTCGGCCGTAGACTGGAGCGTCTTTTCAAATCGCACGCCCCCAGAAGCAGCCGCAATAGCAACACTTTGGAGCATCTGCACTTCACGTACTCGACGCTGGACCTGTTCGAATAATCGGGCATTCTGCAAGGCAATGGCCATCTGATTGGCAACGGACGTCAACAAGCCCTGGGTATGCCGATTATAGACACGGGGTTTGCTGTAATTCTGGACAAACATCACTCCTAGCACCCGGTCACCAACAATCATTGGCACTCCCAGCCACGATTGCGATTCCTCTCCGACGAGTGGGACACCCATCGCTTCCTGCCGCGCCCGCACATTGTCCTCAAAAAGCACACCGGTACGGTTGCGGACGATGTAACCAGAGAGGCCCTGATCCGCAGAGAGAACGTCGATCTGCTCGTCAATCCCAGACTCGGTGGTACTAAAGATAAAGGTAATCTCGTGCTTTTCCGGATCATAGAGGCCAACCGTAAAATCAGTAATATCCATTAAACGGGTGATGCCTCTATAAGCCTCTACCATCACCTCTTCCACATTCAGACAAACGGTGAGCGCCTGGCCCATCTCGTTCAACACAGCTTGTTCCTCAGCGTGAATACGGGCCTCCTCGAATAAGCGGGCATTTTCGATGGCATTGGCGATCTGACCGCTGAGGGCCTCCATAGCCTCCACGTCAATCTCATCAAAGGAATCCAATTCGTCGCTCTGTAGATCGAGCACGCCAATGACCGTTTGCCCGCTCTTGATAGGCACTGACAGTTCCGACTGGGTTTTCTCCTCTGCAACCCGCACAAAATTAGGGTCCTGGCTGACATCACCACTGATCTGAGTCTCGCCGCTCGCCGCCGCGCCCCCGACCATCCCTTGCCCAACAGCAAGTTGAATATCCTGGGGAAGGGAACCCATATAGCTACCTGCAACGGCTTGCAGATTTAGGATCCCATTCTCTTTGTCAAGCAATAGCAACATCACACCATAATAGTCAAAAGCATCACGGATGGCAGTTGCAACTTCAGACAACAGTGTTTCCAACTCTAGCTTGGCGCTCACACGTTGCCCCACATCATAGATCAACGCAGCTTGAGACGCTCGCCGTTGGGCTTCTTCTTCCGCTCGTTTGCACTCGATTTCCACCGTTTTTAGCTCGGTCACCTGAGCGCGCAATTCTGCCAACTCGGCAACGAGTTGTTCTTTTGTCTTGTCTTCCATATCCATGTTTACCTCTTTGATACCCGCCTCGCCAGTCGCAGACCCAACCCCCTAAGCGCGACCAACAACCCGGTCTGCAAATCGGGCAAGGTCTCGATTCCACCCCAGTCAATTCCCAGATCCACAATCGTCTCTGCCACATCCTCAGAGATGCCGGTGATAATGGTACGCGCGCCCTTGAGGCGCGCCGCTTGAATCGTTTTGTTCAGGTGACTCGCCACGCCACTGTCTACAATAGGCACGCCGGTAATGTCCAAGATCACAGCCTTGGCCTGATGCTTTCGAATGCCCGCCAGCAACGCGCGTGTGATGTCTCTGGCCCGCATTGTGTCGATGCTGCCAATCAGTGGCATTGCTATAATAGTGCCCATTTCGGGTACTTTTATAATGGGAATGACGGGTGTAGAGAGTTCCTGGAGTGCCAGTTGCTGTGCCTCTATGATCTCTTCTTGCAACCGCTCACGCTCTTGGAGACTATCACGCAATTCTGTCGTACGTTCTTCAACCATCTGTTCCATATTGTCAAATAACTGAGCACGTTCTACCAGCACGGCCAAGCTATCGGCCAACACGAGCAGTAATCGCATATCGTCTTCAGTAAAAACATTGACACGATGGCTCTCGATGTTGATGATGCCAATAACCTCCCCATTCGCAATCAAGGGAACACATAACTCGGAGCGCGTCTCTGCAAGAACCCCGATATAGCGAGAATCAACGTGCACATCGGGTATCAGAGCAGGTTCGGCGTTCCGTACCACCCAACCGATCACCCCCTTACCAACCGGGATACCTTCCTTGGGGAACTCGCCCGTCGGCAAAGAACCAGAATTGGCCAAACGATGCAAGCGACTGGTCGTCTGATCTAACAATGCAATCCCTATGTGAACCTCTTCATATTCAGCTCCCAGAGCTTCAGCCGTAGACTGTAGCGTCGCCTCGAACCGCACACCCCCTGAAGCAGCCGCGATGGCGACGCTGTGGAGCATTTGCATTTCACGCACTCGACGCTGGGCTTGTTCGAATAACCGGACATTTTGCAAAGCAATGCCAAGCTGGTTGGCGACGGCTGACAGCAGGTCTTGCTCGTGTTTGCCATAGAGGCAGGGGATCGTGTGGCTCTGCACTGCGATTACCCCCAACACCTTGTCACCGACGATCATTGGCACCCCTAGCCACGACTGGGCGTTTGCACCAACGATATCAATTCCCAATGCATGTACCCCCTCCGTGACATTCTCCTCAAAGAGCAGGCCGGTACGGTTACGAACGATATAACCGGCAAGCCCATCATCCGCAGATATCACCGCGATCTCTCGATCTATCTCAGAATCAGAGATATTGAAGGAAAAAGTAATCTCGTGTTCATTTGGATCGTAGAGGCCAATGAAAAAGTTGGTGGTATCTATCAACCGGGATGCCTGCCTATATGCCTCCTCCTGCGCCTCGTCTACGGTCAAACGGGTAGTGAGCGCTTGCCCCAATTCATTCAGCACGATCTGTTCCAAAGCAAGTTTCTCCGCTTCGGCCAACGCGTTCTCTGACTTTTCAAACAAGTGAGCGTTTTGAAGCGCAATAGCCGTTGCACTGGCGATACTTGTCAGCAGTTCTAGATCATGCTCGTTGTAGGCAAAAGAGGCAGTGAAACTCTGGAGCGACATCACTCCTACTGCTCTAGCACCAATCATCAGTGGTACTCCCAACCACGACTGAGGTTCCTCCCCGACCATTGCGATGCCCATCGCTTCTTGTTGCTCACGCACATTGTCCTTGAAAAGCACGCTGGTGCGGTTACGAATGATGTAACCAGAGATACCCTGGTCAGCTGACATGACGATGATTTGCCTATCGACCTCAGATTCGGAGATGGTTATCGGAAAAGTGATCTCGTGCTTTTCTGAATCGTAAAGGCCGATAGAAAAGGTCGTGACATCCATCAGACGTGAAGCGCCTCGATAGGCTTCTTCCAACACTTTTTCCACGCTCAACCGGGCAGTGAGGGCTTGGCCCAAATTTTTCAACACGGCCGACTCTTCTGCACGGGCGAGGGCTTCTTCGAACAGACGGGCGTTATCAATGGCCACACCAGCTTGGTGGGTCAGGGAACTAAGAATGTCCACATCGGCTTGATCGTAGGCAAAGGGCTGGTCACTTTGCACATCCAGCACGCCAATGACGCGGCCCTTGGCTTTTATGGGCAAGCTCAATTCACTGCGGGTGTCTGGTATTTCTTCCATTGCGAAATACCGTGGGTCGTTGAGGACATCGTTTACCAGCACCGGCTGTTCGGTTCGCACAGCCTCGGCAACGAGGCTGGATCCCTGTCTCAGACTCACACCTATTTCACCTGGCTGAATACGGGTATCCAAATCACCGATGGTACTTCCAGATCGGAAATTCAACCGCTCGCCCTCTACTAGCGCGATGCTAACAAAGTAATGACCAAAACGGTCCTTGGTAGTGTCAACAATCTGGCGAAGCACCGTGTCCAGGTCCAGTACAGAACTGATGACCTGCCCTACTTCGTTGATGGCCTTCATCTCTTGGACCTGCCGTTCGTGTTCCTGGAAAAGACGAGTTTTCTCCAGAGCTACGGCTATCTGGTCAGCGATGGTCAAGAGTAACTGTTCATCTCCCTCGGTATAGGCATGAGGACGATACGACTGCACGTTAATGAGTCCCAATACCCGTTCGCCGATCAACAGTGGTGCTCCCACCCAGGATGCAGCGGGCCTGCCCGTTCCTATCAACTTCATCAACGACTGGTACTTGGGCTCATTTTCAAGATCACGAATGATCAGGGGTTTCTTCTCCGAGATGACAATGTTAGAGAGTCCTCCAACAGGAACCCGCACCCGAGGCTGCCAAATACCCTCGTCAATGTGGAAACAAAAATCCGTTTCATTGGTCTCTTTATCGTAAAGGGCGATAAAGAACGAATCAGGTTGAAAGACAGGCTCAATCTGCTCGTATACCACTTTCATCAAATCGTCCAGGCGAAAAGTCGCGCTGGCCGCCTGGGCAATGCGGTTAATGATCGCCAGCCGTCTAGTTCGACGACTGGCATCGTTGAATAGATGGGCATTTTCTATAGCCGTGGCAATTTGACTGCCGAGAGCCTCCATAGTAGTCACGTCGACCTCATCAAAGGCGTTTAGTCTATCACTCTGTAAATCGAGCACACCGATGACCTTTTGTCTGATCTTGATCGGTACTGCGAGTTCTGACCGGATATCCTCATATGGTCCCTGCAAATAGTGAGGATCCTGTCTGACATCACCACTGACTTGAGATTCACCGGTGGTCGCCGCGTGTCCAATCATTCCCTCTCCAACGGTAAATTGGAGGTCCTGGGGAAAGATATCGCCGCATGCACCCGCAATCGCCTTGAGCTTGAGGCGTTCAGTTATCTCATCCCGCAGTAACAACATGACGCCAGGATAATCAAAAGCGTCACAAACAATAGTCGCAACGGCCGACAGCAACTCGTCCAGTTGTAACTCGCCGCTCAACCGCTGCCCTATCTCATGAACAAGTGCGGTCCGAGTCGCCCGGCGTTGTGCGTCTGACAACGCCCGCTCACTCTCGGATTTCAAGCTCTCCAATTCGGTCACTCGGTCGAGTGCTTGCTCGAGTTCGTTTGCAAGTTGTTCTTTGGTTTTACTTGCCATATCCATTTTCTCCCCTAATCCCCCACCTACCCTCTAATTCGCCGACCGAGCCGAGCCAGTGCAGCGCGCAATCCCATCCGTAAATCCGGGAGTGTTTCGATGCCGGTCCAGTCAATTCCCAACTCGACGATGGTTTCGGCCACGGCCTCAGAGATACCCGTGACGATGGTGTGTGCCCCCTTTAACCGTGCTGCCTGAATCGTTCTGTTCAAATAACCCGCCACGCCGCTATCCACGATAGGCACGCCGGTAATGTCCAAAATCACTACCTTGGCTTGGTGCTTTCTGACTCCCGCCAACAAGCTGCGGGTGACGTCCCTGGCCCGCATCGTATCGATGCTGCCGATCAAGGGCATCACGATAATGTGCTCCATAATGGGAATAATGGGCGTAGAGAGTTCCTTGAGCGTCTGCTTTTGCGCATCAATGACTTGTTGTTGCAGTTGTTCCTGCTCTTGGAGGCTTTGGCGCAACTCTGCCGTGCGCTCTTGTATCCTTTGCTCAAGAGTTTCCACCATCTGGGCATTTTGCAGGGCAATAGCTACCTGATTACCAATAAGAGTGAACAATTCTTGATGGTGCTTGTCATAAAGACTTGACGTAGTGAAACTCTGAACATCCATCACTCCCAGAAACCGATCGCCCACAATCAGCGGCACGCCCAACCATGAGAGCGCAGGTTGTCCAACCATTTCAACCCCTGTTTCCGCTTGCCACTTGGCCAAGTCTGTTTCGATGAGCACGCCAGTACGAGTGCGCACGATATGTCCCACGACACCTTGACTTGCGGGGATGGTGATTATCCGTTCGTCAATCTTGGATTCGGTGATGGAAAGTGTAAGGACAATCTCGTCTTTTTCCGGTTCATAGAGTCCGATAGCGAAATTGGTGGTGTCTAGTAAGCGAGAAGCTTGTCGGTAGGTCTCGTGCAACACTTGCTCCACACTGAGGTGAGCGGTGAGTGCTTGGCCTAGTTCATTTAACACGGTCATCTCTTGGGCTCGAGAACGGGATTCTTCGAACAGCCGGGCATTTTCAATGGCCACGGCCATCTGATCGGTAATGGTAAAGAGGAGTTCTTCGTCCTCTTGGTCCCAAGCGTAGGAACGGTACGCCTGCACACTGATGACGCCAATCACCCGTTCGCCGATCATCATTGGTGCTCCCAGCCAAGACTCGGGTGCCTTACCGCTTCCCGTTAACCGTGCCCTCGACAACATGCGATCCAGTTCCTCTTCATTACGAATGATCAGAGGTTGTTTCTCAGTGACGACGATTTCTGTGAGTCCCCCCAAAGGACCTTGCCTTGGAGTTGCCCGAACCCCCTCGTCTACCAGCAAGCGAACATCAACTTGATTCGTGTCTTGATCGTAAAGAGAGATAAAAAAGGCGTCGGCCTTAAAAGTGGATGTGACCTCCTGATATATCATCTCGGCCAGATCGTCCAGGTCCAGAGTAGCACTGGTGACTTTGGCAATGCGGTTGACTGCCGCCATCTGTTTGGCTCGATTTTCGGTCTCTTCAAACAAGCGAGCATTCTGGAGGGCGATAGCTGTCTGGCTGGCGATAGCCATCAGTAATGCCTGCTCAGGTTTGCCGTAGAAACGAGGCCTAGTGTAACTCTGGACCACCATCACTCCCAACACCTGGTCACCGATGATCATCGGCACACCCAGCCACGATTGAGGTTCATCTCCAACGAGTGGGACACCCATTGCCTCCTGCTGGGTGCGCACATCCTGCTCAAAGAGCAGACTCGTGCGGTTGCGGATGATGTAACCGGTAAGACCTTTATCCACAGACAAGACGGGGATCTCTCGATCAGCTTCCGAATCGGTAAAGAGGGGGAAGACGACCTCACGTCTATCCGCGTTATAAAGGGCGATGAAAAAGTTGGTCGTATCTATCAAGCGCGAGGCTTGCTGATACGCCTCTTTCAACACCTCGTCCACAGTGAGGCGGGTGGTGAGTGCTGTACTCAACTCGTTCAGTACAGCTAGTTCTTCAGCTTTGGCACGGGCATCTTGGGCCAGCCGGTGAGCGGCTACGGTTGGGGCAACCAAATCAACCAATGCCTGGTAAAGGGCCACTTCCTGTTCACCGAATTCGCGTGTTTCAGTCCAGTTAAAAGTGAAAAGCCCTACGCGATGACCAGCTTGGACCAGTGGTAAGATAGCTGTAGCCTGGGTGTTCATCTCGGCATACGTTTTCCTGGCCGTTTCAATCACTCGATCATCAATAGACGTATCGCTGATGAGCAGTGGTTTATCCTTACTGCTCAACCACAAACCTGCTAGGTGAAATTCGGGCACATAGTAATGCACGCCTACATGCTCATATAATTCTCCCGTATGTTCCCAGTGCGCGACGAGTTTGATCCATTCTGGTTTACCGGCTTGGTCCCGCTCAATGTACCACAATGTCGCTCTCTGTGTTCCGGCATCCAGAGCAGGCCGGGCCAGAACTTGGAGCAATTCACTCGTGTCACGGGCCATATTCAAATCGCGGCTGATCTGGTACAACATATCAGACCTGACCTGTGCTGCTTCAAGTTCGACTACTCGTTGTTCCAATTCGGATTTTGTCGTCATGATATCCCCATCTATCCTACAATTCGCCGCCCGAGCCTGATCAGTGCAGATCGCAGTCCTGTCTGCAAATCAGGAAGTGTTTCAATCCCAGTCCAATCAATTCCCAACTCGACGATGGTTTCGGCCACAGCCTCAGAGATACCAGTGACGATGGTGTGCGCTCCCTTTAACCGTGCGGCCTGGATCGTTCTATTCAAATAGCTCGCCACGCCACTGTCCACGATGGGCACACCGGTGATATCCAGGATCACCACCTTGGCCTGGTGATGCCTGATTCCCGCCAACAAACTACGGGTGATGTCTCTGGCCCGCATCGTGTCGATGCTGCCAATCAAGGGCATCACGATAATCTGCTCCATAATGGGAATAATAGGTGTAGAGAGTTCCTGAAGCGCCTGCTTTTGCGCATCAATTACTTCTTGTTGCAGTTGTTCTTGCTCTTTGAGGATCTGGCTCAGCTCTGCTGTACGCTCTTGAATCCTTTGTTCCAGGTTCTCCATCACCTGCACATTTTTCAGGGTGACGGCCGCCTGGTTAGCAATGGAGACCAGCAGATCGCGTTGATCCTTGCCGTAGAGAAAAGGGATGTCATAGCTCTGAACATTTATCACTCCCAACACCTGGTCGCCCAGCATCATTGGCACTCCCAACCAGGAACGAACCGGCTCCCCCACCTGCTCTGTCCCTATCTTGGTCAGCCATTCCTGATAATCATCCTGAATGAGCACCGGCACCCGGTTCCTGATAATATATCCCGTTATACCTTGATCAGCAGGCATCGACGTAACCTCTCTATCTATCACCGATTCGGTGGTATTGAACAAAAAAGTTACCAGATTCTTGTCGGGGTCGTAGAGGCCAATATCAAAATTCGTCGCATCCATCAAGAGACCGACGCTCTTGTAAACCAGGTTCATCACCTCTTCCACAGTGGCACAAGTAGTCAACGTCCGGCTCAAATCGTTCAGAATCATCAGTTCCTCAGCCCTGGCGTGGGCATCTTGAGCCATACGGTGAGCGGCTACGACTGGAGCAACCAGGTCGACCAGGGCCTGGTAGAGGACCATTTCCCGTTCGCCGAATTCATGCGTTTCAGTCCAGTTAAAAGTAAAAAGCCCTACGCGATGACCGCCTTGGGTCAGTGGAAGGATAGCGGTAGCTCGGGTTTTTGCCTCAGCAATATAGATATTTCTAGCTGCTTCGTCTAGCCGAGCGTCGGTCGACGTATCGGCGATAAGCAGTGGTTTATTCGTACTGCTCAACCACAAATCCGCCAGGTGGAATTCGGGCAAATAGTATTGCACGCCTACGTGATCATGCAGTTCCCCCGTGTGCTCCCAGTGCGCGACAAGTTTGAGCCACTCGGGTTCACCGGCTTGATCCAAGTCAATGTACCACAATGTTGCTCTGTGTGTTTCCGCATCTCTAGCGGGTCGGGCTAGAACTTGGAGAAATTCGCTCGTGTCACGAGCCATATTCAAATCGCGGCTTATTTGATACAACATCTCGGCCCTGACCTGCGCAGCCTCGAGTTCCGCTAATCTTTGTTCCAATTCGGCTTTTGTAGTCATAGTATCCCCGCTATTCCTGTCATCTCGTTAACCTGATCCCCATACTCTTGAGAGCAACGATCAATCCGGTCCGCAAATCGCTCAATGTCTCAATCCCACCCCAATCAATGCCCAAGTCCACGATCGTCTCAGCCACAGCGTCGGTGATACCGGTGACAATGGTATGCGCGCCCTTGAGCCGTGCGGCCTGAATTGTCTTGTTCAAATGATTTGCCACACCGCTATCCACGATAGGCACACCAGTGATGTCCAAGATCAACACCTTTGCCCTGTGACTCCGGATCCCTGCCAACAAGCTGCGGGTAATGTCTCTGGCGCGCATACTATCGATGCTGCCGACCAACGGCATCACGATAATGCGCTCCATCACTGGAATAATGGGCGTCGAGAGATCACGGAGCGATTGCGTCTGTGCCTCTATAATTCCCTGTTGCAGTTGCTCCCGCTCTTCGAGGCTCTGGCGCAGCTCTGACGTGCGTTCTTCAACCTGCTGCTCCAGGGTTTCCACCATCTGGGCATTTTGCAGGGCAATGGCCGCCTGGTTGGCAATGGCAGAAAATAGATCCAGAGCGTGTGCGTCGTAGAGTCGGGGAGTAGTATAAGTCTGAACGGCCATAACTCCCATCACCCGCTCGCCCACCATCAATGGAACTCCCAACCAGGAAAGAGCAACCTCTCCAATACTCTCGATCCCTATCTCCTTCATTCGCTCAGCCACATTCTCTGGAAATAGTAGTGGTTGACCACTGTGGATGATGTGCTCTGTGAGACCATGCCTAGCCTGGCGTGATTCCCATTGTCTCCGCTCCCCGTGTTCAAAAGCCAGCTGAAATGAGACGATATCAGTAGTCGGATCATAGAATGCCACATAAAAGTTGGTAGTGTCCAACAAACGGGCAGTTCCCCGGTATGCTTCTTCCACCACTTCTTTCACGTTGAGGCGAGTGGTAAGCGCCTGGCCCAATTCAGTCAACACGGTTTGTTCTTCAGCGCGGATGCGGGCCTCTTGGAACAAGTGGGCGTTCTCGATAGCTATGCCAGCCTGGTTAGCCAAGGATTGAACAAGATCCACATCGGCCTGAGTGTAAGCGAAAGGCTGATCACTTTCCACGTCCAGTATTCCAATGACACGCCCCTCAACCTTGATGGGCAAGCACAATTCACTACGGATACCCGGCAATTCTTCCATAGGGCGATAGCGTGAATCGTTGAGAGTATCATTGGCCAGCACCGGCTGCCCGGTCCGTGCGGCCTCGGCCACCAAGCTAGGGCCAGACCTCAGATTGACGGCAATGTTTTCGAGGCTGACCCTAACACCCGAGTCGCCGACGATGCTCCCAACTCGGGGGGTTAACTGATCTTCTTCTAGCAGTATGATGTTGACAAAATAATAATCGAAATGGGCCTTGGTAGTGTCCACAATTTGTTGGAGCACGGTGTCTAGGTCTAGCACGGAGGTGATGGCCTGCCCCACATCGTTGATGACCTGCATTTGCTGAGCCCGGCGGCGGGTCTCTTCCAACAGCCGCAGATTATTCAAGGCAGGGGCCACTTGAGCAGCAATCGTAGAAAAAAGCGTCAGATCCTGCTCATCATAGAGATTCTCTTGTTCGTAACTCTGAATGGCCATCATCCCAACGACCTTGTCGGCAACCATTAGGGGGACTCCCATCAAAGAGTGTGATTTTGATCCGATAGACTCGGTGCCTTGGGCCTTGTGAAAAGCGTCCATTTCCTCGCTAGAGCGAAAGAAAAGATGCTGCCGGTTGCGAATGATATAGCCACCAAAGCCGGTCTCGAGCTTGCGGCGCTTGTTCAGTTTACTGCGATCCCTGGCAAAGACAAGCGTCCATTCGTCGTACTCTTCTTCACAAGTAGCCATGTAAAAGCCAGTAGTGTCAAAGAGACGGCCAACCTGTTGATGCACCGTATTTATCAGATCATCCAACTCGATAGTGGATGAGACGACTCGGCCAATCTCGTTGACGATAGCCAGTTCGGCCACACGCCGTTCGTGCCCGGCTTCCGCCGCCTCCAATTCGGCAATTCGAGCGTGTACCTCGGCCAATTCGTTCAAGAGTTGCTCTTTTGTTTTGGTCGGGTTCGTGTCTTTGGCAGTGTTCATTACATTCTCCTTATTGCTTCCCGACTGATGTCAGCCTGACTCCCAAGCTATTGAGAGCGACAACCAACCCGGTCTGCAAGTTGGGCAGTGCCTCTATGCCACTCCAATCAATTCCCAGGTCTAATCGTCTCGGCCACCGCATCAGAGATGCCGGTACTGCTCGACTTTATCCAAGACCATGCCAGAGAAAAGGGTCCCCACTGCTTGAACCCCCTTGAGGATTTCTTCCCGCCGGGCAGCAAACGTAACTGCAAACTCTACATCCGTTTCCGTCACCGATCCAACTGCAGCTTGTGACACCGTCGGTGACAAACAGCCACAGGACTGACGTACCACCAACTCCGCGGAGGGTGTCATCCGTTCAGGAACTTTTTCATCTGCCATCAATGCAAACAGCATCTCAGCTACCCGTCGTCCCTGTTCGTACGCTGGCTGTCGCACAGTAGTCAACGGAGGAGTGACCACCTTGGCCTCTGCTTCGTCGTCGAATCCAACCACGGCCACATCACCAGGCACGCGTATCCCCCGCGCTCGCAACGCCTCGATCGCTCCAAAAGCCGTGATATCGTCGACCGCTACGATGGCCTCAAAATCATCTTGTGGCCGCAGCTTTTGCTGGTCCACCCATAAAGCCACCGCCTCTACCCCCGATGACCTGCTAAATTCACCAGGAGCCACAAGGTCTGCATCGAAAGAAATGCCCCATTCGGCCAGCACATCGGTATAGGCCCGATACCGCTCCTCCGCTTCCGGGTGACCTGCTGGCCCACGGATAAAGGCGATACGGCAATAACTGTGAACTTGGACGAGATGAACCATCGCATCGTACATCCCACGATAGTTATCTACCAATATGCAGGGGATGTTGTCCAGTGGCAACGCGGCACTGATTATGGGCAAAGGCCGATATTGCTCGCAGAGCGCGCTTATCTCTTCAGGCCCAACATATTGCGTCAGTCCTCCTCCCCAAATAACCAAACCATCCAGAACCTCTGGGCTTACCAAATCATAGATTACATTGGCTTGGGCCTCAAGTCCCTGAGGGGAATGTAATGCTTCTCCCACAAAACAGATCAAGTTGTCGCCCCGTTCTTGGGTAACGGCTTCTACTCCCATCCAAGTGGTCCACGAGATCGGCTCATCCGCTCGTCCAATCAGCAATCCGATGGTAGAACGTGTATGCGACGAGTCGTATTTTGGCATAGTCAATTCCCCATCATTTTCTTTTGCGCTCTCTTGCAATTATTTACTCCGTATCCGGTATTTTCTCGATCTGTAATCCCATAGTGGTCAGTGCAACCCGCAGTCCGGTCTGCAAGTCAGACACAGTCTCAATGTCTTCCCAGTCAATTCCCAAGTCCACGATCGTTTCAGCAACAGCGTCAGAGATACCAGAGATGATGGTACGCGCCCCCTTTAGGCGTGCCGCCTGGATCGTCTTGTTCAGGTGATTTGCCACACCGGTATCTACGATGGATACTCCCGTGATGTCGAGAATCACCGCCTGGGCCCGGTGCGACCGAATCCCCGACAGCAACCTACGCGTGATGTCTCTGGCCCGCATCGTGTCGATGCTGCCGACTAGGGGCATGACGATGATGTCCTTTGTCACCGGAATGACGGGCGTAGAGAGTTCTTGGAGCGTGTGCTTTTGAGCATCGATGATATCCTGCTGCAAATGCTCGCGCTCGACAGTCACTTGCTGTAATTGTACTGTCCGTTCCTCTACCCGTTTCTCCACCTCGGCGTACGCCTGCTCTAGTGCCTCCCGCGCCTCTTCCCGGTTCGTGATGTCGTGCCCGATGGCTGCGAAATAGACCTCTTCCTTGGCTCGCCACGTCGTCAGCGAAAGTTCCAACGGAAACTCTTCGAGTGCCCCTTCCACGCCGTTCTTTCGTAACCCCATCACGTCAATCTTTTTTCCTATTAATCCTGATATCCCTGTCGCAACAACTTGCTGCATATCTTGGCGAAGCATTTGCTGAAATTCCTCTGTCAGTATCGACGTCAGCAATTGCCCCTTTACCTCATCCACCGAATATCCAAAGATACTGTGCGCTGCCTGATTCCAGAAAAAGATATTCTCTTCCATGTTAAAAATAAAGACTGCATCGCTCGCTGTCTCTACGATCGACCGAAAGTGCTTTTCACTCTCCCATAATGTTTCTTCCACCTGCTTGTATCGAACCCGGGCCGCTTTCAACGCCGCCATCCGCCGGCGCATCCCCGCCAGTTCCTCGATCAGTCGATCCTTTGACTTGGCATCATCCTCTCTCTTTGCTTCCAGGTTTGGCACATACACCACCGCGCTCTCCAAGTCTTTTCCCGCCACCAAATCTTGAACCTCTCTGTGGGCTGCAACATTCTCCAAGTACGAGCGGCGCAGTTGCGCATCATTGATTCGATCCGCTTGTTCCAACAACAAGCTATGGGCCACACTCAGAATCTCATCTGCACGCGGGTTTTTGCTAACCTGTAAAACATGATAGCAGGTCATATAGATCAAGAGAGGATCATCTGTCCCATCCAGGGTGCCAGTTTCAAGATGGGTTAGAATTTCTTCACAGTAGGCCAGTGCTTGAGCCAAGTCACTCTTGGCCAAAGATACCCGCGCTAAACCGGCTAACACATCCATAGTCAAATTGATCTGGCCCAGGTCACGCCTGACATTCAATGCCCATTGGTAAACACGAACCGCTTCGTCCAAGTGACCCAGCCCCATCATAACATGTCCCATAGACATGCAAGCATAGCTCTTGAGATAGAGGCTGTCGATTTGATCTGCAATAGACAACGATTCTTGAGCATATGAGAAAGCGATCTCGTCATCTCCCAGACGATTGTAAAGTGTGCTTAAATCTTGCAGCAGACTCGCTTCCATCATCTTGTAACCAACCTCGCGGGAGATGTGTAGGCCCTGGTCGAGATAGTGTTTTCCCTCCACGTAACTTCCCAAGCGCGTATAGATCATTCCCAAATTATTGTATATTCGGCTTTGCTTCTCCAATCTACCCAATTCACGAAAGACGTGCAGGGCCTGTTCGTTGTAAGCGATGGCCCGCGCAAAGTGACCCCGAAAATAGGAGACAGTCGCCAGATTGTGCAAACTGATCGCCTTTACTTCTAGCGCCCCCTCATCCTCAGCCAGAGCCAAAGATTGTCGAAGCGGTTGAGAGGCCTCTTTATATCTTCCATGCAGCCAAGTAGCGCGCCCCCACCGTACGTAACCGGTCATCTCGCTGCTTACATCCCCGGCTGTCTGCGCCAACGAGACCGCTTCTTGTGCCGCCGCAATCGCCGCTGGATAGTCACCCGTATCTTCGGCGTAAATGGCCCGCCGCAGCGCAACTTTGGCCCGTCGTGATCCGGTCGCATGCAGTTGCGCATTGTCATCCATCTCTTCAGCCAGTGTCCTCAACGCTATCAAGTCCTGCCACTGCGCATCCCGCGCCCCTCGCAACTCGTGCACTCGCTCCCGTGCCCGTATCAAACCATACCGTTCAACACGCTCGTCCTCTCTCAACAGCACCAGCGCGCGACTAAAATAGTCCACAGCCTCCACGCCGGCAAACTGGCTGGCCGCTAGTTCTCCGGCCCAACGTAAATAATCAAGAGCCTGTTCTCGCTCGCCAGCCTGCTCAAAATGATATGCGATCAGTCCCAAGTGTTTATCGATCTCACCACGAGACATCAACCATACCGCGATCTGGTTGTGGAGTTTCTGTTTTTCCTCCCGTGACACACCCTCGGAAATCAGCTCTCGTACCACAACATTGGCAAACGCATACTCGCGCTCGCCTTCAAGCATAGACGTTGTCCGTGCTACAATTAACCCGCGTCCCAGGCATTCCGTCAGAGCAATCCCAACTTGGGCCGTAGAGATCTGACCAATTTCTGCCAATAACCCACCCCAAAAGACCGTTCCAGACACCGCCGCCCAGCCCAATACTTGCCGTGTCTCCTCCGACGATCGCTCTAGACAATGCTGCGCCAGTACACGAATATCCGCAGGCAAAGTCATTTTTCTAAAAGCTACTTCATCTAATTGCCAGCCCGTCACTGTCTGACGAAGCAAGTCCCCGTCTTCCATCAACGAGCATACCAGCTCGCGTGCAAAGAACGCGTTGCCCCTCGTCGCCTGCCAAACCTGTTCCACCAGCATCTCTGGTGGTTCTCCCATCCCCAATTCAGACTGTATCAGAGCGGCCACACCCTTTGGCGATAACGGCTCCACCGGAACGCGCTGAACTTGATCGCCTGCCAACATTGCCAATCTCTGATCCGATTTGATCTCATCATCACAATAACTGATGCACACCATCAATCCGGCACGCCCAAGCACTCGCGCTAAATATTCCAACAAGACCAACGTGGCCTCATCTGCCCACTGACCATCTTTGATCACGATCATTGTAGGTTGTAAACTCGCCGCTACCCACAACACTTGGACGATGGTATCGTTCAGTCTCTGCTGCTCTGCACGAGGATCCAAACCCACCGGCTGTTCAATATCGGTCATATAGGGCCGATCCCATAGATCGGGGAGCAATGTCGCCAGTACGGGGGCCACCCGCTTTATTCCCATCTCGCTTGCGTCCTCGACCTGACGCACCAATTCGTGCAGCACATTCAGCCATGGACGATATGCCAGGCCACTGCCTTCCACGCACTCGCCACGGATCACCTGTCCACCCTGTGACTCTACATACGTCCCAAACACCTCCAAGAGACGCTTCTTGCCCACACCGTATTCACCACTCAGCAATACCAATTTACCTTTGCCAGTCTGGGCTTGTTGCCACACAGCTTGCAGCAGATTCAACTCTGCCTCTCGACCAACCAATGATTTTAGCAGGGGGTCATCCTGGTCTATTCTGTGCTCCCTTGAATCAACCTGTTTTTCTGTCATGCTCTCCTCTATCAAGCACCGACTCTGGCTTTCCCCCACCCGTCTTGCAAATACACCGCCCTATATCCTTATACGATACGTCGTCCCATCCTAGCCAAAGCAGCCAGCAAACCCGTTTGCAAATTGGGCAAGGTTTCGATCCCCTCCCAATCAATCCCCAAGTCCACAATCGTCTCGGCCACCGCGTCAGAGATGCCAGAGACAATGGTGTGCGCCCCTTTGAGCCGCGCCGCCTGGATCGTCCGATTCAAGTGATCGGCTACGCCACTGTCTACCACCGACACACCCGTAATGTCCAAAATCACGATCTTGGCCCGTTGCAACCGGATCCCCGCCAACAAATTGCGGGTAATGTCTCTAGCACGTGCCGAGTCAATGTTGCCAATTAGGGGCATGACGATTATGCGCTCCATAAGGGGAATGATCGGCGTGGAGAGTTCCTCAAGGGCCCGTTTCTGTGCATCGATGACCTCTTCCTGCAAACGCTCGCGCTCGGCGATCTCTCGCTGCAACTCGGACGTCCGTTCCACAACCTGTTTCTCCACTTGTTCATAAGCACTCTGAATCGCAGCCGCGGATCGTTTGCGCTCGGTAATATCTCGAGCAATGGTCGTGAAAAAGACCTCATTATTGGACTCCCAACTTCCCATAGAAAGCTCCAAGGGAAACCGTTCGCCATTTTTTCTGACGCCAGTTACCTCGATCGCCTGTCCGACAATATCCGATTCTCCTGTCTCGACCACTTTATCCATTTCTTTTTTGAAAATCTCGCAGGATTCCTCAGACATGATGGAGGCAAGCAGATGGCCCCGAGTTTCAGCAGCCCAGTAACCAAAAATATCCTTTGCCGCCTGGTTCCAATAAAAGATATTCTCGTACGTGTCAAAAATGATGATGGCATCGCTGGCAGTTTCAGCTATAGAACGAAAACGTTTCTCGCTCTCCCAAAGCGCCTTTTCTGCTTGTTTGCGTTGATCTTCTAAAATCTCCAAATCAGAAATTCGCTTGCGTGCCTCTGCCAATTCTTCTGCGAGTTGCTCTTTTGTCTTGTTTTCATTTTCCATTTCTCGAGTCTCCTTTATTGATCAAATTTGACACGCTTTCTGAAACAAACACGGGTCGCCTCTCTATAAAATAGTAGGAGCAACCCGATATGCATCCTCGGATATAGGAGCCCCCCCTCTCCTACAAATTTACCCAAAAAGCTATTGGTTGGACGCCTCAGCCCCCCACTTTTGCTGCTGATGGATAATTGCTTCCCGCAAACTACCAACTGTGATACCACCAGAGCCAAGGATAAACTCGTCGTCGGAACACCCCTCCAACAAACGACGGGCATTGTCCAATGACTTGAGTGCAAAAGGCAATTGGCTATTGTTGCGATAGAGATCAGCCAGACCAAAGTGTCCCAGTATATAGTGGCGGTCGATGTAAATCACCTTTTTCATCATCTCGATAGCTTTGTCCAGTTCCTCCTGGTGCTGTAGCACCAATGCCAGAATATAGTAGGCTTCGAGCGCTAATTTGTCTATGCGGATTGCCCGACGGCACCAGTGTTCGGCATCATCCCAATCCCCCAAGTTCGCATGGGCCTGTCCCAACAACGCATAGATCAAAGCATCGTTGGATCCAGTCTCGACCATTTCTTGAAGCAAATTTCGTGCATCCTCCGAACGCCCATAGCCCAACAACTCCCTCGCCCGTTCAAGAGGATCAACGTGTCCCAATCGCCCGAGGGAATGAATATAGATATGATCTATTTCTGGTTCGGGTTTAGGCTCAGGATCAAATGGAAGTACCAGTTGTTCTTTCACTGGCAAGATAGGGCGAGCTTCCACAGGAACAGGCGCAGCCGCAATATCCTCTTTGGGTACAGCAACGAGGAACGAGGGACGAGCATCTTCCGCGGCAGATGGGGTCAACCATTCCCAGTCCTTGGACGATGGTTTAGACTCGTCGGTACGCTGATACAGAATCGCATTGGGAAAATTATGCACCTGAAAGCGACGATAGATGGTAAGCGAGTGCTCTGCGTGGCCCACCACTAACCATCCACCATACGTCAAACAACTAAAAAATCGATCCACGATACTGCGCGAGATCGGCTCGGTGAAATAAATCATCACGTTGCGGCACAAGACCAAGTCCATCAACGTGGTATTCGATTCATAGGACGGATAATTATCCTCAACCAAATTAAGTTGACCAAAGGTGACCATACGCTGTACGGCTGGAGTCAATTCGTAACGATTGCCTCGCCGGCGAAAGTAACGCGGACGCCACTGTTTGGCCCGCTCTTCACGGAATGCCCATTCGCTATAGACTGCCTGACGAGCGCGGTCGATTGCCTCAGTGTTGACGTCGGTGCCAAGGATAGTGATAGACCATTCATCCACATCGGGTAACAGCTCGCGCAGCAACATGGCAATAGAGTACGGTTCTTCACCACTGGCACAACCAGCGCTCCAGATGCGCAATGTCCGCAAGGAACGCCGGCGGCCAATGAGATAAGGCAGCACGTGGTTGTACAAAGCATCGACCTGGCCCGCATCACGGAAAAAGTGTGTTTCGTTGATCGTGATTGCGTTCACCAGGCGCTCAAAATGCATCAAGTTACTATCGGGGTCCTGCAAAAGACGATAGTATTCGTTCAGGTCAGTACACGTAGAAGCCGCAAAAGCTTGTCGCACACCTCGCTCCAGATCAGCACGGCGATTGTCAGGAAAGTGAAGACCATAACGCTCGTACACCAATTTGCTAAAGCGTAAATAGTCACCGTATCCCAGCGACAAACTGCCCTTGACAACTCGAGATGAATTCACCGAGGTCACGGATCAATTCCTTGTTCAAATCCATCCACAAGCATAGTGCTTCGCTTCTTTCTATCTCGTGGCGTTTCTTTGGCCAAAACTTTGGACGAGGTCTCATCAAAGGTAGCATCGGAAGCCACGTCTGGACTCTCCATCGCTTTGACGATCACAGGCTCGGGTAAGGCCGTCACCGTCTGGAGCAATATCTGCATATGGGTAGGCGATAAAAGGTACTCGACGTCGAGTAACAACACTGTATCCCCCTGAATATGCGCCACGCCTCGAATGATGGGCTCCTCGCTCAGCACGTCCGGCAAAATATCTGCTACACGAGACATCTGATCTGCCGACAAACTAAGCACATCTATGACCTCATCAACGATCAAACCAAACGTCTGCTCACTCATTTGTATAAGAATGATAGGAGTGCGCAATCCCCAGGGAGCCTCTGGCAAACCAAAGTGACGGCGTAGGTTGATTACGGGAACAGCCACGCCGCGCACATTGATGATCCCTTCTACCACGCCGCTAACCTGCGGAATAGGCGTGATAGTCACCATCTCGATGATCCGAACAACAGGTTCAATAGGCAACGCATACGCCTGATTGGCCAATCGAAATGCCACCAGGTCCTGCTGATCGAACGAGACTTGCTTATTATTCGTCGCTCGCCAGTTTTCCACAACCCCCTCCTTGAAAATAGCTCACGTCCCTATACTGCCACACTTGGAACCTCTTCCCAGGTTTGGCTGGCTTGTCCAATCTGTCGGATGGACGACACCAAGTCAGAGCCCATCGCGGCCTTGGGAACAAAACTATCCACGCCAGCTTCCAGCACAGCTTGACGATAGCCATAGGTACCGATTAACGACAGCGCAATGATGCCTACTCTAGGCAATACGTCACGCAGACGAGAAATAAACTGTAATCCGCCCAACAGATTGGGCATAGCAATATCGATCAAAACAACATCTGGCTTTAGGATCCGAACTTGGGCCAGAGCTTGCTCTTCCTCGCTCACAGCACCGACAATGACAATATCGTCGTGCATACTCAAAAACCGCCTCGCAAAACGTAAAAAATTAACATTCTCATCCACGAGCAAGACAGATATAGGATTCCTATTATTCATCTCTGACTCCGCGCAGCCAAGATAGACGTAATTTGACCTGGGTTAGGTCATTGTAATCTTACCGCACTTTGTCTGTACATTGAGTTACGATTACGTTACGAATGAGTTGACAGTTCAGCAAACGATTAAACAACTATTTGTCACCAGACACTTGAGCCCGAGGCATAACTCTTTCACTACAAATCCCACGAATTTGTGAATTTCACGAACGTTCTCCAAAATCTGGTGAAATTCGTGTCATTTGTCCATTCGTGATTACAATTGTCCGATATTGAAAATAGTCAAGCTGGGATACTGCCCTACACCTAATACTGTAGCCAAACCACAATCCAGCAGCTTTTGGAGTGGTTAACAGCAGGCATTCATCACCGCATTCTAATATTATAACCTCTCGACCTTCCAATCGCCTTACAAAATGGGTCGTTGACCTTCCAAAAACCTTCCAAATTTCATTTTACGATCAGGTCTATGCATCATGGCTGCGTGATGACGCACTCACAGCCATCTGCATCTCACGCTGCACATGGGAATCTTGCTCGTCTTGCAAACTATTCTCCAGCGCATCCTGCGCTGCTTGTCCACCTATGCAACCTAATGCCCACGCTGCATGCCCACGCAGCAATGGCTCTGCATCCGCTAGGGCACGTATCAGCATGGGGGTTGCCTGCTCGTCTCCCCAATTACCCAACGCCACCGCTGTGTTACGCAACAACCGCTGCCGTCCAATGCGAAAAATAGGGCTATCTTTATACCGCTGCTGGAACGACTCCTCTCCTATCCCTACCAGATCCAGCAACGCTGGTACAGCACGGTCCAGCACATCGGCCCAAAACGATTGTTCTCTGGTAGGTCGGGCAAATCGCTGCCAGGGACAAACTGCCTGGCAGACGTCACATCCATAGATCCAGCTACCCATCAATGACCTAAATTCGTGCGGGATAGCCCCCTTTAGTTCAATGGTCAAATAAGAAATGCAACGCCGGGCATCCAGCACATAGGGGGCAACCAGTGCACCCGTCGGACAGGCATCCAAACAACGCCGACAAGTTCCACAACTCATATTCGTCTGCTCCGTCGTAGGGTCCAGCTCAGCGTCTACCAAAATCTCTCCCAAGAATAGCCACGACCCCATCTTGGGATGAATCAGACACGTATTCTTGCCGATAAAACCCAAACCTGCCCGAGCCGCATACGCACGTTCCAACACCGGCCCGGTATCCACATAGGTTCGATGTGTGATTCGGCGTCCCATCTCAGCACCGATAAAAGCAGTCAGGCTTTCCAGACGCGGCGTCATCAAATCGTGGTAATCTATGCCCCAGGCATAATTAGAGATCAGGCCAAAAGAGGAATGTCTTTCCAAGTGGTCAGACGGAGGATCCGAGTAGTAATTCAAGCCCACGCAGATCACAGAGCGTGCACCAGGCACGATTTTACCTGGATCTTTCCGTCGCTCTACTCGGTCTGGTCGAGCCATATAACCCATCCCCCCATGATAGCCCTGAGCAATCCAAGAACGATAGGCATCAAGATGTGGGACAGGATTAACGAGCGCAACACCCACCAGGTCGAACCCCAGATTATGCGCTCTGTCAAGAATGCGCGCTGTTAGACTCATTTACTCCCCCACCCTGTCTCGTCGCCCTTCTAGTATATCCTCACCTTGTCATCCTGTCAAAATTTGCCTTTGGGACTTTCTTGCCTTATACTTGGGATAGGAGGTGCTAGCTATGAAAATGACCCGTTCGCAACGACTCATCATTATCGTTTTGTTTATGCTGACCGCCATCATCTGTGGGGTCTTGGCAACTATATTTTCCCTAAACTCGCAAGAGATTTTGAGAGCATTCGGCCCTACGCCAACAGAAACGGCCATCCCTCCAACTCTGGTCCCAACCGAAACGCCAACTCTGGTCCCAACCGATACACCTCCCCCCACACCTACTGCCGTACCCACTTTTACGCCCTCCCCCACACCCAACGCACCCCAGACGGATTACGACACCCAGATAGCCAATGAACCAGAAAATCCCTCTCTGCGATTGCAGCGGGCGTATGCCTATATAGAGATGGGTGTTTACACCGACGCGATAGGAGACTTGAATCTCGCCATTTCTGCCAGCACTGGTATGAGCGAAACACTGGCCGAGGCACACACAGGACTTGGCCAAGCGCGCTTTCACCTAAAAAAGTGGGGCGCGGCTCTGGGAAACTTGAACCAAGCAGTGATTCTGAATCCAGACCTGGCTGACGCTCATGCCTGGAGAGGCCGCCTGCTCGCCGAATGGGGGGAATACGAACTGGGGATCGAGGCGTTGCGTCAGGCCGTCACCCTTGACGAGACAGATCCAATCAAATATATCTGGCTAGGCCAAGCTTTACTGCGCGGTCAGAGACCCGATGAGGCAAAAGAAGCATACTCGGCATCATTGTTACTCCATCACTCTGTCGAAGCGTACGTCGGGCAAGCGATGGCCGAGGCTGCACGGGGAGATCTGGTTGCTGTCGAAGCAAACATGAGCCACGCGATGAGCACAGGTCCATTTCACCCGGCAGCGTTAAACGCCCGTGCCTGGTTCTTTTCCCAATACGAGCAGGAGCGTCTATTCGAGGCCGCGCAACTGGCGCAACAAGCAGTTGATGGCGCAAAGGACGATCTGGAGAAAGCTCGCTATCTATACACGCTGGGCCAGATTTACGAGCAACAGGGGCACCGTGACCGGGCAATCGCCGCACTGGAGGAGGCAATTATACTAGCGACGATTGAGGGAAACATTATCTATGACGAGATTACAGAATACTTGGCAGGAATCAAGATCACAGAATAAAAAACCATCATCACGTTTTACGTTTTCACGTCCGATGCATCACCTAACACACGCTGCAAAAACTGCCCTGTGTAGCTGGTCTCTATCTGTACCACCTGTTCTGGCGTTCCCTCGGCCACGATCTCGCCACCGGCATCGCCGCCCTCCGGCCCCAAGTCAATGATCCAATCGGCTACCTTGATAATGTCAAGGTTGTGCTCGATGATGACAACAGTGTTACCCGCATCTACCAACCGGTTGAGCACCAAGACGAGTTTGTCCACGTCGGCGGCGTGCAACCCGACGCTTGGCTCATCGAGCACGTAGAGCGTCTGCCCCGTCGCTCGCTTGCTCAGTTCCCGCGAAAGCTTGATTCGCTGCGCTTCGCCGCCCGAAAGCGTCGGCGCAGGTTGGCCCAACCGGATGTATCCCAGCCCCACCTCTTGCAAAGTTTTGAGCTTGTTCTGAATTTTGGGAATGTTGGCGAAAAACTCCATCGCCTCGCTGACTGTCAGATCAAGCACCTCGGCGATGTTCTTGCCCCCGGCAGTTTGTCGTTTGCCATAGCGCAACTGCAACGTCTCCCGGTTGTAGCGCCGCCCGTGACAGACGTCGCAGGGAACATAAATGTCGGGCAAGAACTGCATCTCGATGCGCAACGTCCCATGCCCCTGGCAAGCCTCGCACCGCCCACCCTTGACGTTGAACGAGAAACGCCCCGGCTTGTAGCCCCGAATTTTGGACTCGGGCAACGCGGCGAACAGCTCGCGGATGGGAGTAAAGATGTTGGTATAGGTCGCCGGGTTGGAACGTGGCGTGCGTCCGATGGAAGATTGATCAATATTGATAATCTTGTCGATGTACTCGACCCCTTCGACGGCTTCGTGCCCTCCGGCGGGCACCCGGGAGTGATGGAGCATTTGGGCCAACCGCCGGTACAGCACCTCGACCAGCAAAGTAGACTTGCCAGACCCGGAGACGCCCGTGATGCAGACAAATTTCCCCAGCGGAACTTGAACATTCACGTTCTTGAGATTGTGCTCGCGCGCGCCCCGGATCATGATCTTGTCACCGTTCCCCTCACGCCGCGCCCACGGCACCGGAATGGATCGTCGGCCAGAGAGATAGGCTCCCGTCAGGCTCTCCGGACAGGCAATCATGTCGTCCATTGTACCCACACAAACAACCTCTCCGCCATGCTCGCCGGCCCCTGGCCCCAGGTCGATGACCCAGTCGGCAGCCCTTATCGTCGCCTCGTCGTGCTCAACCACGATGAGGGTATTGCCCAGGTCGCGCATTTCGAGCAATGTGCGAATGAGACGAGCATTGTCGCGTTGGTGCAAGCCGATACTGGGCTCATCCAGGACGTAAAGCACTCCCGTCAGTTGGGAGCCGATCTGCGTCGCCAACCGGATGCGCTGAGCCTCACCGCCGGCCAATGTAGCCGCCGTGCGGCCCAACGTCAAATAGTCCAACCCTACGTTGACCATGAACCCCAACCGGTCGCGGACCTCTTTGAGAATACGGCGGGCGATGAGCGACTCTTGCTCAGACAAGAGCCTCGACAACTCGTCTACCCACTCCAGCAATCCACTCACCGGCCAGTCCGCGAGATCACTGATCGGCTTGCCCGCCACCGTGACCGCCAATGCCTCCGGGCGCAGCCGCGCGCCATGGCACGTGAGGCAGGGACGGGAGGTCATAAAGCCCTCGATTTTGCTCCGGACGTAATCCGAACTCGTCTCTCGGTAACGACGCTGCAAAAGAGGAATCGCGCCCTCAAAGCGTTGCAGATACGAACTCTGACCACTGCCATCCCGGCTGACATAGCGCACGCGGATACGGTCATCGCCGCCGCCGTGCAAGACGATGTGCTGTTGTGCGTGGTTCAACTCGCGCCAGGGTACGTCGGTGGGGACGTTAAAGTGCTCACAAGCAGCCTTGAGCATTTGCCACCACCAACCGTCCTGATCGTGGATGTTCCATGCCTGAACGGCCCCATCCGCGATGCTCTGATCAGGATTGGGAACGATCAACTCGGGGTCAAGCTCCATCCGCGTCCCCAGACCCTGGCATTCGGGGCAAGCCCCCTGGGGACGGTTAAAGGAAAAGGTGCGCGGCTCGATCTCTGGCAAGCTGATGCCACAGATTGGGCAAGCCAGATACTCAGAATAAAGTACATCCTCCGGTGGGTCAGTCGACACGTTGTTGACGATCACCACCCCATCGCCCAACTGGAGCGCTGTCTCCACCGAGTCGGTGAGGCGCGAGTGAAGGCTATTCTCCTTTTCCTCCTCGCCCTCCGTAATCACCAACCGGTCCACTACCGCCTCGATGGTGTGCATTTTGTACCGGTCCAGCTCGATCTCCTCATCCACGTCGTACACGCGACCATCCACCCGCACGCGCACGAACCCCGCCTTGCGCACATCCTCAAAGATCGCCTGGTGATGGCCCTTGCGCTCCTTGATCAACGGCGCCAATACCTGGAAGCGGGTGCCGGGCGACATCCCCATCACCCCTTCTACGATCTGTTGAGCCGACTGTTTGGCGACCTCGCGCCCGCAATGCGGGCAATGGGGCACGCCGACGCGAGCATAGAGCAATCTCAAATAGTCATAAATCTCGGTCACCGTGCCAACGGTCGAGCGGGGATTGTGAGAGGTGCCACGCTGGTCGATAGAGATCGCCGGAGAAAGCCCCTCGATCTGATCCACGTCCGGCTTTTCCATCTGCCCCAGGAACTGGCGCGCGTAGGCCGACAAGCTCTCGACGTAGCGCCGCTGCCCCTCGGCATAGATCGTGTCGAACGCCAGCGACGACTTGCCCGATCCCGAAATCCCGGTCACGACCACCATCTTGTCACGCGGAATCTCGACGGTGATATCCTTTAGATTGTGCTCTCGCGCACCCCGAACAACGATTTTATCTTGTCCCAACGCTCACTCCTACTCAAGTTCCAACTGCAATATCCTTAGCACATTATGCACAAGTGGAAAGGGCATTTTAACACATTTTGAGAGTTGGACAAAGCCAGGCTCTTTGCTATAATCCTCAGGGAGAAAAACATATCATGATGCAAAAATACTCGCACAAAACACACACACCGTCTCTAGTAGACACCCATTGTCACACCGAATACGCCTACTGTGCCACCGACATCACCGCACAGAACAACATCGCCATATCCAAAACCTCGGGCTTGCACGGCCTGTGCCTGATCGAGCACACATTCCAACTCTACTTTGACGAGGACGATGCCTGGAGTTGGGAGTGGCAGACCGACGACGATCTCGTACAAAAATCTTGGAAGACGGGACGAGGACGGATGCCCCAATATCGCAGGTTCATCCAAGGTCTGCGCGACCAACACGACGGCTACGTGCGCCTGGGGCTAGAACTGGACGTTCGTGCCGACGGCAGCCTGCTCCTCGCCGAGGAGGACAAAGAAGGTTGGGAGCTGCTGGTCGGCTCGGTCCACTTTATCCACGACTTTGACCGAGGTCGCACGACACGATCCCAAACCGAAAAACTGTTTCTGCGTGATGTTGAGCAATTACTGGCACACCCGATCCAAGTGCTGGCGCATCCCTTTCGCTTTTTGTACCATGCCGAGATCAAGCACCCCCGCCACCTCTACAAAACCGTCGCCCGGTGGCTGGCCGAAAGCGACGTCGCCGCCGAGTTGAACTTTCACTGGAACGGACCCGACGCTCGATTCATCGAAGAATGTCTCTCCCACGGCGTCAAAATCGCCCTGGCTACGGATTCTCACGAGATGAAAGAGGCCGGTGATCTGTCACCTCACCTCAAGTTATTCCAACGAATTGGCATCCGCTATGAGGATTTGTCAGGCATACTCTATCAACCAGATTGAGGCAGGAGAAAAAAATGGCAAACATGCCCAATAAATTTGCCGGTCTCAAAATAGAACATCAGCAAGATGAATTGAGGATTTCATGGCCAACACTTGGCAGGGCCTGGGCTATTTTTTTCACTCCGCTGGCGCTTATGCTTGCTTTTCCTCTACTACTCTTGATATTCAGCCCTGACCCAATATTGATCCCTCCTGAGATCGTATGCATAATAACACTTGTCACTCTATTTTCCCTTGGACTAGTTTATCTTGTCTTGCTAAGCTTGTTCAATAGATCAGTAGTTCAAGTCAGTCAAAATGAATTAACAGTTGCACACGGTCCTCTTCCATACGCTTCCAATAAAGCACTCGCCTCAACCAATGTCAAACAGGTATACATCAGGTTAGCTCATGGTAGTAGAACCACTTTTTATGTCCTGTATGTCTTAACCAGAGACAATCTCCACGAAAAATTCCTGACAGTCAGAAACGGAAAACTCGCCCTCTACCTGGAAGAGAAAATCGAACGCTTCCTGGGAATCGAGGATCAAGTCGTCCGGGGAGAATGGCGTCCTGAGCCTTATTTGCTAGAGTAATGATTACAGAACCACAAAAACCAACGCAAACCATCGGCACGCTGAACGAAAAGCCCTTGCACGCCGCCTTGAAGAAATGGTACGCGCAACCAGGCGACCAATTCGAGGTATCCGTAGACGGCTTTGTCATAGATATCGTCCGGGGCGATCTACTGATCGAGATTCAGACGGCAAACTTTTCCGCCATCAAACGCAAGCTGACCAAGCTCACAGCTCAGCATCCGGTGCGGCTGGTCTATCCGATCGCGTGGGAAAAATGGATCGTAAAACTGGCAAAGGACGGAAACGGTCAGTCAGGTCGCCGCAAATCACCCAAGCGGGGGGCGCTCGAACATGTCTTTGGAGAACTGGTCAGACTTCCCCAGCTCATCTCAAACTCCAACTTTTCTCTGGACGTGCTGCTGATTCAGGAAGAAGAGGTCCGCCGCTATGACGGGAAACGCGGCTGGCGGCGCAAGGGCTGGGTCACCCACGAGCGGCGGCTTTTGCGGGTGATGGACAACCGCTTGTTCGAAACGCCAACGGACGTAGCCACGCTGCTGCCATCGGATTTGACCGAGCCGTTCACCACGTCTGACCTCGCCGCAGCCATCGCCAAACCCCGGTGGCTGGCGCAGAAAATGGCCTATTGCCTGCGCGAAATGAATGCCATCACGGCGGAGGGAAAACGGGGCAACGCGATCCTGTACGCTCGAAATATGCCGACAACATCCGGGAGGAATACATGACTGCTCATCTTGCAAGAGCGCGGATACTCATTGAACACGGACGATTCAACACCGCCGAACAAGAACTACGCCAAGAGCTTGCACTCGATCCAAACAATGGCCGTGCACACTCTTTGTTGGCGGTTACCCTCATCGCGCAGACAAGATATGAGGAAGCTATACGAGAAGCTCAACATGGGGTCGGTCTGGACCCAGATTCGGCGTATAGCTATTTTGCTATGGCGTTCGCTTTGGACAAGGGAGATCGCTCCGATGAGGCTCTGTCCGTCATTCAAAAAGCGATTCGTATGGACCCGGAAAAGGCCATGTATTACGCCACCCTGAGTCGAATCCATCTCAAGAAGAAAAGATGGCAGGACGCTCTGACAGCCGCCGAACAAGGTCTGCGCATCGATTCAGAAGACGTCGAGTGTACAAACCTGCGAGCGATGGCGCTCGTCAAGTTGGGACGAAAGGAAGAGGCAGGACTGACCATTGATACAGCCTTGGCAAAAGACCCCGAAAATTCTTTCAGCCACGCCAACCAGGGCTGGACGCTCTTGCATCGCGGTGATCACGAAAAAGCGATGGAACATTTTCGTGAGGCATTACGCCTGAATCCAGCATCGACATGGGCGCGAGGCGGCATCGTCGAGGCTCTCAAGGCCCGCAACATCATCTATCGCATCATGCTGCAATACTTTCTCTGGATGTCACGCCTGAGTTCGCGGGCGCGATGGGGCGTTGTCCTTGGCGCCTACTTTGCGTACCGGGTTGTCTTGTCAATCTCGACGACAAACCCCAACCTGTCGCCATATCTCAGGCCATTGCTCTTTCTTTACGGGGCATTCGTGTTCCTGTCCTGGACCGCTGGCCCTTTGTTCAACCTCCTGCTACGGCTGAACAGGCTCGGACGGCTGTCGCTGACCAACGATCAAATCACTGCTTCCAACTGGGTGGGCGCTTGTATTGTTGTCGCCTTGGTGCTGTTCATTATCGGCATACTACCTGGCAACGATGCGATCAAAGGATCTCTACACGTAGCGGCTTTCGAGTTTTTGATAATAATCGTTCCAGTATCAGGGACGTCCCGAATTCCTGCTGGAAAACGTCGAATAATTATGGTCGTGTATACCGTTCTACTGGCCATCATCGGAATAGTCAGTCTTGCTTTATCGTTATCCGGCGTACCATCTATCAACCTAGATATGGTCTTTTGGTTTGGGATCATGTTATATTCTTGGGTTGCCAATGCTATTGCTTCCATCACCTGAGACCAAGGGCCAAGACGAATGGAACTCTTGATCTGCCCAGTCTGCGGAGCGCAACTCGCTCAAGTGGACAACACACTCAAGTGCCCCCAGGCGCATTCTTTCGACATTGCGCGCGAGGGCTATGTCAATCTACTATTAGCAGGCCGGAAGCAACCCAAAATCCTGGGGGACACCAAGGACATGCTGAGGGCACGGAGGACCTTTTTGGCACAGGGCTTTTACGATCCGCTATCCAACGCGATCAACGAGCAGGTCTGCGCCCATCTGGCAAATCAGAGACACAACGACGCGCCTTCTCCCACGTGCATCGTTGACGTCGGATGCGGCGAGGGCTATTACCTGGGTAGGCTAAAAAATCATCTCGACGGCCAACTGGAGCACGACAACGTCTGTTACTTTGGCATAGATATCTCCAAGGAGGCCACCAAGCTGGCCGCCAAACGGCACAAGGAAATGCGCTTTGTCGTCGCCAACGTCAATCAAAAACTCTTGTTCCCTGACCATGCTGTTCACGTACTGACAAATATCTTTGCACCGCGAAACGCAGCCGAGTTCGACCGGGTCATCATCCCAGATGGATTGTTGCTCATCGTCATTCCCGGCCCGCGCCACCTGACGAGCCTATCTGAACAGAATCTTTTTTCATTGAGCATAGAACCAAATAAACAAAAGAACACCGTCGAGCGACTTGCAGGAACATTCACACAGACCGGGGAACAGATCGTCAAGTATGAAATACATCTGGACAACAAAGCCCTCGTCAACCTGATCCAGATGACGCCAAACTATTGGCACAGTTCCAGCGAGATATGGAACAATGTAAAGACCATAGAGAGCGTTCAAACCGAGGTCAACTTTATCATCCTCGCGTTTAACAGATAATCAACCATCAAACGATACAAGGAGGCACAAATGCTACTACATTCTGTCGCTGTCGGTATTACACAGACCAACTGTTACATCGTCGGTTGCGAGGAGACGCAAGAGGGAGTGGTGATCGATCCTGGGGGGCATCCCCAGCGCATCCTCAAGCTCATTGAGGAGAATGATCTGACCATCCGCTACGTCCTCAACACCCACTGCCACTTTGACCACATGGGAGCCAACGCCAAGATCGTGGCCGCCACCAACGCCCCGCTGGCCCTCCACCCGGAAGAAGTGCCCATGCTGCAAGCTCGTGGAGGTTCCGTCATGTTTGGCGTACCGGTCGAAGAAAGCCCCATGCCGGACCTAGAGTTGGAGCACGGCCAAGAATTAAAAGTTGGCACGCTTCGTTTCCAAGTGCTGCACATGCCCGGTCACTCGCTCGGCAGTGTGACTTTCTACCTAGAAAAAGAGAGCGTGGCCTTTGACGGAGACACGCTCTTTGCAATGGGCGTAGGGCGCACCGACCTCCACGGCGGCAGTTGGGAGATTCTGGAACGCTCGATCCGCGACGTGCTGTTCACCCTGCCAGATGAGACGGTAATCTATCCCGGTCACGGCCCCAGCACGACAGTGGGGCGTGAGAGGCAGTCCAATCCCTGGCTAGCCAGATAGCGAATACCATTCACTAAAGCCCCAAGCGCGACCGGGCCACCAGGATCTTGTCGGCCTTGGCCTCAGCCCCATGCAAGCCTGGGGCTTGGATGACAAAGTGAAAATGATCTGGGGAGCTGGACAAAAAAGTATGCGCCTCTCCCGGATCAATGACAATGACATCGTCCTCATAAAGAGTGACGGTGTCTGTCTCTATCCGCATCTCGACCGTCCCGTGAGCCATCAAGTAAATCTCGGTCATCCTTTGGTGAAAGTGTGGGTCATCGACGCCCTCGTTGGCGTATCCGATGGCCATATCCAGATCCGAGTCCCAGGTACCCAGGTACCATCCCTTGGCTACAGTTGAATTGGCTTTTTCAATGCGCATACAGAACAACCTCCTGTCGAATAGCGGGGAACGGGGAGGATTCTACTCCACTATGTTCTGATTGGCAAGTTCGTCTGCCCGCCGCAAATTGTCTCAAACATCAAGTACTTGTACAATTACGAGGAGGTTAATCGAATGAATACGACTAGAACCAAAATTATGCACTTACTCGACGAGCTTCAGGTTGCATACCGTGTCTTGCCCCACAGCGAACCCGTCTTTACCATAGAGACAGCGGCCAAACAGCGCGGCGTGGTCAGGGAGGAAATGGTCAAGTCGATCTTGCTCGTTGACAAACATCAACAATACGTGATGGCGTGCGTGTTGGGAGACTCGCGGCTCGATCCCAAAGCGGTACGCGCCCATTTAGGAGAAGGGTGGAAGCGGCTGCAATTCGCGAGAGCAAAAGAGATTGAAACAGTCACGGGATATGTTCAGGGCGCAGTTGCGCCGCTAGGATTACCAAAAAGTGTGCCCGTAATCTTTGACGAGGCGATAGCAGACTGTAAGCGAGTCAACATCAGCAGTGGAGATCCGATGGCTGGGTTAGAGCTAGACCCACAAGATTTGATTCGGGTCGCGGGTGCACAGCTTGCGCGGGTTGCAGAAAGCAAATAAAAAACTAGGAAATCTCTGTGAAAAAAGTGCAACTATCATTACGCGCCAAGTTGTTTTTAGTCCTATTGACCTTGATGCCCTTGCTATCAGCCTGCAGTTATCAAGTCGATCGCTTGTGGCTCAACGCGCCAGGTTGGAGCCGAGCACAGCTGATCAGCGACACATCGATCAATCAAGCAATTTCCATCGCCCTGGACGATACGGGAGGCATTTATCTTTTCTCAACTCGAAAAGAGGCCAACGGACATCATCCCCACATAATCGCGTTGAACCGTCAAGCCGAAATCATTTGGGAGCGCACGTTGGATGTCGTGCTGGTCAAACCAGATCAAGCACAAATTCACTGGGATGGGCAAGCGCTCGTTCTCTTTTGGATCGACGATCAAAGCCTTTACGCAGCCCAGGTAGATACGTCAGGGAATCTGCATGCCAAGCCTACACTGCTATCGAGGGAAAAAGTCGGCTCTTGTGATATTGCGGCTCGCTCTAACTCTATCACCATATGGTATGGTGGCACCAGGAGGAATCCGGGAGTCTACACGCTGCCTTTCCAGAACCCAACCGGAGAAGCCACGCTTGTGGACGCCGAGGGCATTCATCCCGCAGCACAGTACGATGACGAGGGCAGGTTGCACGCAACCTGGCTCAATTATGCTCACGGGCCAGTCGAACCTCGACTCTATTACGCAGCTTATCCCGGTTCTGTTTACGTCCCAGAACAACAAATCCTAGTCGCTGAACCATATATACGCTCGGATAGCGAGCTACAGGGACCATGGCTCGGCCTCGACCAACAACACGTCTATCTATTTTTGTTGGAGGGTATCCGGTCGGGCAGAGGGGTGAACAAAACGGATGTCAAGTACGTGTACTTTCCGCAGAATGAGCCAAGGTTAGCATCAGAACCTAATTCAATCGTCGTGCCCCGCACCGCTGAACTTGTATACGAGGCATTACCAGAAAAAGGGCTGGCAGCCGGACAGCGGGTGCCACTGACGTCAGGATGATCCTCCCAAATAGTCTCTCCACTCGAGATAGCCATCAATAGGACCGTCGAACAGGAATTGGTGCTGGCACTCGAGGCCCAAATTCCACATCGTCAAAACAATGCCGCCGTTCAAGTGGGCACACTTTTCTTACAGGATGGCACGCCCATTGCCTACCAACTTCTCAGTGACAACCCTCAGGCTTCTCTCTCACCCACTATCGCCAGCGACGAGGCCGGACAACTCTACTTGACCTGGATCGAGTACAAACAAGCCTCTAGCTACAATATCTACTTTGCCAGTACAATCCCCGATATCCGCCAGGCCCTGAGCTCTTTGACCGGCGGGGATATTGTCCGAATAGTCTCGAATACGCTTTTCGGCTTGTTGAGAGGGGCAGTATTCTTTCCTTTTGCCGCGTTGATATGGCTTGCGGCCCCAACAATGCTGTTGGCCCTAGCCTGGTGGTTCCGGCGGGATCGTAACAATCTGACGAACCGCCCGGCACTCGTCAGTATAGCATTGGCCTTGTGCGCGTACTGGGTAGGTAAATTGACCACCTTTGCTAGTGCGCGCACCTACGTACCGTTCTCCGCTTGGATTCCGATAATACCCCCTTGGTTAGAATTTCCACTGCAACTGGGAGTGCCCATCATCACGACGATTATCGCTCTTGGAGCCGCCTGGCATTACACAAATCGCAGCACGACCGAGTTGGCCGCTCTCTTTGTGATGATTTACGCCGGTGTCGATAGCCTGTTTACTATGGCCGTATACGGCGGTCTGCTCTACAATGCCTTTTAGAGAGTTGTTGCCATAAACGCAGAGAGGGCCAAAGTCCCCACACTCTGACCCTCACCGCAGGAGGAAATAAAAAAAGCTTATTAGGCCAACCCCGCTATGCCGTGCACCAATGTCGATAGGACAATAGTTTCAAAATAAGAGAGCTTGCAATTCAGCGTTCACCTGAAAGAAACGCCCCGCCCATTTCGATAGATGTTTGCCCAAAACACAATAATGGCTATCACAAACACTGCAGGATTACCAATCATTATATTCGGCACGAGTTACAAACAGGTATAAAAAGGGTAACGACAATGACAAAAGCGGTTTGACTTTGACTTCTGTAGTGAGTGGGGATATACTAAACTAACGCTTGACTTTTGCTCTTGCTAGCCATGCCTGACGATTTTGCAAACCAGTGTATGCACAAAAGGATTCCGTATGCATCAATCAGTGATTCTGCTAAAACGTAAACTGCGTCAGCTAAAAAAGATCGAGATCAAGATTCGGTTTGGAGGCCGACCGTCATCCGGAAACCCAAGATTAATCTGGAACGTGTTCTTTTCGACCAAAAATGAGTATGACCGTTCCGTCAAGTACCCGCTCAGTCAGCTAGCTCAAATGGATCGTCAAGAGTTAAAACAAGTCTTTGACGAGTACTTTTATCGGATCTATTTTCAAAACTATAGAGAAAAAGGGCTGACAATAGCAGACGTTTACGATTCAACACTATTATCTCTATTAGGGTTACCGCCGTACGCGGGTATCAAAGAGATCAAAACAAGATTTCGAGAATTGGCCAAGAGATACCATCCCGATCACGGAGGAGACAGTGAAAAGTTTATCGAGTTGGTAGAGATACGTGAAAAGCTAACAAACCAGCAGCGATAAGCAATTTCAGCAGAGATGGACAGTAAATTGTGGCGGAACATCCCTTCAAGATGCCAAGAGCAATGCCCAGGGTTTTTCACCCTGGGCACTTTACATTTATGGCCAATAGGCAATGAATCACGCATCGCGTATCAAGCGAAATGCTTGATCTTGTAAATCTGTCACTCTTTCGATAGAGAGATGGATTTCATCGCTTCTTCCTCGGCTAACAGCTATCCGATTCAATCATCAAGCTCACCTCTGACGCAACCGCGTCCACGCTGCATCCTCCAACTCGGCCAGAGCATTGAGCGACACCGCACACTCACTTAGAAGCGAGGCCGGGTCGGGCGCTTCGGACACCTGGAGAAACCACTTGCCCAACAATTCCCACTCGTCGCCAATGTGTTGGAATTCGTCGGCGCTCTCGTTCAGGCGCGTATCTTTTGTGATATCTGCCGCCTCGCGCAAGAAACGGCCGAACATGTAGCGAAAGATACCGCCGCCGGTGCCGCCATCCGCGTTGATAAAGATGTGAGCATTAAAGAGCGCCAGGCGCAACATGTCCGTATCCAGCGAGTTCGGCCATTCTAGGATCATCTTGGCCGCCTTGCGAATGCCCTTGACACCGATGTTGCTGATGGGTGGCTCCAGCGTCATTTGCACCTGTTCGGCGATGGCCTGGCGTACCTCGTCGGCAGTCGGCTGCCGCTTCTGGCTGAAATCAAAAGTGTACCACTTGTGTTGGGGTGGAAAGGGCTTGTAGGTGGAGCCACGCGCTTTCTCCAGATCCTCCATCGAAATCAGATGCAGTTCCGCGTCACGGTCGGCGATGAGCACCTGTTCTGTCTCTGGATCGTATCCGCAGACGACCACAAGGTGCCAGCCAAAGTGAAAGTCCGCGCCGCCAAAATCAAAGTAGGGCAAAAAGCCCATATCGCACTGGACCATCACAGGCTGGCCTGCGCCGATCATCTCCAGGAACGCCTTCTTGGCCTTGCGCGCGCTGGAGGTGGTGTGCGACTCGATCTCCACACCAGTACGCTGCCCGGTGGTCTTTACTTGTCCCACCACCTTTGGCCGTTCGATGTTGGCCCGCCCCCCCATAAAGGGGAGCTGCCCTTTGTAATGCCAATAATTGAAACCTACCCCCGCGCCTATCCCCAGCAACATATCCTCACTGACGTCATGGTCGTTGTAGAGGTAGACGTGGCGCATCGAACCAGTAACGCAGTGATGCGTTTCCAGTGATTTGAATCCGTCCAATGGTTCGAGTGTCATTTCTCTTCTCCTTGCTTGCTTGTAATGGCATTTGTTGCTCGTGTCTTCTCATGCATCACGAATCGCACAGAATGCCCGTTCTTCCAGGTCTGCTATCTCTGTAAGCAACTCTGAGGCAGGCTTGAGCGTGTTGCGCTCGCCCAGAATGTAATCTACCATCATATCCGTCAACTCGACCAACACTTGTCCCGATTGGTCGAACAAAGTGGCCGCCTCGATCCACACAGGCTCATCATACTCTCGCGCCAGCCGACGTAACAAACCAGCAAACACGTCCCGTCCTCCAGCGTGGTTATCCGGCGCATCGTCATAGCCCGTGAGACGATTCGGGGGAATGGGCGGAAAACCAGTGTACTCGACCAGATGACGTATGGAGATATCAAACTGTTTCGCGTCGAGCTGCTCCGACCAGCGCGGCAACTCGCGAACCAACTTGCGCATTCCCTTGATACCAAACATACTAGCTGGTGGTGCGAGCATCTCGGTTGCCCGTTTCCGCAGTCCCTTACGGGCGATGGTTTCAACATCCGCCACCTGGCCGTTGAACTCAAAAGTGTAAAATGTATTCTTTTTGCCCATACCGGGGATGGTCACATCCCAAGCCAATTCCAGGTTAGTGTAGGGAATCACCTGTACCTCGGCACGGTCGCAATCTAGTACCAGCACAACCTCCCGCGCATCGTCGTAGCCCACCATCAGAACGTGATGAATGGGTATGTGAAAATTGTGGTAGAACTTTTCGTAATAGGGCAGGTGATACATATCGAGCGCGCCCAAGAGAGCCGGCGTGCCCTGGTCAATGGATTTTTTAGCTCCCTTGAGCGTGAATGGAAAGCTGCGGTTTTCCGCCATCTGCCATGTGAACCCGACGACGTCCGCCAGCGCCTCGTACTGATATTTGGCTATCTGCATCCCCCAGAAAACCATGCGTGGTGTAGGCGCATTCTTGTTCTTGATATAAACAAACCCAAGCAAGCCACTTGTGTGAAGCAGGAGCCAATCGGGCAATCGAACACCAGTCTTTTGCTCGTACAGATCTTCCAAGCCATTGATCATACAGGTCATCCCGCAAACTTTGTGCGGTAGTTCAATCAGTTTCATGCCCATACTCCTTGTCATCGTAGTTCACTCAAGAAATCGTTTGTCACGGTTGCAAATTCCTTTGGCTGATCGCTAAAGGACGCGTGTCCCGCGTTCTCTATGACGTGAAACCTGGCGTTGGGAAAGGCATCTACATAGATATAACTGACCTGCTCCGTCTGAAAATCATCGGCCCCGTGGATAACGAACACCGGTACTGTCACATCCTTCACTGCATCGCGGTAATCGTGTTGCAACCCCATACTAAAGTACATCGCGTGGACCATCCAACCACCCGCATCACCTTGTTCGCCCTGTTCTGATGCTTCAGCCTCAATTGCGGCCACAAAGTACCTGCCAAACTCGTTGTTTGACGCTACCAAGTCAGCTTCGGACTTGGTGAAAATATTCTGATAGTCAAGATAGTCTTCCAAGTAAGCGTCAAAATCCGCTTTCATATTTTCTGGTAGACGTTTCCTGACCTCTTCAAAGAGTCCCCCACCTTGATCTTGAGACATCACGAGGACGTCTGCGGGAGCAATCAGGATCAACGCTTCAACGTGCTCGGGAAACTCGGCCGCATACAACGAGGCCATAAACCCACCCCACGAGTGCCCGATGATGATGAGCTTTTCATCCCCAAGGATATGGCGTATTCTTTCAATGTCGGCAATCTGAGCGCCCAGACCCAGCGTTTTATCCAATGTGGTCATGTTTTCATAATAGTTGGTAGAAGAGAACGTGTCTATGGGCCTGGTGGACTTGCCACATCCCCGCTGGTCATAATAGTGGAACTCGTAATCACCTGTAAGCGATTCCAATCCCGGCCAAGGCTCACGATTTGGAAATCCCGGCCCGCCGTGGACGATCAAGACATTTCGCCCCCCGCCCACAGCAAAGTGATACAATTCAATGTCCTCTTCAACCCTCCAAAAGCTATCGCCGTCTACTTGCTCTGGCGGTGTCAACGGGGCACGAAGGTTCTTGCCCGCGCGAACCATCCCTGGTTTGTACAGTGGTTTTCTCATCAAATACCAAAAGTACACTCCCGCACTGACGACCAACACAACTAGAACTATGACTGCGATAATGATGATCTTTTTCACATCCATTTCTTTATCTCCTATCAAACTTTCTTGACCGGCTGCCGAAGTACGGTCTTGAGCTTTTCCGGCGCGACTCTGCGAACGTCACTCAAATAGATCTCGTGATGCTTGCCTGACATCTCGAAACCGTTTTGGGGAATGAATTCATGGTGCAGACGATGCAACGTTGGCCCCTCGTCGTCGTACGAACCAATGTGCATAATCTGTACCGCAAGACCCTCATAGTACGTCTCCAAACGCATCTTGGAAAGCGAGGGTAGAGCTTTTTTCTCCACCTGCTTTACTGCCGCTTCAAACATCTCCTGGGTAATCCACTCGGGTTGCATAATCATCATTGTCCAATCCCAGGCGCTTTTTTCCCTGGTTGTGAACGTCTCCATATCTTCCGCCCACCACAGTCCTTCTAGAGACATGACGACGTAATCCCTTTCCAACTCTTTCTTGCTCATAAACTTGAGCTTGTAGGCTACGGGATACAGCGTCTCAATAGCATCCTTGTATTCCTGTGCCGTGTTTGGGTCACCGTGCCCGTCGACCATCAGAAACTGCATCGACGGTACATCAACGACCGCGAACGCCTTGGTCGAGGGCTTGTACAAATGCTTCAATTCTTTCCTGAAATCAGTCTTTTCCATTTTGTTCCTCCACTTGTTTAATGAATTTCTCCAACCATCCGAGTTCTGCCTCGCCCATAGCGATGGTATGCTCAAACATAGCATCCACAAAGTAAGGTAGTGGACGTTGAGATTCCCAACGCACCCGCACATGCTCTAGTCTAGCAATTAACCCATCCTGGTAGAGGCTCAACGCGGTTAACACCTCGGCGGGTGCAATAATGGGCAGATTGGCCAACCCCAGTTGCAGCGGTGAGTAGCAGCGGTGGGGTGTGGAAAGTGCTTCAAGCACACCATCGCACAACACTTTGTATCCCACTGGCGTCGGCTGGTAAACCTTGCGCGCTGGACCGCGCTCAGCCTCCTTCAATTGTCCTTTTATCAGTTCAGCTTGCTCAAGCTTTTTGAGCAGGTAATAGATGGAAGAAAAGCCAATCTCGGTCCAGTCTCGCATGCCGCGTTCCTCAATCACTTGCTCGATCTCATATCCATGACGAGGTTTCTCAGCAACAAGGCTCAAGATAACCAGTTCCGTATTAGTTGTCATCCTATCACACCTCTCTACTCTATAACTATAGTAGTCTAGTACTATAATACCATAATGTGAATAAATTGTCAATAGCAAAAACAGAGATATTTCTATCAACGATAGGATAATTGACCAAAACAAGTCAGGCAATTTAGTTAGAAAGCGATTCGAGGAATTGACGTGACAAACGGTATATGAGCAGTATGCAACGGAAGCAAAGCAAGAAAAAGAGAGGATTATCACCAAAGATCAAACCCGTGCAAGGACAGCAACCAGAGTATGACACAGGCAAGCGTGCGAAGAGGAGTGCTAGTATCATCACTGACTGATGAAAGGGAACATCGTATCGAACAATTATCAAATAGAGGTTAACAGTGGCATAGTGTCACGAGATGCGTGACACGCCTAGATCATCGCTTGGGGGCGCACAGAGAGTTGAATTTCATGTACCAATTGAGATGTGTCAATGTCCTTGAGAATATAACGCATAACGCCTACACGATGAGCCTCAGCCTGCTCTTCGGCATCAAGATAAGAGGTAAGAATAACGATACTGGTGTTAGGACACTCTTTTGCCAGGTTATGCAACATTTCGAGCCCTTGTCCGTCTGACCGCTTGGTCTCTAACAGCACAACGTCAGGTTTCAATCTCACTGCATCTCGCAAACCAGTTCGCCAGCACCCAGTGCAGCCAACAATCTCGACCCTGGTTGTAGTTTGCAACCGAGCCTCAAGTGCCTCGCGCACAACATCATGGTCGTCAATAATTAATAATCGCGTTGGTGCCATTTCCTAACTTGCCCCCATAATCGCCACTAGTATAACCAAGCCACTGTTCGACTGTTAGTGTCATCCTTCCCCGATTCACTCTGACGTTTGTACCGAACAACAAGTTGACGATCCTTTAATCTCGTGGTATGCTCCCCTTCAATGAATGGAGTATTAATGAAGAAAAAAGAACGGATCAAGGCAGTGGGTATGCTTTCGGGTGGACTTGATAGCACTTTGGCCATCCGGGTCATGCTCGAACAGAACATCGAGGTCACCGCGCTGCACTTTCGCACTACATTTTCCTACGTGGAGCGAAGCCGCTTGGCTGGACGCGGGCCTGCTATGCGTTTTGATGCAGAATGGGCAGCCACAACGCTGGGAGTTGATCTACAGGTGATCGACGTTTCTGACGAATACCTACCCTTGGTACTTAATCCCCGCTATGGATATGGTTCGGGGATGAACCCCTGTGTGGATTGTCGCATTTTTTTACTTCGTCAGGCAAAGATGTGGATGAAGGAGCATGGTTATCATTTTGTCTTTACGGGTGAAGTGGTCGGACAGCGACCCAAAAGCCAGATGCGCCCCAGTCTCAACACCGTCGAACGTGAAAGCGGTTTGAGAGGCTATCTGCTTCGTCCTCTCTCTGCAAAACTCCTCAAGACAACTGTGCCCGAAGAACGAGGTTGGGTAAATCGAGAGAAACTGTACGCTATCAATGGAAGAGGGCGCAAACCACAAATTGCTCTGGCAGAGCAATTTGGCATCACCGACTATACACAACCCTCCGGTGGTTGTTGTTATTTGATTGACAAGACCTACTCACGTCGTTTGAACGATTTTCTGACCCACGATGGAGCCGCGGCAATAGCTTTGGATCAAGTACAGCTTTTGGCGGTAGGACGACATATACGCCTAATCTCTGGATGTAAAGTGATCGTTGGGCGACACGAGCGAGAAAATGACTACCTGGAGAATTGCAACGTAAAAGGTGTTTTGCTCACGACTATGGATCATCCTGGTCCAACGACTTTGGTACCCGGTAAACCATTGCAAGCGGATGTCGAATTAGCGGCGCGGATTACTGCGGGGTATTCTGACGGCAACAACGAGCCGGCTGTACGCGTCGTGATGCGCGATGCCACTAGTCAGCAAAAGCAGGACGAGCCACAGATCCTGACAGTCGAGCCAATGGAAAAAGAACGAGTCAAAACATTGATGGTATAAACGTTGTTCAGATACAGCAGATACTTGGGAAATACGTATCAGAATGTACGATCATTCTTGAACAGTTCCTGAGCAAAACAGACTATTCTTACTTATCGGCACCATCCCACATATGAAGCACATTGAGCTGGAATTGGTCCGATATAGCCTCTAGCACTGTCTCCTGCTCAATTCCTTCTACCCGAAGTGTGATGTTGATTCGCTCGGGTTGGTCAGCATCGTAGGCAACTACAGAGGAGATGTTACCGCCTGTTTGTGCGATGCGACTGGACAACTCGGCCAATTGACCGGGAACATTGGGCACCTGAAGCGTCAATCTGAGCGAGTCGGTCCCCCCTCCTAGTACAGCCGCAAACTGTCTAAAAATATCAGTCTCGGTGATTATACCAATAACCCGTTCATCCTCCACCACTGGCAGACTGCCGATTTTGTGTTCCACCATCAAGCTAGCGGCCTCTTCCAGGGGACAGTCGGAGGGCACCATCATCACATCCTGACTCATCACCTGTGCCACGCGATGTTGCCGTCTGATGATACCAGGAGACTCGGCTTTGGATAGAAACACTTCCAGGTCATTGTGAGTTACAATCCCAACCAATTTACCTTCTGTATCTACAACTGGTAAACGCCGAAAATCACCGCACTTGATCAAAGACACAGCCGCCAGTGGATCGCTATCTGGTCGAACAGTGATGGGGTTGAGCGTCATACAATCTCGTACAAACATAGCCTAGCCTCCTTACGAATAGCTCCCTCATTATACTCGTCTTTTGCCGAACGGCAAGGCACTTGACAATTATGGCTCCGATTTGTTGTCCTGTTACGATATCTCAGGTTTACACTCAGATAACCTGATGTTGGAGCCTCTGTTTGGGCGGATTCGTTGCCATCAACACCGTATCAGTGGCCGGAAATCCACACGTGAACTGCGAGACTTTGGGCAGCATCAGGTTTTGTTTCTGGCTGAAAGCCAAGAGGAATTATTAGAGCAAATCCGGCAGATACCTCTAGATGAGTATCGTAAGAATCGGCTGCGGCTAGAGAAAGCCGAGGCGCCGCGTCGCTTGCTCCATCGCTTACATTGCGACCCACTCAAGACTATGCGTGCTTTGCTTAAACAGCATGCCGTACGTCGAGTGGCTCTCTTGTCGATCAATGATGCGCCTCCACCACAATCAAGTGATATCTAGCCAGTTAGGGAGTCTCGTGCAATCACCATATATGCGAGTATACCGCTTGGTGCATCAATCCAAGATTTTCTTGTTTATCAGATTTGCCCTTGCCCAAGGGATCGAGTATAATCTATTTAGTGTTACAAGTTACAGTACAAATGACAATGAACCAGGGGGAGTTCACTAGTTGATACAAACCAACACTATTCTGCTTGTGGAAGGCAGAAAACCAACGACAGAATATTTGGCACCTGTCCTGAACGGTCAGGGCCAACATGTCGTTACAGCACGTACACGCAGAGATGCTCTTGCCAAGGTGCAAGAGGTTCAACCAGCCGTGATCGTGTTGGACTCTCCCTCATTGCGTTTCAGTTGTCGTCGTTTCTGCAAAACGCTGCGAGATACAGCCCTTGACATTCCAGTCCTGATGTTGCTGCCAGAGGGAGCAAAGATTGATCGCAGTATAGGTGCACGTGCCCATCTCCGTTATCCCTTTTCTGCCAAAAAACTGACGAACCGAGTAGTCAGACTATTACCTGCTCCAGATGATGATCTGCTTCAAGCTGGCGACGTAACGCTTAACATCAAGCAGCGATGTGTGGTCCGAGGTGATCGCGAAACTCATCTCACTCCCAAGCAAGCCTCTCTCCTCGAGGTTTTTCTACGACATCCGGGGGAAATTTTAACCCGAGCCTACCTGATGAAACAGGTGTGGGACACCGAATACATGGGAGATACACGCACCCTCGACGTTCACATCCACTGGGTGCGCATAGCCATTGAAGACAACCACAAGTCACCAGTCTACCTGCGCACTATTCGCCGAGTGGGTTATTGCTTCCAAGCACCTCAAGAGCCAAAAAAAAGTAAATAGAGGCATAGCACGAATTTGCCCAAATCCCACTTTATGGTACAATCATAGCAGAATTCACACGTTTCCTGACCAAAGAGAGTGTGCCGGGCAAACAGCCGTCCCGGTTTCTCGGCGGGCTGACGGAAGCGGAGGATAATAACATATTAAGGAGGTTCCTCTATGGCTGTTGTTTCCATGAAAGCACTCCTAGAAACGGGAGTGCACTTCGGTCATCGTACCCGGCGCTGGAATCCAAAGATGAAATCATACATCTTTACAGAGCGCAATGGGGTGCACATCATAGATTTGCAGCAAACTATTGCTGCACTTAACAAGTACTACAAGTTGGTTCGGGATACTGTGGGTTCTGGGGGCACAATACTTTTTGTGGGCACCAAGCGACAGGCTCAGGAAACTATTGCCCAAGAGGCACAACGTTGCGCGATGCCCCACGTCAATCAGCGCTGGTTAGGCGGCACACTGACCAACTGGCGCACCATCCGGCAGCGCATTGATTACTTGCTCAACTTGGAAGCGCGCCGTGATCGGGGTGACTTTGAGCGTCTGACAAAGAAAGAGGCCCTTGGTCTACAACGTCAGATCGAGAAACTTAACAACCGGTTGGGGGGGATCAGAGAAATGCGAGACCTCCCTGACTTGCTCTTTGTTGCGGACGTACGGCGGGAAACCACTGCGGTTGCAGAGGCCAACAAACTGGGCATTCCCATCCTAGCTATTGTTGACACCAATTGTAATCCCGACCCAATTGATTACGTAATTCCGGCCAACGACGATGCAATCCGTGCGATCAAGTTGCTCACCTCAATATTTGCCGATGCTGTACTGGAAGGAGTGGCCCAGCGAAAAGCTTACGAGCCAGAACAGGCTCTTGAGAGTGAAGAAATCAGCATTGAGGACGAAAAATATCTCAGCGCCGCCACTCTGGCCCGTCTAAAGGAATTAACATTTGATGAGCAGGAAGAAGAAATAGTACCTGCTACAGATGCGACGTTGGCAGATGAATCAATTGAACCTGAGGGCATCGTTGAAGAGTCTCAAGAACAGACCGAACCTACCGAGGCTCTAAATGAACCAGCAACTGACGTAACAGTAGAAGATATACCACCAGCCGTTGCACAAGAAAATGTAGAGGCAACGGAAGAGGTCTAGTTCCTCTGTGGCGGGTACTTTACAAGATTTTAGAGTAAGGAGAACAAGACTTGGAAATCACCACCCAAATGGTTAAAGAACTGCGTCAGGAGACTGGCGCTGGTGTGTTGGACTGTCGCAAGACATTGGAAGCCTGTAACGGCGATTTTGAGGCTGCAGTAACTAGCCTGCGTGAAAAAGGATTAGCTGCAGCTGCCGAACGAGAAGATCGTCAAGCACTTGAAGGCCTTGTGGAAATATACGCTCATCCGGGCAATCGCGTCGCCGTGATGCTAGAATTGAATTGCGAGACCGATTTTGTCGCTCGCACAGACGATTTTAAGGCATTGGCTCATGATGTGGCACTTCACATCGCCTTTGCAGCGCCACGCTATCTCGCTCAAGAAGACATACCTGAGGAAGTAAGAGAAAAAGAGAGAACTGCCTTCCGTGCTCAGGCTTTAGAAGAAGGTAAGCCCGAACACATTTTAGATCGTATCGTTGAGGGAAAACTGACCAAATTCTACGAACAGGTTTGCCTGATGGAACAACCCTTTGTCAAAGACGAAGATAAAACCATAAAAGATCTAGTTGAAGACGTTCTCGCCAAACTGGGCGAAAAGATCGTTTTACGTCGCTTTGTGCGCTACGAACTGGGCGAAGAGTTAGAGTAACTGACAGATTCCGTAAGGCAAACAATATGTCTGTAGCCAAGTACAAACGGGTCTTGCTCAAACTGGGTGGAGAATCACTGGCCAGTCCGGGGGGATATGGTATTAGCCCTCACATAGCAGAAGAGATTGCGGCCAAAGTGTTGGCCGTGCGCAACTTGGAAGTAGAAGTCGTCATCGTTTTGGGCGCAGGTAACATCTGGCGCGGTCGAGATGGTCTCGTACATGGGATGGACCGCGCCACGGCAGATCATATGGGTATGCTGGCAACAGTAATGAATGCCCTAGCATTAGCCGATGCGCTGGAGCGTATGGGGATTACTACCCGGGTTCAAACTTCTATTGAAATGAGAGCCATTGCCGAACCCTATATCCGCTTACGTGCAATACGACATCTAGAGAAAGGCCGCGTTGTCATCATCGGTGGTGGTACGGGTAACCCGTATTTCACCACCGATACAGCGGCAGCGCTCAGGGCGATGGAAGTCGACGCTGACTTGCTGATCAAGGCAACCAAAGTGGACGGCGTCTATAATGAGGACCCGCATGAGAATCCTAATGCTGAGCGATTCGACACTTTGAACTATATGCAGGCACTCGAACTACGAGTAGGTGTGATGGATGCCACGGCGATCTCATTGTGCATGGAAAATGACCTGCCTATCCTCGTGCTTAACCTATGGCAACCCCACAGTTTAGAGCAAGCCGTAGTGGGAGAATCTATCGGAACACTAGTTTCTAGATAACATACAAGACGCCATCGCTAGAGAACGTCTCAAAAGAAAATTGCCACAAAACTGAGATTAAAGATGATCAAAGAATTGCTTCATGACGTAGAAAATCGTATGCGTAAAACTGTCGAGGCATTAGAGATCGATTTACGCACTATTCGCACTGGCAGAGCCTCACCGGCGCTGGTAGAACGGGTAATGGTGGAATACTATGGTACACCAACGCCTCTCAAGCAATTGGCCGTCATTGGAGCTCCAGAACCCCAATTGCTCACTATTCGACCTTATGATCCTGGATCGCTGCCCGACATTGAGCGAGCGATCCTCAAATCCGAACTGGGTCTTACGCCTTCCAATGATGGCAGAATTATTCGGCTCCCAATCCCACGTCTGACCGAAGAACGACGTAAAGAACTGGCCAAGATGGTGCGGCAACGTGTAGAGGAAGGAAAAGTGTCACTGCGAAATATTCGCCGAGACACAGTAGATGATCTACGCGAATTTGAGAAGGAAAAACTTATTCCTGAAGACGATTTCTACCGTGGCAAAGATGATGTTCAGGCTCTCACAGATCGCTTTATTAAGCAAATGGACGATATCAGTGACCGCAAACAGCGAGAGGTCACAGAAAATTAACGGAATTTCTCGCATATCACCTTGAATTAGCCTACCGTATTAGCCTACAATTATGTCCCCTCAAATACAGAATGATCAGTACCCACCTCAAGAACGGGTACCCCAGCACATTGGCATCATTATGGATGGTAACGGCCGCTGGGCTCAGGCACGAGGATTGCCAAGAGCAGCAGGGCATCGTGCAGGGACAGAAGCCTTGCGCAATGTATTGCGAGCGGCAGTCAAGTTTGGTGTACAGATTTTAACTATTTACGCCTTTTCGACCGAGAACTGGGGGCGGCCTGAGACTGAGATCAAAGCCCTATTGGCTATCTTTGAGCGGATGATTGACCGGGAACTGGCTGAATTGCACAAAGAGGGTGTCCAATTGCATCACCTTGGCCGACTGGATCGTCTTGCCCCAAGGCTACAACAAAAAGTCTTGGATGCCATTAAAATGACAAAGAATAATCAACAACTGATTCTTAACGTGGCTTTCGACTATGGTGGACGATCCGAGTTGGTTCACGCAGTACGCCGTATTATCGCGGATGGTGTATCTGTAGAACAAGTAGACGACTCGCTCATTAGCCATTATCTCTATACATCCAAGCTACCTGATCCCGATATGATCATTCGTACCAGTGGAGAAATGCGAGTTAGCAACTTTCTCATCTGGCAGGGAGCGTATTCCGAGTTTTACGTGACCCCTACTCTGTGGCCTGACTTTGGCAAAGATGAACTCTATCAAGCCTTGGTAAATTACAACCAACGTGAGCGTCGTTTTGGCCTGGTGTCCCAGTGAATCGCCTATGCAAATAGGCAACTCTAGAACCTTTGTTACTGGCACGGTACTCTGCGTGCCAAATATTACTCTCTAATACTTCTTGACCTGTGCTACGTACACGCGCACTCACAGCTATTGTCCTGCTCCCGATTGTCATCGGTTGCATCCACCAGGGGGAATTGTCATTCTTCATCCTACTGGTGGTATTGCTGACTCTGGCCGAATTTGAGTTTTGCCAATTGGTGGCCCGTAAAGGCTTTCACCCTGCACTCGTTTTTGGGATTGGGATGGTGTGGATATTGCTGTTGGATGCTTATGCCCCAACATTGGAACTGTCACGACCCGGTATGATATTGATTATATTGGGATCCTTAGCATGGCATCTGTTTCACCAGCAAGAGTCACCCGTACCAGATTGGGCGTTGACCGTAACAGGAGGCCTATATCTGGGGATATGTGGGGCCTGCTTGATCGGGCTACGACGAGACTTCCCCAACGGCCTTTGGTGGACACTGACCACAATACTTTCCATCATGTTTGCCGACAGCGGTGCATACTTTATCGGACGAGCTTGGGGCAAGCACAAACTAGCACCTGCCATAAGCCCTGGAAAAACATGGGAAGGGTATATTGGAGGAATAATCGTAGGTGCATTGGTAACAGCATTACTGGCCTCGCTCTGGCATCTGGGAACCGCACACGGCTTGGTCTTGGGCCTGTTGGTTGCTATCTTTGCTCCAATAGGTGACTTGGCTATCTCGATGATCAAACGGTACGCGGGCGCAAAAGACAGTAGCAAACTGATTCCCGGACACGGAGGGGTTTTGGATCGCGTAGACAGCATCCTGTGGGCGGCCGTAATCGGTTATTATTATTTGTCATTATTTGTACTTTGACATCACAAGGAGCAAAATCTATGGACAAAGAGCAACATGTACGCGACATATATCACAAGGGTGTTATCTTGTGCAAACCTGATTCTCCCCTCCAGGAGGTAGTGAGAGTGATGGCCGACACAGAAGTACACGCCGTCATGGTAACCGAGCGAGAAGGAGAACCACCGGTTGGTGTAGTGTCTCATATTGATATCATTGCCCATTACGGGGAAAATCTATCAACTATCCAGGCACGCGACGTGATGACTTCTACAGTAATCAATATCTCGGAGGACGCTACAATAGGAGAAGCATCTCAAAAACTACTAGAGAGCAAAATTCACCGTCTGTTGGTGGTGAGTGAGGATGGCAAACCGTTAGGCATTCTTTCAACCACTGATATTATTCGAGAGATTCGGGGCACTCGCTGGGTGTGGTATCTCGACTAACAACTCCTAGCGGGTCACCTTGGGGCCATCTCGGAGTAGGAAAAGTATGCACGAACAAATCGTCACGATTGAACGACATATCATCGACCAACAAAGACGTTATCCCAAAGCGACAGGTGCGCTCTCCAGTCTATTGTACGACATGGCTCTGGCGGCAAAAATCATTGCTCGGGAGACCACTCGCGCCGGATTGGTTGAAATCCTAGGCTTGGCCGGTAAAGTGAATGTTCAAGATGAACAACAGATGAAATTGGACGTTTTCGCCGACCAGACAATCGTGCGAATGAATAGTTTCACTGGTCGGCTGGCAGTGATGGCCTCAGAAGAACATGAAGACATCATCCCTATATCAAAAGAATACGACACTGGCAAATATGTCCTCGTCTTTGATCCTCTTGATGGATCTTCAAATATCGACGCCAATATCAGTATCGGCACCATTTTTGGCATCTACCGCCGATTAAGCGAAGGCGGACCAGGCACACTGGCGGATTGCCTTCAGAAAGGGACACATCTAGTTGCAGCAGGCTATGTGATCTTTGGTTCAAGCACAGTGCTAGTTTATACGACCGGGCAAGGTGTGCATGGGTTCACGCTTGACCCTGCCTTGGGAGAATTTTTGCTCTCTCATCCAAACATTCGTGTTCCAGACAAACCAAAGTACTATAGTGTCAACCAAGGATATGAGCAGTATTGGAGTGCGGGTACAAAAAAGTTCATACACTGGTTGCGAGGAATGGATCCAGATTATCCTCGCGAACCGCTTTCGTGTCGCTATATCGGCTCCCTCGTGGCAGATTTTCATCGCAATTTGTTGGCTGGAGGCATCTTTTGTTATCCCGCAGACAGTAAAAAATCTAGTGGCAAGCTTCGCTTGCTCTACGAAGCGACTCCGCTAGCTTTTGTCATTGAACAAGCGGGAGGCCACGCTTCAAATGGGCATCATAGGATCCTCGATATGCAACCTGAGAGTTTGCACCAACGTGTCCCTCTATTCATCGGCAATCGAGATTTGGTAGATAAAGCAAAGGAATTCATTTCTCGCTACGATGAATAAGGACAAACAAGTAAACTATGCTGAGGGTATAGAAATGACCGAGAAAAATAACGCGAATGAAATCGATATGGCTAGCCTGGAGACCAGGAGACTGCCCGAGTTGCGCGAGTTGGCCAAAGAGTGGGAAATCTCGGGCTATACTCGATTGAAAAAAGAAGATCTGATCCTGCGATTGCTACGGGCCAAAGCAGAAAGAGAGGGTCTAAGATTCGGTGGTGGCGTACTGGACATTGTTGATGATAGCAAGGGCTATCTACGCGGTGCTCAGTACAAGCCAGGCCGTGAAGATGTCTACGTCTCCCAATCTCAGATCCGACGCTTTGGATTGCGCACCGGCGATATGGTCGTGGGCCAAGTTCGACCACCAAAGGAGAATGAAAAATATTTTAGCCTCTTGCGGGTAGAGGCCGTAAATGGCATAGACCCAGAGGCGGCCAAAAAACGACCATATTTCGAGTCGCAGACACCGATCTTTCCTGATGAACGTTTCATGCTGGAAACATCGGGCAATTTGACAATGCGGCTGTTAAGCATGATTGTTCCGATTGGTAAAGGGCAGCGCGGGCTCATTGTATCGCCACCCAAGGCTGGCAAGACCACCGTTCTCAAACGAATAGCCAATGGCATCTCATCCAGTCATCCCGAAGTACATCTGATGGTCGTCCTCATCGGCGAGCGCCCTGAAGAGGTCACCGATATGGATCGTTCAGTCGATGCCGAAGTCATCAGTTCGACCTTTGATGAGCCAGTGAAAAGCCACGCGCGGGTAGCAGAGGTTGCTCTGGCCCGAGCCAAGCGGCTGGTGGAGGACGGACGAGACGTCGTCATTCTTCTCGATAGTATCACGCGTCTCTCACGCGCTTACAACCTAGTGGTGCAGCCCAGTGGTCGCACCCTCTCTGGTGGACTCGATCCCGCGGCACTCTACCCACCGAAACATTTTTTCGGCGCAGCACGCAACATCGAGGATGGTGGAAGCCTCACTATCGTCGCCACTTGTCTGATTGATACCGGCAGCCGGATGGATGATATGATTTACGAAGAGTTCAAAGGCACCGGCAACATGGAACTCCATCTGAGTCGCAAATTCCAAGAGCGCCGTATATTCCCCGCGTTCGACATTGAACGTTCCAGTACACGGCGGGAGGAATTGCTGCTCGAAGAAGACACATTACAAAGGATATGGATCATGAGACAGCGTTTTCTGGATTCGCAAGGATCCGGATACAGTGCCGCAAAAGCAATGCAAGAATTGCTGCGTATCCTCAGACAGACCCAAAGTAATGATGAATTTCTCGACCTGTTCGCGAGAATGGCAGAAATGGACAGCCGATAAACAAAAAGCGCCAGCCTCAAGCTGGCGCTTTTGATTTCTGTAGAACGTCTAACCGCTCTTGAGGTTCCCCAAAAATTCTCGGACCGCTTTTCCTACCTCTACGGCTTCCTCCAACATCACCATGTGGCCTGCATCATCAATGGTTATCAGGTGTGCCCCAGAGATAGACTCGGCCAAAAAATGCGCGTATTTGATCGGTGTCAGGCGATCAGCAGTGCCCGTGATGACCAGTGTGGGAACCTGGATTTCGCTCAAGCGATCCATCACATCAAAATGATCACAAGCAGTAAAATCACCCCAAAGCACATCAGGATCAGTATCCAAAAGTGCTTGTTGCCCCAATTCTGTCAACCTTGCAGGAGCCTCTGACGACCAAGCAAAACGTGTAACAAGTTCCGCGCTCTTGGCAAAGTTGTTGTGAATTCCATCTAAAATAGCAGGAGCCACGCGTAACCGTGCTCCAGTCCCCACCAGCACCAGCCCAGCCACACAATCAAAGTCCAGGGCCAACGTTATCGCGATAGCCCCGCCCATCGAGTGCCCAGTGATGATGGCCTGCTCTACGCCAACGGTGCGGATGAAAGCATCCACGACCTCGGCGTACCCATTGATGGTATCACAACCCTCACCCCTCGAACGCCCATGACCGGGCAAGTCGAGCGTGTAAACGGTTGCTCCAGGTATCCGGCGCAGTTCAGCCGGCCAATGGAGGCGCATCCCCCCTGCTCCATGAACGAGCACCACGGTGGGGCCTTTTACAAGTCCTTGACTCATGGTGTAGAACAAGTCCCCTCTTGCTGTTTCCGCGTATGGCATTTAATCCTTGTCCTCCAGTTTCTGTCGCGCTGTAGGCAGTGTATCCAATGTCTCGCCCTCAAGCGCCCGCCGCATCGCCTCCCGATCGTCCCAGGGATACTCGATGGTACCAAAACACATACTCTGTTCGTGCCCTTTGCCGCACGAGATGACGACGTCACCCGCGCGCGCCTGCTGGCATGCGAACAAAATCGCCTCCCCCCGATCGGGTACGCACCATAGGTCCACATCCTCGCGTTTGCCCTCCGCTGTGGCGGCAGCGATGCTTTCGGCTATGATCTCGTCCAAGCTCTCGGTGCGAGGATCCTCAGCAGTGACGATCACCAGATCGGCTAATTCTCCAGCAATATGGCCCATCATCCTTCGCTTCTCCCGGTCGCGCAGCCCCGCGCTGCCAAAGACAACGATCACGCGCCCCCCCTCCCCCCCCATCTTGCGCGCCGTTTGCAAGGCGCGCAAGAGCGCGTTGGGCGTGTGGGCAAAGTCCACGATGGCCAAAAAATCCTGTCCCGCTTCGATGCGCTCCATCCGGCCCGGAATGCCCTGCACGGCAGATATCCCTTCTCGAATGATATCCAACTCGATCCCTAGAGCAATCCCAGCTGACGCTGCTGCCAGAATATTGCTCACGTTAAACGCTCCCACTAGCAGAGTATCGATAGACGTTTTCCCAACGGGCGTGTGAAGAGGGAAACGAGTTCGGTCGGGAGCGAATTCTACGTCGTGGACAGTCACGTCTGCGGATTCAGGGATAGAATAAATCAGTTGGCGATCAGCCGGAATGGGGCTTAGATAGCGGAAAGAATCGTCATCCAGGTTCAAAATCGCTACCTTGGGTATTCCGGGTTTGCGAAAAGAGTTTACCAATCCCTCAAAAAGCCGAGCTTTGGCTTGCTGGTAAGCCTTCAATGAACCACCATGCGCGTCCAGATGCTCGTGGGTAATGTTGGTCACCACGGCCACGTCAAAGTCACAGCCCGCCACGCGGTGCTGAGCCAGCCCGTGGGAGGTGACCTCCAACACAGCGTGGGTGGTACCGGCCTCGACCATACGCGCCAGGTACGCTTGCACGTCAGGCGCGTCCGGAGTGGTAGTGTGGAGGCCCGTATCAATCTCTTCTCGGCCAATGCGGGCATTTACCGTGCTGACCATCCCAGTATTGAAACCCGCAGCGCGCAAGATATTGTAAATGAGATTGACGGTAGTTGTCTTGCCATCAGTGCCAGTGACGCCAACCAACGTCATTTTTCGAGAGGGAAAATCATGCCAAGCGGCACACAGCCAGCCCCATGCCTCTCGCGCGTTGGGAACACGTACGTATGTAAATGCCTTATCTGGGATGTCGGGCAACTCGGACAAAGGACGCTCGCCAACGACCGCCACCGCACCCTTTTCCACCGCCTCGGCAATAAAGCGATGTCCATCTACACTAACGCCAGGTATAGCAGCAAACATGCTGCCGAGGCGAACCTGGCGTGAATCAACGGTGATGGCGTGTATCGTAACATCACCGCCAATCTGTTCTTGAACAGTATCAAGTGCTTGGAGTAAATTTTCAAGTTTCTTCATAACGTCATCCTGTCAGTGTATGTTCGCTGGATTATACTCTTGCCCAACTGAATCGACAAGCAAATTCCCACCAATCATTTGACAGCGTCAAAAACCCGTGCTAAGATAATCATCAAAAGCTTTATCATTAAAAGGAGATGCACAATGGCCAAAACAAAAATCACTGTACTAAGAAGAATGTTCAATCAGGACTTTGCCGACGAATATTGCCAGCCAGGCACTCAGCTATGCACAGTCTTTGAAGACGGGCAAGAGTTCATCTTGAACGGAATCAACCAGCCCGAGAACTTTTGCTCGTGGGCCTGGAACGACATTCACAAGTGCCTGTTAACTCTGGTGCATCGGGGGGATTTCCAGCCCTGGATGAAAGAGGATAACAACATCATTGCCTGCTGTACAGACGGCATCCGTCCGGTCGTCTTTAACCTGGAGCGAATTGAGGACTGAGTGATCTAGAACGAGATCTGTAGCCGCGCTTTCCATAGCGCGCGTGCGCAACTTGTTGCGACAGAAACCGCGACTACATTTCACCATAACACTAAAAAAGACCCTTTGGGCTTGGTCCCAAAGGGTCTTTTTATATCTCGAAGAATCGTGCTATTCTTGCTCTTCAGGTGACTTGAACAGCATGTGCCCACGCAGCGCGAACACAAGATCCCGCCGCCTGAGGGCGCGCTTGCTGTCGATCTCGACCATACCGGCCTTGTCGTCGGCCATGCGCTCCAATGCTTCGAGCCACGCACCGCTTTGGACCGATTCGTGACGAATACGCCATCGCTCGACCCATATCGGCAGGTCTTGTTCATTGGTGATGCGTTCGCGGACAAAGGTCTTGGTCACACCATACGCCTCGATCGATTCCTCGTACTCTTCGACCTCGGGCTTGACCGGGCAGACCTGCATACACGCGCCGCACTTGATGCAGTAATAGTCGGCCAACTTGAGCTCGTTTTCGTTGTTGACACGCAGCGCACGGGTCGGGCAGACATCGGCGCAGGCGAAACAATCCTCAACGCACTTTTCACGGCGCAGCTCGACCAGTCCTTGCCACGGCTGAACAACCTCGAATGCACCCTCGCTGGCGACCTCGCACTGGCGGCAGCGAACACAGAACTCGTCGTCCACCACCAAGGTGTCCTGTTCCTCGTCGTGGCTGATGACGTTCGTGGGACAGTTGTCGATCACGAAATCTTTCCGGCTCCACTTGAACTTTTCCTTGTCAAACGTGTTCGATTGGACCAACTTGGGGAACGCTTCCATATTTTGTGTCGGATTCTCGCGCTCGCCATTGATGGTCAGCTTGATAGCGCTGGTAGGGCACATGACCTCGCACATACCACACATCACGCATTTTTCCGGGTCCACGTCCACCAACAATTTTTCGACCACGCGCCCGTTCTCGATCTTGCCGCCGGTGTGGGTGATCGCCTCCTTGGGGCAAACCAATGGCCCCATCTGGCAGCCCACGCAGCGGTCCAGATCCCATTCCATCAAAAAGTGACGGGTCACCATCGCTCGCTCTAGCACGAGTTTGTCCTCGGTGACCGTTTTTTGCATTATGCCTCGTTTGCTCATCGTCGTCTCCTCGCTAACGTTGTTTCTGAACAACGCCTAGTCTCGCCGGACCTCTTGTACCAACTCGCGCTCGTGGTTGTAGATGCTGACGATCATCGGCATCTGCCCCGGCAGCGCGTGGGTGGCGCACCCAAAGCACGGATCGTAGGCCCGAAAGGCCATCTCAATCCGGTTCAGGATGCCGTCGCTCACCGGATGACCCGGCTGGATCAACCCTTCCGCCGCCTTTTTGATCGACATGTCGATGGCCGCATAGTTGTTAGTCGTGCCAACGATGAGGTTGACCTGCTTGAGCAGACCATTCTCATCGGTGACATAGTGATGGGTCAACGTGCCGCGCGGCGCTTCGACGATGCCCACACCCTCCGTCGGCGTCTCGGTCGGAATGGTGCGCACGTCGGTGCCGGTGATCTCTGGATCCTCGGCCAACTCTAGCATCCGCTCGGCGGCGTAAAGCAGCTCGACCAGGCGTGCCCAGTGCGTGGCCAACGTTGCGTGGACGGGCTTGCCGCCCAACGTGTCGTAGAATCGTTCGTACTCGGCCTGGGCCAACGGCGTCGCCATTCCATCGGCCGCGTTGAGACGGCTGAGTGGACTGGCACGATAGACGCCGCTTTCAGGACCGTCCACCAACCCCTTCCACCCCACCTGCTTGAGGTACGGGAACTTGAGGTACGTCCACGGCTCCAGGTGTTCAGCCACCACATCCAGATATTGGTCCGGGCTGTACTTGACAAACTCTTTGCCATCCGGCCCCACGACGCGCACCTTGCCATCGTAGAAATTGACGTGGTTATTCCCGTCCACCATACCCATGTAATAGGTCTGATGAGTGAACATGTCGCTCAACACCAAGTCAACAAAACCCTGATTGCCGAGCACGATATCGTTAAAAAGCTGTAACGAGAACTGGGCGATCCCGATCGAGTTCTTGGCGACCTCAACGATACGTTCACGATCCTGCTCGACGAGAGGTTTGCTCATCCCACCGACCAAGCACGCCACCGGGTGAATGTAGCGCCCGCCGATGAGGCCGTTAACCTCGTGGTTCTCTTGCAAAAGCTGGACCACCTTGCCACCGATCTCCAACCCCACCTTTTTGACGACGCCCAGAATGTTCCGCTCCGCCTTGGGGGCGTCTGGCCCGACCACAAAGTCCGGCCCGCCCAGGGCATAAAAGTGAGTCGCGTGATCGGCCACAAAGAACGACGAGTACATCAACTCGCGCAATTTCTTGGCCGTCGGTGGCGGGTCCACGTGATACACCGCGTCCCCTGCCTTGGCCGCCGCCATGTGGTGCGCCAGCGGGCACACACCGCAGATGCGCTGGGTGATGCGCGGCATCTCTTCTACGGGGCGGCCCTCACAGAATTTCTCAAATCCCCGCAGTTCGGGGATGACCATGTAGGCATCTTCCAATCCGCCCTCATCGTTCAGGAACAGATCAACACGTCCGTGTCCTTCTAGGCGGGTGATCGGATCTATACTGATTTTTTGCATAACATTCTCCTCTACCGACCGAACTTTAATTCACTCAAGATCGAGTCGGCCAGGCTAAAGCGATAGCAGGTACCGACCGGGTCCACGATGGTGCTCAGAATCTGTTCCAATTCTTCCTGCGACTCGGCATCCACCAACGCAGCAACGGCGCTGAGCAGCTTGGAACCCTGATCCTCGACACCGTCCGGCGGGCCGTAGCAGCCCCGGCAGGGCATATTGCCATTGATGCACGGCGTACCGCAGCCCGCACGGGTCGCGGGTCCGGCGCAAATGATGCCCTGAGCCAGGAAGCAGGTCTCTGAATCGTATTCGGTCAAGTGGGGGCGCTTGAATTCCTTGATACGCGCGCCGCTCTTGCCTTCCTGACGCGAACAGACGTCGCAGTTGGTCTTGCCATCCGCACCAACGGTGGCTCCGGCCTCCGGCAGTTCTCCAGCCAACAGGGCCTGGAACACGTTCCAGATCTGGTCGACCACCGGCGGGCAGCCGGGCATAAAGTAATCGACCTCTACCGTCTGGGCCAGCGTCTTGACGTGATCGTAGAACTCGGGCAGCACGATCTCGCCGCCGTTCACCGGGGTCGAGAGTGCGGGCCGCGTACCCCGCGAATCGTCCAGAGAGGGCGTGGTGTCGTAGACGCGCTCCAGGATCGATTCTTTATCAAAGATGTTGGCCAGCGCCGGGATGCAGCCCTCGTTGGCGCAAGAGCCAAAGGCAACCATCACTTTGGATTTCTGGCGCAGCAGCTTGGCGATGTGTTCGTTCTCGCTGGAGCGGATCGCGCCGTTGAAAAAGCAGGCGTCGATCTCTTTGTCTGCCAGCGCTTCGACGTCGCTGTACTTGAAATCCATCACACAGGGCCAAAAGACAATGTCCACCAGGTCTCCGACCTTGATCAGGTTCAAGCCCAACTCAACTATCGAGATCTCGCAGCCACCGCAGCTAGCGGCCCAGTAGAAAGCGATCTTTGGTTTTGCCGTCATTGCTGTGCCTCCTCTTGGGCGGTCAGGTGTTGCAGCATTCCATCCACCTCGTTGCGGATGAATCCGCGGTCCTGGGTACCGATCTGCGCAAAGCGGATGCGGCCATCGTGAAAACTCATCTGTTCAAACATGCGGTTCAGCAAAGTGATCTTGCAGGCACTGACGTAGGTGCCCCGCTTGTAATGGCACTCTCCCGGCTTGCAGCCGCAGACGAGCACGCCGTCGATGCCAGAGCGCAGCGCCAACAGCGCCATTTGTGGATCGATACGACCGGAACAAGGGATGTGAATCACGCGCACGTTCTTTGGATAACTCTCCAACAGCGAGACATCATCGGCAGAGCGCAGGCACCAGTCACAAACAAAGACCAACAGCCGTGGCGTGCCGTTCTCCTCGATCTCGAGTTGAACAACAACCTCTTGGTTGCTCATGCCCGGGCGAGAAATGGCTCCCAACGGGCAGGCCGCGACGCAAGTGCCGCAGCCCATACACTTGTTGGTGTCCACCTCAGAGACGGTGTCCATCTCGCCATCGATCTCTTTCTCGACCAGATGAGGGGCTTCGTAGGGGCAAACCATCGCGCAGATGGAGCAACCGGAGCAGATCGCCTCGTCCACCGAGACAGTTTCCAGTGGCGACTCGTATCCCGCCTCGACGGCCAACTGTTTGACCGCGCCGATGACGCCCGAAATGTGAATTTCTTGCGGGCAAGAAGAGTAACACAGATCACACGCCGAGCAAAGCCACGTGGTCGGACTCTTGAAGGCTTGTTCCTCCATATCCATCATGACCAAGCGCAACAGGCGGCGCGGATTATACTCTGGCTCGACCTTTTGCTGAATCATACACTTGCTGACGCACGTCCCGCAAGCATAGCACATTTCCAGGTGCTCGCCGCCAGGGATGGCACGGACTCTATCCGCAAAAGTATTTGATGTTACAGTCGATGTATGCGCCATCTTATACCTCCTCCCCAGCGACTGCCTCAGTCGCCACTGCTTCAGCCGCAGTAGCTGCCAGCATCGCATCCCGAAGCTCACCGGCGTACAGTAGTGCTTCGTTCACCTGTGGTGCTTCGCGCATACGACGCGCGCGTTTTTCCATATCAGGACTCATTCGCTCGATCTCTTCCAGCAACTCGTCCCGAGGCACCGAATCCAGCACAGCCTGCATCTCGTTCAGCACGCGGGCGTACTTGTCGCCCTGGGCAGCGCTGATCCACTCGATGCGGAAACGACCATCCGTCATACCGCCCTTGGTGAACTGTTTGAGCATGCGCTGCGCACGCTTGGCGCCCACCGGCTGCCCGGTGATATAGTGGCAGTCCTGCGGATGACAGCCAGAAAAGAGTACCGCCCCCGCGCCCAGGCGGAAGGCCTCGTAAATAAAGTCCGAGTCCATTCGGGCCGAGCACATGACGCGCAAGCCGCGCTCGTTGGCCGTGTACTCAAAGTGGCTGGTCCCGGCCAGGTCCGCGCCGCCGTAAGAACACCAGTGGCAGCGGAAAGCCAGAATCTTTTCCTCTGGCTTGTCGGCCAGCAGTGCGTGAATCTGGGTCAAGATTTGGGCATCGGTAAAGTGCATCTGGGTGACGGCGTTGTGCGGGCACTCGGCCACGCAACCACCGCAGCCGTGACACTTGGCCGTGACAACCTCGGCGGCCTTGCCACGCTCGTACTCGATGGCACCGTAAGGGCACGCCTTGGAACACAGACCACACTTTTTGCCCTTGGCACTGATGCAGCGATCTCCCCATACGTGGGCGATGATCGGCTCGATCTCCCACTCGTCCGAGTGGAGGATGCGTCCGGCCCGGCTGGCCGCCGCAGAACCCTGCGCCACGCTGGCAGGAATGTCCTTCTGTCCCTGGCACGCGCCCGCCAGGAATATCCCATCGGTGGGGCTGTCCATCGGGCGCAGCTTGGGATGATACTCCATGAACCACCCGCCAGGGCTCTGGCTAATGGTGAGCTGCGAGCTGACCGTGTTCACGTCGGGCTGTGGGACGGCGGCTTGGTTGAGCATAACCATGTCGTACTCGCGCTCAATCACGCACCCGAGTTCCACGTCCTCCGAGTGTACATAGAGATTGCGGGTTTCGGTGTCCTCGGTGATCAGGCCAGGGCGTCCCTGGATAAATTGGATACCCATCTCGCGCGCCCGGTCGTAAAATTCCTCGTATCCCTTGGACGGCGTGCGAATATCCATATAATAGATGGTAATGTCCATCTCGGGATAATACTGTTTTAACAGAACAGCGTTCTTGATGGCATACATGCAGCAAAAGTTCGAACACCATTCATTAAAGCGCTTGTCGCGGGAGCCGACGCAGTTGATCATTGCCAGCCGCTTGGGGTTTTCACCGTCGCTGGGTCGGATCAGGTTTCCATCGGTGCAACCGGCCGAGTTGTTCAGCCGCTCCATCTCCATCGCCGTAATAACGTTGGGGAAACGACCATAGCCATATTCCGGTATCACGCTGGGGTCAAAGTGATTGTAGCCAGTGGTGGTCACGATCGCCCCAATGTCTTCCCAGACGACCTTGTCTTCCATCGCAAAGTCGATGGCGTCCAACTCGCCGCACGCATCGACACACTTGTAGCAATGAATACAAGCATCCATATTCACAGCATAGACGAGGGGCACCGACTGGTTCATCGGCACGTCAATCGCCTTGCGGGGAGCCAAGTTCATCTCGAAATAGTTGGGAATCTCGATCGGGCAGACCGGCGCACACTCACCGCAGCCGTTGCAACGATCAGCGTATACGTAGCGAGACTTTTCCCGCAACTGCACCTTGAAATTGCCGACGTAACCCTCGACTCGTTCGATCTCTGTATACGTTCTCACATCCACCTTGGGGTGACGCGCCGCGTCAACCATTTTGGGTGCGAGAATTCATATACTACAGTCCATCGTGGGGAAGGTCTTGTTCAACTGTGCCATCACTCCCCCAATGGTTTGCTCTTTTTCTACCAGAACCGTCTCAATTCCCTGGTCGCCCAGGTCCAGCGCGGCGCTGATGCCCGCCACACCGCCACCGATGACCATCGCCTTTTTGGTGACAGGCACGGTGATCATGTCCAGCGGCGAGAGGAAACGGGCCTTGGCGACCGCGGCGGCGGTCAGGTCTTTGGCCTTGGCCAGCGCGCCCTCGCGGTCGTGACCGTGCGCCCACGTGCACTGCTCGCGGATGTTGGCCATCTCCATCAGGAACGGGTTCAGCCCGGCCTCGGAGACCGCCGCGCGAAAGGTCGGCTCGTGCATACGAACCGAGCAGGCCGATACCACTACCCGGTTCAGGTTATAGTTTATAATGTCATCTTTGATGAGGTTCTGTCCACTGTCCGCGCAGGCGTAACCGGTGTTGATAGCGCGGACCACGCCGGGCAGCGTAGATGCGTACTCTGCCACAGCAACGGGGTCGATCACCCCAGCAATATTGGACCCACAGTGACAAACGTACACACCAACACGCAGGTCCTCGTGTCCGTTATCTCCTGGCATATCTACTCCTTCGTGATACGTGAAACGTGAAACGTGATGACTCTTGCATCACGTTTCACGTTTTATCTTTTACGCGCTATTAGCGCCCGACGACACCGCTCTCGGCAACGACCTTACGCCGCGTTCGTTGCGCGCGCTGATCGGGGGAGGTGAGTTCAAGCGCTTCTTTCGGACACCACTTGACACACTGCGGCCCATCCTCTTGATCCTCACATTGGTCGCAGAACTCGGCCAGCTTGGTTTGCGGATTGATGGTGATGGCTCCGAATTCGCAAGCCTCGATGCACCAAGCACAACCATTGCAACGGTTTGCATCCAGGCGAATGATGCCGGTCTCTTGGTCTTGGGTTAGTGCATCGCGTGTACAAGCGATGACACAGGGGGCATTTTCACAGGTCCGGCAGGCGATGGCGGTGACCAAAATCTCGTCCACGCGCACCGTGCGGATGCGGCTGCGGTATGCGTTATAGTCCCCGTTCTTGGTGTACGAGCAAGCATATTCGCACAACTGGCAGGCCACGCACTTTTCCGCGTCACAGGCAATATACTGATATTTAGAAGTTGATGTAGGCATTACTTTCCCCTTATACACCGATTTCTTCGGCGACGTCGTCCATTCCCAACTCGACCAACTGCTTTTTGGGAATCAAGCCTTCTTTGGTCCAGCCCTTCGCCTCGTAATAGATGTCTTTGAGATATTCCAGTTCTTCTTCGGTCACTACGTGCCCGGCAGAGGGGCCTTGCGTCATCGGCTCGTGATGCCAACGCCACGGCAAGTGATCGTCTTCCCGGGTCCAACCCTCGCGGATGTTGAACGCCTTTTTGATCACGTGAGCGCGCCTGCCGATCAGGTCTACGTCGTCATAGTCAAAATCCCAACCCGTGGTAGCATTGATCAACTTGGCGATGGCAGGCCACGCGCCAGCTCGATCCGCCTTGCCGGTAAAGCAACGACGGATGAACTTGCACAAGGGCAAAGTGTCGTACACGGCCGCGTACTCTTCGTTGCTATGGGCCAACTCTCCCCGGGTCTCGTCAACGCTAAAGCGATCTACGGTTCCCTTGATATCCGGGTCGTAGGCTGCGCTGCGGTTGTGGCATCCGCCACGCACGCCAGCTGCCAGCCCCACGGAAAATGTCTTTAACCCACGGCCATCATAGCCGGGGCACTCGAGCCCCTTGATGTGCATCGCCCACTTGTAAGAATCAGTCCCGCGTTCCTCGTCGATCTTGGCACTGGCAATGCGCGTGCCCTCGGCCAGCAAAGCGCCGATCCCCTCACGGTTGGACATCATCTCGGTCAACGCCACACCAGCCTCGGCATTGCCAAAGGTTGGCTCAAAGCCCTCGGGATACTTTTCGCACTTGAAATCTTCTTTCTTCAAAACGCCTTTTTCAAAGCTCTCCATCGCCCAAGAGACGGTCACGCCGCTGCTCATCGAGTCCATCCCACTCCGGTCGCAGATATCGACCATCTTGATGACGGCCTTCATATCGTTGATACCGCAGTTGGATCCGTTGGCGTACAGAGACTCGTACTCAATGCCCGTCATCGACCCGGCGTAAGGACCATCCTTGACGACCGACATCTGCTCACAAGCGATCGGGCACTGAGCACAAGCAATCGTCTTGGTCTTGTGATGCTCGCTCAAATACTCGCCACTAACCATCTCGGCATCATCAAAGACGCCTTCTTGGTAGTTGCGCGTGGGCAGCAGTCCCAACTTGTTCATATTGAGCACGTTGGTGACGGTTCCCAGGAGGCGGTACTTGGATGTATGAGGTCCCTGTGCTTCCTTGCTGATGTCGAACGACAATTGCATCAGCGTCTCGGGATCAGCCACCTGGACACCCTGCGTGCCTCGTACGGCAACGGCCTTGAGCTTTTTCGCGCCCCATACCGCACCGTGGCCGGTACGTCCGGCCTGCCGGCCGTCGTTAGTCACGTTGGCGAACCGAACCAGCTTTTCTCCCGCTGGGCCGATGGTCGCAGAGCGCACTTGATCGTCGCCCAGCTCTTCCCGAATGGCTTCCTCGGTCTCGTATGTGCCCATACCCATCATACCATTGGCACTTTGAAAGCTGACCCGGTCATCGTCGATGAATACCCAGACCCAGTCGTCAGCAGCACCGTGGACGACGACGCCATCCCACCCGGCCCGCTTGAGCGCGATAGTGAACCAGCTACCGGACAAGCTGTCGCCAATGACACCGGTCAACGGCGACTTGGACGCCAAACCATACTTGCCTCCCACAGGCACCGGAGTTCCCGCAAAGATGCCATTTGCAATGCAAACCGGATTACCCGGAGAGAGGGCATCACATCCGACCTCAATGTTTTCCCAGCAGAGCCGAGATGCCATCGAGACACCGCCAATGTAGATTTTGTACCACTCTTCCGGCTTGGATTCGACCCACGTCTTGCGCTCAGTCAAATCGACGTGGAGAATTTTTCCACTATAACCGTACATACGCTTAACCTCCTGCTAATATAGACATTAATGTGATTCGATCACCATCGCCAAGGCATTCATCCATCTGATTTTCTTGGACCATGCGCTTGGCATTCAGGTTAAAGATATGAGGTGGGTGCAATATCTCGCCGTCAGGGCTAATCACGTCTCCGATCAATGCCGGATAGCGGACGCTCAACGCGCGCACGACGTCCCTAAAGGTCGCCCCTTCTTTCAAATCCAAAGGGACCAACTTTGTTTCAGCGAGGATTCTAGATATACCCAACAATTCGACGTGAATATGCACCGTTATACCCCAGTATAACTATAATCAATACTGCGTTTCCGTCTACTGAGGATTGTCCATGGTCTTGACTGACATTCGACATTTACCCGCAGAAAACTGGGGGAGGGGTACTGTTTACACCAAGTCCCGTTCAATAAACACGCAGAAATAGCACGCAAGCAAAGTGCGTACTATTCCTGACAAGTACTTTATTAGACTAGAGCACCAACAGCAACTTTTAAAGCAAATAACACTAGGTCAGTGACTGGCGCAACCGCTCCAATTGTCCGGCAGCGCTGCCATCCATCACCCGATCGCCCACGCGAACCATCAATCCGCCCAGAATCTGCGGATCCACCCGGAAGGTTATCGCGCTTTCCTCTCCCAAACGTGCGCTCAGGTCCCGCTGGACGGTAGCCTGTTGCCCCTCAGTCAGTGGAATGGCACTGGTGACTGTGACCGGCTCACCGGCACCGGCTTCAACGCCCTCTGCCAACACCTCGACCCGACCTTCGCGGATACCGCTAAAAAAGGATTCGACCAAAGCATGTTGGCGTTGCTCGTCCAGCGTTGAGCCGACGATTTTCTGGGCAGCCGAAATAGCCAGAGCCGTGATTTGGCCCCGCATTTCGCCCAAAACACGATTACGCTCCTCTTCGGCAGCCTGGCGGGCCTCAGTCAGTATTTCGGTCTCTTTCTGACGCGCCTCTTGGGCAGCCTTTTCGGACAAGGTGTTGGCTTGCTCTCGCGCCTCGGCCAAGATACTTTGTGCCTCTCCTCGGGCTTCGTCCAGCGCGCTCTCCCGTTCGCCCTCAATATTGGCGCGAGCTTTTGCCATTGCCTCGGCATCGTCCTTTTCCTTCTCCAGCATCTGGCGGCGCTCATCCAGTCGCTTCATAGCTGGCTTCCAGAGAAAAAGCCCTAGCGCACCAAAGAGAATTAAAAAGTTGATGATCTGAGACAGCAAAAACAAAGGGTTAATACCTAGTTTTCCCAATGCTTCACCCAATGTTCAACTCCTTTCTAAACACGTCAAGCATCTGGTGTCGGCTAAACAAACTTGATCGCCATTGCCACAACCAAGGCATAGATGGCGATGGCCTCTGCCAGAGCTGCGACCAGAATCATACTGGTCAAAATATCCCCACTTGCCTCCGGGTTGCGCCCGATAGCCTCCATCGCCTTGCTACCGATCCAGCCGATGGCGAAAGAAGGGGTGATGGCCCCCACCATAATAGTGAGTGCAGTTGCAGCTTGCGTAACAGATTCCAAACCTTCAGGCCACATAAAAAACCTCCTTAAAATTCTGATCCTTTTTCTTGTTCTCGATTACAAGTATTTAGTGTTCTTCACCATGGTGAGAAGTTGTCGCGATGGAAAAGAAAACCAAGGTGAGCATCGAAAAGATCAATCCTTGGATAAGACCGACAAACAACTCTAATCCCAAAAAGATAATAGGAAAAACAAATACAAACAAATAACTAACTACGAAAAGCAACACTTCACCAGCAAAAATATTGCCAAAGAGACGGAAAGAGAACGGCAGGACTTTGAGCACTTCCAGGATCATCTCTAGCAAACCAACGCCTCCGTTGACGATCACTTCCACGATACGAGCAACCTTTGAGACGATCGCCTGTATTCCTTTCTGAGATGGATCAGGCTTGGGGGATGAGGCTCTAAAGTTAATGTACTTGCTCAGGTATGAAATTCCCAGCGATTTCAGTCCAAAATATTGAGCTGCAACCACCGAGACGAGAGCCAGCGCCAGCGTCGTGCTGAGGTGTGCGTTGGCAGAACGGAAAAAGGGAACCAGTATTAGTTCCTCGTGGTGTTCTTCGTCCTCTCCGTGCTCGGCAACTACCTCCTCACCGTGGGCGTCGACCTCTTCCTCCTCAGCGTGGGCATCTACTGCCTCTTCGCCATGTCCACCCTCCTCGGCAGCCACTGTCTCCTCGGCGTGATGAACCGCCCATACACCGATAGAGCCAAAACCCGGAAGAATACCACACCAGTTGCTGACAGCAATGAACAAGAAAAATGTCGCCACCAACGGGAAAAAGAGCGTGGCCTTTTCGCCTACCGCGCCCTTCATAAAGTCGAGCATTACGTCTACAAAACTTTCAATGGCTACCTGGAAACGGGACGGCGGTCCATCTTTCTTCACTGCACGGTTATAAGCCAGTCCCATCACGATCAAGATGATCATCGTCAACCAGGTAGAAGGCAACGTATTGGGGATGCCATGCTCAAAACCTGGTATAGTAAAGGGAAGCGGTATATTCTCTGCTGCCAGCGAAATTACCGGCATCTCTGTTCTCTTTTGCACTACTCCTAGCACAACCCCCACAACAAACAAGGCAACGAATACCAGTGAGATGAGTGCAATCGCCACACAACCTGGTCGTTTTTTCATTCAGATTTCTCCTCATCTTGTCTTTTCTTGCGAGCGGCCACTCGTTCTGCCACAGATGATGTTACCCAACGATAGAGAATAATCGGTCCCGCTATTCCCCCAGCCAGTGTCATGATCAAGCTGATAAAGGGAAGGGTATTGAATTGACTATCCAACCAAAACCCTAGTGCCAGTCCAGCCAATACAGGTATGGCGATTATCAAGCCGCCTTGAGCAGCCATAATCAGTACCCAAGCCGCATCTACCCACTTGCCAAGCTTTTGTGACACCATTCTTCTCCCTTAGAGCATTGTTCTAATACAGGCCAACATTGTAACACAGGCCAATCAGAAAGCAACTAGGTAATCCCCATCATCCTGGGAAAAACGTTTGCGCAGCCGTTTCAAGCAACGTCATCAGTGTGCCGGGAAAGATCCCCACGAAAAGTACGCCCGCCACGGCTACACCAAGCGCAATTCCCAACGCCGGGGAGATGGTCAACGGTTCATCTGTCGTCGCCGGGGTAAAGTACAAGGCGCGCATTATCTTCCAATAGTAAGAAATAGAGATGACACTGTTGATCACGCCGACAGCGGCCAACCAGAGCCACCCCGCCTTGATCGCCGCAGCAAAGAGCCATAATTTACCGACAAACCCGGCCATCGGGGGGATACCGGCCAGAGAGAACAGGCACATGATCAGCACCAAGGCCAATCCCGGTGCCCGCTTGTGCATACCGGCATAATCCTCAATCTCGTCCGAGCCGGTCTGGTTGGAAAACGCAATGATGGCGGAAAAAGCACCCAGGTTTGTCACCGCATAGGCGGTCAGATAGAGCAACACCGCAGCCACCCCCATCGGAGAGGCTGCTACCACGCCAACGAGAATGTAACCCGCCTGCGCGATACTGGAATAGGCTAACATCCGCTTGATGTTGGTCTGCCACATCGCCACCAGGTTGCCGACCGTCATCGTGAGGGCTGAAATCGCTATCAGAAGCGTTTGCCAGTCCAACGCCAGGCTCAGCACGTTCGACTCTGGCCGCGGCAGTGCGGTCAACATCACCCGTATGATGACGCCGAAACCGGCGATCTTGGGGCCCACTGAAAGGAATGCAGTAACAGGGGTCGGCGCGCCCTCATAAGCGTCCGGTGCCCATTGATGGAAAGGCACCGCCCCAATCTTGAACGCAAAACCCGCCGCTACGAATATCAACGCTGGCAGGAGTGTCGGGCGCAGAGTGCTTTCCGTGTCCATCAAGACTGTCGCGATACTGCCCAGGTCTACCGAGCCGGTCAGCCCATAGAACCACGACATCCCGTAGAGCATCACCGCCGAAATGGCCGCGCCGTACAGGAAATACTTGATCGCCGCCTCCGCCGATCGCCGATCGTCCCTCAGATAGCCCGTGAGAATGTACGAGGTGATACTGAGGAACTCGAAAGCCAGGTAGATCATGATCAGATTGGTCGCTGCACCCAACAGACATATCGCCAGGGTCGAAAAGAGCAGCAGGGCATAAAACTCGGCCCGGTGCTCTGTGCGGTTTTGAATGTAGACATCAGAAGCGAGGACCACGATCGCCATCGCCACAAACGCGACCATCTTGACCATCAAGGCAAAGGGGTCGCAGGATAACACGGCCAGCACCGGCGTGTTGACGCCCCACAACGAAATCGCGGCGATCATCGCGGATGCCAAGCCGGTCAATGTGACTTGTGGTAACCACGTATTGTCCTCTTCAGGTTGCGAAAAGAGCGCATCTACTCCCAGGATAAGCAGACCTGCTACGAGGAGCAGCAACTCGGGCGAGAGCAGTACCAGCGTCTGCCCTAGTGGTGTGGGTTGTCCAAACAATGTCGTCCTCCTCCCCGCGCGCTACGGCAATGATTGCAATATCGTCGTGATCGCGGCGTTGAACGTATCCAGTAGAGGGGCAGGGTACAGGCCCAAAAATACCATAATGATGATCAACGGCCACATGGTCACCTTTTCCCACCATTCCATATCGGTCAGCGTGTTCCATCTCTCGTTGAGTTCGCCTAAAAAGACGTGTTGCACGATCTTCCACAGGATATAGGCCGCGGTAAAGACCACGCCCAGCACGCCGATAAAGGCCGCGACAGGAATAAAGTTGATCGCGCCCCGAAAGACAAAGAACTCGCTCCAGAACCCGGCCAATCCCGGCAGCCCCAGCGAGGCAAAGCCCGTCACCATCACAATGGCATAATAGTAAGGCACCTGTTTGGCCAGCCCACCAAAGGCTTTTAGATCACGGGTGTGGGCTCGCTCGTAGATGATGCCAACCAGGAAAAACAAACCGCCCGTGATAATGCCGTGAGCAAACATCTGAAAGGCCGCGCCGTCGAGCGCCGATGCGGCGGCATTCAAATGCATTTCCTCGCCTAGCGATCCACGCGCGTACCCAACCGCAGCCGCGGCCAGCCCCAGCGTGACATAGCCCATGTGCGCCACCGACGAGTAAGCGATCAGCCGTTTGAGGTCCCACTGGGCCATACAGACCATCGCACCGTAGGCAATGCTAACGACAGCCAGCACAGGAATGATGGCCACATCCCTGGAGAAATAGGCAAATTGCTTGGGGAACATTGGCAACACAATCCGGATCAGGCCGTAGGCCCCCAGCTTTAGCAAGACACCGGCCAGGATTACACTACCCGACGTGGGCGCTTCGGTATGGGCATCTGGCAGCCAGGTGTGAAAGGGGAAAGAGGGCACCTTGATGGCAAAGGCGATGAAAAAGGCCCAAAAGGCCATAACGGCCCACGTCCATTGAGTAGGATCGCTAAAAGGCTGTGCCGCCGCTGCCTCTAGGATATTGAACGTACCCGTCTGAAAATAGACGGCAATGATAGCCAGCAACATGGCCACACTGCCCGCCATCGTATAGAGGAAAAATTTGATGGACGCATACAGCCGGTTCTTTCCACCCCACACGCCGATGAGCAGGAACATGGGCACCAACTCGATCTCCCAAAAGACATAATACATGACCAGATCGAGGGAGAGAAAGACGCCAAACATACTCATTTCCAGGATAAGGAACAGCCAATAGTACTCTTTGACCCGGCTTTCGATGGTATGGGCAGAATAAAAGAGAGAGAGGGTCGTCAACAGCGCGGTCAGGAATAACATTGGCGCGCTCAGGCCGTCCACCCCAAGATGGAAATTGATGTCGAAAGACTCGATCCAAGGAAATTTCTCTTGGTATAGATTGTCCGGACTATCTGCCACCCTTTCTCGCACCACACCCACCCAAATAACCGTCGTGAGCACGAGCGTGACGAGGGCAAAAAAGATTCCTACCTGGCGAATCGTCTTGACGTCCTCACGAGGGATGACCATAATCAGTAGTGCGCCCGCCAGCGGGACCAAAAGGGTAACGCTCAAGATTCCAAGACTCATGACATGCTCTCCTTATCAGTTTTGCGAGATTCAATAACCAGTTGAATTACGAAATATATCACCAACAGAGCTACTACCGCAAGCAACAATAACAAAACTGTTGACTGCAATCGGGGGTCTGACAATCGATCGATCATCATAAATCCCACGACCAGAACCAGTATGGCAATAGACGCTGCCAATATATAGGACTGTATCTTGCCGGTCTGGATGGGTCGGAAGAAACCACCGAGAGATTTCACCACGTCGGCGACGCGGTTCACGATCCAATCCACGACATGAAAGTCAAAGAGGTTGAGCCACTTGGAAACGCCTCGTCCAACCCAACCCACCCCGTTGACCAACCGATCCACGATGTTGGTGTCGAGCCAATTGGCGATGAAAGAAAAACCCTTTCCAGTCGTTCCAACCAGATTCACCACCCCATCCACGATGCCGTGCGGTCTATCCACTACGACCATGTGACCGTCAACTTCTTCCTGTACGGGTTGACCATAATCGAACCAATCGAAAAAGTCAGCCAACTTGAGGAAAAACCATACAAAAGTGTGCTGATATATCCAATCAAAGTAAAAGCGATTGCGCATAGCACCATAGAACCGACTACCCACTACTGGCACCTTGGATAATAATGCCTCAACGGGATCCATCTGCCCAGCTTTCAGAGGCTTCCGGCCATAGACCCACGAACCTACTCCCAGTCCACCAAGGGCAAAGATCATTCCAATAAACATAGGTGCCCACTCGAACTTGTGCACTGCCTCCGAAAGGTGCCCGGCTACTCTAAGTGTATGCTCCGTCTCGTGAGCGCCCGCCTCGACAGGCGCAATAAAGTGGTGGAACCAGTTGATATAATCCACTCCTAAACGATGGGGAATGTCCCAATTCCCTAGATTATCAGGGATGCCAACCCACCCAATGCATATGGCAAAGACTGCCAGAATAATCAGAGGGGTAGTCATTGAGGGCACACTCTCTGGAGCATGTTTGGCTGCCTCGGTACGTGGCTCTCCTCCAAAGGTCAACCAAAGCTGTCGCGCAGTATAAAAGGCAGTCAGCCCAGCGGATACGGCCAACGTCCAGAAAACTACCTTGTTGCCGGTCCATGCCTGAGCCAGAATCTCATCCTTGGACCAAAAACCAGAAAAGAATACCGGAAAACCAGAGAGTGCTAGGCCACCAATGAGAAATGGCCAAAAAGTGCGCGGCATACGTTTCCACAACCCCCCCATGTTCATCATATCGTTGGGGTTGAACCACTCTTCTTCGTGATGCTCTCCGTGCTCCTCATTTTCTTCTTCATGTTCCTCATCGTGGTGCTCGTCATGATGCGTGTGCACGTGGTGGTGGCCGTGTTCCATACCGTGGATCACAGAGCCAGAGCTGAGAAACAACAAAGCCTTGAAAAAGGCGTGGGTGATTAGATGAAACGCGCCAGCCACGTAGGCCCCGATGCCCAGGGCAGCAATCATATAGCCCAACTGGCTGATGGTGGAAAAGGCCAATACCCCCTTGACATCATCTTGCGCGATGGCGATGACAGAAGAGCCGAACGCCGTAATAATCCCGATAAGGGCCATAAAGGGGATACCACCAATGACCCACATACTTCCGCTTTTGACACCCGCCTCCAAGATGGGAAAGGTCCGCACGATCAAAAAGACACCGGCAGAGACCATCGTCGCGGCGTGAATGAGGGCCGAGACCGGTGTGGGGCCTTCCATCGCGTCGGGCAGCCAGACGTGGAGCGGGAACTGAGCACTCTTGCCCACCGTCCCACCAAAGAGCAATAGGGCAATAACGGTCGCCATCGACGTAGACGTGCCCAGGAACATCGTGTGGATCAGGTGGTCCAACGTCTCGTGGCTGAATATATCCTTGTAAGCGAGCGAGCCGACCTCAGCGTAGAGCAATGCCAACCCCAGCATAAAGAACAGGTCGCCGATCTTGGTCACAATGAACGCTTTCAGACCAGCTTCCTTGGGGGTGATCTTGTTGGGATCAGGGTACTTTTTCTCGTACCAAAAGCCGATCAACAGGTACGAACAGGTGCCCATGATCTCCCAAAAGATGAAAAAGGTCAGCAGGTTGTTAAAGACCAGCATCCCCAACATACCGGTGGCAAAGAGGGAGAGATAGGCGAAAAAGCGGCTGTAGCGCGGATCTTCCTCATCCGTGCCAAAGTTCATATACCCGATGGCATAGATGAAAATCATCGTGCAGACGAACGGCACCATAAAGAGCATCACGGCAGTGGCCGGGTCAACATAAACCGCTAGATCAAACTCTTTTGTACCGGCGACCAACCAGTGAATGGATGGAGACTCGTATAAAAGTTCTCCCTCATGCTGGACCCAGTGCACTACCCCTGCTCCAAACACGATCCACGATAGCACCCAAGCAATGGCAATGCCACCGACGACTAATCTGTGGCTCAGTTGGCGGTTCCGATAAGTCACTAGTGGGATAAGGACGAATGCCAGGAACGGAAAGAGCGGGATCAACCAAGCAAGATTTAGAGGTTCATTGATGAAAAATTCAAACATAAGCACCTCGATGTTAGCTAGCCCTTGAGCAGATCAACGTCGTCCAGAACGACCGTGTCGCGAGTGCGCCATACAGAAATGATGAGCGCCAGGCCCACCGCCACTTCGGCCGCAGCCACCGCATAGACGAACAATGCAAAAGCCCGCCCCGTCGCCCCAGCCGGCTCAGTATAGCGCCAAAAGGCGACCAGGTTAATGTTGACGGCGTTGAGCATCAGTTCGACGCCCATCAAAATGGCAACGGCGTTACGTTGCGACAGGACGCCATAAATCCCAATGCAGAACAAAGCCGCCGCCAAAACAAGATACCATTCTAAAGGAACCATAGATTAACTCCCTTAACGTTGTTTCTGCACAACGCCTATCGCTCGCGCGCGATGGTCACCGCGCCGATGAGGGCAACCAAAAGCAGAACCGACGCGACTTCAAAAGGCAACGCCAACCCTTCGGCATCCACCAGCACAGTCCCCAGAGTAATTATGCTGGTCGCTTCAGGCACCTCACCGGGAGCAGCTGACGCCCATCCGTTATAGCTCGTCACCGTCCACACCAGCACAGCGCCCAACGCCAGAGCCACCAGTGCGGCCGCGATCCACTGCTGGTTGCTTCCAACGAGATCAGGGTTCATCATGTCTCGCGTGAGCATGATGGCAAAGATAATGAGGATCGAAATACCGCCGACATAGATGAACAACTGCGCACCGGCCAGGAAGGGGGCTTCCAGCAGCACGTACAACCCCGCGACGCCAAAGAACGAAAGAATCATGAACAGCGCCGCGTGGAACACATTCTTCCGCGTCACAACCATAAACGCCGCCCCTAATGTGATCGCACCGAAAATAATGAACAGAATTTGTTGTAAAGTCATTCTCATTTACCTTTAACGTTGTTTCTGAACAACGCCTTATACCGGTGTCGCTTCTTCCTCTAGCTCCAACCGAGCGGTTACCCGGGTCTCTTCACGCAGTCGCGCCTGTCGGCCTGCCACTGCCAGGATCACAAACACCACCAGCGCCATCACGACGTTGGCCAGCAGAAATACCCCGGTCTGCGCCCACGAACCTGTCACACCATAAGATTCCATCGCCTTGCCCAGCAACGCGATCACGCAAATATTCACCAGCGCCAGCGGCGTTAGGAACTTCCAGTTGACGGCCAATATCTGGTCAATCCGCAGCCGGGGGATCGAGTACTGGAAAAACTGGATGACCAGCATGACAAAGAATACCTTGCCCACCAACCAAATCGTGCCCAAGACGGGAACCTCATTCACAAACGGCCCTCGCCAGCCACCCAGAAAGAGGGTAGAAAAGAGCACAGACACCATCAACTGGTTCATAAACTCGGCCAGGTAAAACATGCCAAATTTCATCCCACTGTACTCGATAAAGTAACCGGCCACAATCTCCGAGTCGGCCTCGACCAGGTCAAAGGGACGCCGCCCCAGCTCGGACAGGATGGATGCAAAGAAGAGCATCGCGGTCAGAGGCATCGCCAGAATGTACCACACGTCCTGCGATTTGACGACCTCTTGCAACGAAAACGAGCCGGCGAGCATCACTACTGCCATCACCGAGAGCACCTGGGGAATTTCATAACCGATCAACGTGGCGATGCCACGCAGAGCGGCCAACAGCGCGTACTTGTTGTTGGATCCCCAACCAGCCATCAATATAGCAATCATCCCCCCCGAACCAATGGAGAGGATGTAAAACACACCAATACTGAGGTCAGTACCAATAACGCCCTTGCCCAGGGGGATTACGGCCCAAGTCAACACCGCAACAGCCATAATGACGGCTGGCGCGATATTAAAGACCCACCGGTCGGCGAGAGCGGGGATCATGTCCTCTTTGGTGAACATTTTGATCGCGTCGGCAGGGACTTGCAACAAACCCCAAGGACCACCAAGAGCGCCAGGGGTCGTGTTGTTAGGGCCGAGCCGGTCTCCGATGCGGGCGACGATCTTGCGTTCGTACCAAACGAGAAAGAACATGGACGTCAAGGGTACAAAGCCCAAAATGAACGCGCCAGCTCCCAACGAGATGATACGCACCCAGAGCTCGGGGTCGTTAGTATTCGCCAGCAGTCCTTTTAGCCACCCTTGCAGCCAAATTCCAATTTCAACAATCAGGTTTGTGGGATCCATAAATTAGCTCCTGTAGACAGCGATTTACATCCACTCTAGCGCGCCCTTGCGCCAGAGGTAAAGCAAACCGCCAAGCAGGATGAGGATAAAGATGACTGCCTCAACCACGGCATAAAGTGCCAACTGTTGGTAGGCCAACGCCCACGGCAACAGAAATACAGCCTCAACGTCAAACAGGACAAAGGCGATGGCATACGTATAGTACTGGACCTTGAACTGGACCCAGGTATCACCATAGGTCTGCATGCCACATTCATATATTTCCGATTTGCGGGGATTCGATTTACCCTTGGGGCGGACAAACCAGGCCAATATAGGAGGCGCGATGCCAAAGATGAGTGCAACGATCAAAAAGAAACCGATGAAAGCGAATTGATCCAGCAATGTGATCCTCCATAGATGAAGTTACAGCTTGATCGCGAGCGAAAAATATTATATCACAATCGCCAACGAGTGCAAGAAGAATTTTGCAATTCCGTCACCTGAGCAAGGGTTCCCGTTTAACCTGCATCGTCTGGTCATCGGTTTCGTCGTTCAGGATTTTGCGCCCCAGTTCGTCTCCATAGACGACGAGTTCGGGGATTTTGCTGACATCTATCCCCAATCCCATCGGCTCGTCCAGGTCTATCTGGAAACGCCGAAAGTCGATTTTCCTGAAAAAGGTGTTCACTACGTGCACTTGCTCGTCGTCGGCCGAGTGCATAAAGGCACCCAGCATCGGGTTGAGCCACTGCCAGGGCCAAAATTTGGTCGCATCACCGGGTTTAAGGGTGAGTGGATCGCGGCCTGTGCCCAGACTGATAAGGGTCGTCTCGGCCGGGTCCCATTCTAGGCAAAAGCGGGCCTCGTAGGCAGCCAGGTAACAAGGGTTATTGTATGACCCCACCCCACCATCCACAAACCGCCCCTCGATCACGGGGAAAAAGGCAGGCACGGCAGCCGAGGCCATCACCGCTCGAGACACCGGCCACGGGGCATACTCGACCTTCCACGGCTTGATGAAACGGCTGCGGTTCTCAACTAGGTCAAAGGTAGTGATGACCACATCGGTACGCGGCTCGTCGGACCAAAATTGTCCCATCGTTATATCGCCGATGTGATGCTCAACGGCGTCCTTTAGGGGCTTGTTCGAATAGCGATAACGGGTCAGCGGCCACAAATAATAGCGCCAAGTCTTGCGAAAAATAGTGTCAGCCAGGTCACAGTAGAGATCAAACAATTCCTGACCGGTCTTTCCAGCGGCGATACCGGCAGCAATGACCGATCCCGTGGATGTCCCCGCCACCAGAGAAAAAGTCTCGTGGAGCGATTGATCCAAGTGATCCTCCAGGATGTGCAGCGCCCGGGCGACCATCACTCCCTTGATGCCTCCACCATCCACGGCGATGGCAACGTTCTTGCGAAATGGTTTCATTTTTGTCCTCCTCAATCTTGTTTAGGGCGCATTGCGCATCATCATCGGCAACAGTATCTTTTGGTATGCATTTGAGATTCTCCTTGCGCTTGGCCGAGGGAACTTGCACCATGATTATACTCATCCCCGCACGATGCGCAATTTGCCAGTTTTTCAATTTGCCCTTATAACATGCGAAGGAATAACAATACCTCTTGGCATCGCATAGCCCTGAATAAATTTGGGGCTAGATGAAAACACGTCAAAAATGGGTTGACCACCCAATTCAATTGTATTTTGTGATTTAGCCGAGATAAAAACTCGTAGAACAGGAGACAAGATAGAAATGAAAAAGAAATTGTGGATCGCAAGTCTACTGGTGATCTTGAGCATCGTCAGCTGCGGTGACGAATGGATCGAAGAAACACCCCCTGTGGAAGAAACAACTCGAGAGGAAGAAATTATCGCCGAGGAGGAACCGGCTCAAATAGAGAACATCAAAGAGGAAATCGCTGGGACTGACGTGTACGTCCACCCCTCAGGCATATTCAGTGTAGACATGTTCAGCCCCGAGTATACAGAGGATGACGACGGTGTCATATTCTATTCAGATACGTCTTACGTGATGGTCCACTTTACCGAGACAGGTGACATCATAACCGAGGACAATGTAAACGACGTCGCCGATACCATGTTGAGCGGGTTGCTACAGAATGGCTGGGTTGAAGACTTTGAGATATATGCTGACGAAACCGAGACTTCTGATGGTAGTTACTTGGTCTATTTTTGGTATTCGGACACAGAGACAGAAGGGGATGGGGAAATGTTTTTTCTCCAGGATGGGCAAGTTCTCTATACGATGATTCTCCTCACTTTTGACTATGACGGTGTGGTAGATGCCTGGTACGCGAACATTGCCAGCCTGAGATCCAGTCCCGACACGCCAACAGATCAAGTGCCACCAGGGTCTGGCGATGAACAAGTGACGCCGCTTGGTACAACCGACAGTGGCTTTCGTCCCGAGACCGATGGCTTTAGTTTTGAGAACTATGGGGACGAATTCACGAGCCTGACGTCCAGAGAGATGCAGCGCATGTTTGGTGACCAGATATGCGCCAGCATGGCAAACAACGAATGTACCCTCACCCCTCCCGCTCGCCAGTGGATGGAGCAGATGAACCAATATATGGCTGACGGTCACTGCGAAGGCATGGCCGTACTCAGTTCACTGATATACTATGACCAAGTAGACCCCAAGAATTTTGGTAGCAGTGTGGCCCATGACCTGGTCATCGAGGGGAACGATGCATTGCAGCGGGAAATTGCCTACTGGTGGATCACACAGGGAACTTATCCCGGTGGCTACAACACGGTAAACGAATCCCCCAGCGCGGTCTTGGACACGTTGATTGACGTGTTCAACGAGGGGCAGAACGCTTCTGAATGGTGGGCTTTGGGCATCTATAAATCCGACGGCACAGGCGGCCATGCCATCACCCCCTTTGCCGTGACGGACCAAGGAAACAGCATATACCATATCTTGGTGTACGACAACAACTATCCCGGTGAAACCCGGTTCATCGAGGTAGATCGCAACGCTGAAACGTGGCAATATGAGGGATCATCTCATCCTGAAATCGAGTCCGACCTTTACGACGGCAACGCCGATCTGGACAATCTGGAAGTTGTCTCCATTTCCCCCCGCTTGGACCAACAAGAGTGCGAATTCTGCGCCGAGGATGATTTTTCTATGGAACGAGCACCAGGTATGGCCGCGTTCCTGCGGGATTCAGACTATTACGAGATATGGCTTCAGGGTCATGCCGACCTCTTGATCGTGACCGAGGATGGACAGCGCATCGGCTATGTGAATGGCGAATTCGTCAACGAGATACCTGGCGCATCAGCAGAACGGTTCAAATTCTATGGCATCGATGTGTGGGCCGTGGACAAAGAGCCTGTCTACCACATCCCAGTTGGTACGACGTTTGAGATCATCGTGGATGGCAGCCAGATTGAACAAGCGGAAAGCTCAGAGGTCACAATGATCGGTCCCGGCTACTTTCTCTCCGTTGAAGACATCTGGCTCGAACCTGGTGAGATGGACAGCATCGACGTAACCATCGACGAAAGCCGTCACCAACTCACCTACATCACCGATTATGCTGAATCACCAGTTGTCATGCTGGGTATGGAGACCGACGAAGAAGATTATGCCTTTATGGTCCAGGCCACCGAGATCACGGGTATACAAGATACCTTTGACGTTGGTATTGACCTAGCCGAAGGCGATTTTATCATCAACACCAGTTACAATGAAGAGTCCATCACTTTTGACTTTTTGATATTGCGCATTGATGACCAAGGTGAACGTGTCTTTGGCGGCAGCGATCTCGTCATGGAGCCAGAGAACACCGCCTATCTAAACTACCTAGAATGGGTAGAAAATGGTAGTGTGATGTATCTCGACATGGATTATGAGAATGACGGTGAAATCGACGAGTCCTTTGAACTGCCAGATGAGGCCGACGAATTCTACTGGGACGTGGAAGAATAATAGACAGACACCTCCATAAAGGAGCAAAAATTGAACGCGAATGAGTTGATTGCACGATATGAAGCTGGCGAGCGGGACTTTGGCGGTGTTGATCTCAAAGGAATCAGTCTGGTTGAGGCCAAACTGAATGGGATAGACTTGTCTAATGCAAACTTGAGCAACACGAATCTGAGCACGGCAAAAATGAGTGGTGCTAACTTGAGTGGCGCTAACTTGCACAATGCCAACCTGAATGGAACTATTTTGAGCCAAGCGAACCTGAGCAACGCGGATCTGACCGAGGCCAACCTAAGCTGGGCTGACCTATTCGCCGCCAACCTGACCAAAGCTGACTTGACTGGCGCCAGCATGGATATGACGATCATTATCAGAACCCGGTTCAAGGATACAACGATGCCGGATGGTACAAAACGATAAAGGATTGTTCTAATTCTGACGGATTCCGCCTGCCTGAATTCCTCCTAAAAAGGCATTAAATTATGACAATATTCCACACACGCTATCGCCGCATCGTCCTATTCTCCGCCCGCGTCGTCATCAGCTTGATCGCCTGGGAGTTGATCCTGCCGCGCCTGGGATTTCGCAAACGGGCGCAGCAGACACGCTCCGACCGGCTGCGCCGTATCGCCGCCGCATTCCGCGCCCTGGCGATAGAGATGGGCGGTGTGCTCATCAAAGTGGGACAGTTCCTCTCCTCGCGCCTCGACGTACTGCCCATCGAAATTACCGCCGAGCTGGCCGACCTGCAAGACGAAGTTCCCGCCGAGGATTTTGCCGACATCCGGCGCGTGGTAGAGACAGAATTGGGTACGCCGCTCCTGACAAAGTTCGCCCGCTTCGACGAGGTGCCCCTGGCAGCGGCCTCGCTGGGCCAGGCCCACTGCGCCGAACTCAAAATCCCGGCTGAAAGCACCGACGAGTCCCTCACTACTGTTGTCGTCAAAATTCAGCGTCCAAACATTGAGACCATCGTCGCCACCGATCTGGCCGCGCTGCGCACGGTGGGCAAGTGGCTGCACCGCTATCCGCCCATTCGCAAACGCGCCGACATCCCCATGCTGCTGGATGAATTCTCACACGTCCTGCACGAAGAGATCGACTATTTGGCCGAAGGTCGGAACGCCGAGACCTTTGCCGCCAACTTTGCCGACCGGCCCGACGTGCTCGTCCCGCGCGTCGCCTGGACGCACACCACCCGCCGCGTGCTGGCGCTGGAGAACGTGTTCGGCATCAAGATCACCGACTATGATGCCATCACAGCAGCAGGCGTTGACCGGGCCGAGGTCGCCCGCCGCTTGTTCGACACGTACCTGAAGCAAATCTTTGACGATGGTTTTTTCCACGCCGACCCGCACCCCGGAAACTTGTTCGTCTTTCCCGGCGACGACGAGGGCAATAGCTGGCGGCTGACCTTTGTGGACTTTGGTATGGCAGGCCGCGTGCCGCCGAACCTGCGCGCCGGACTGCGGGAGGGAACCATCGCTATCGGCACGCGAGATGCCGGGCGGATGATCAAAGCATACGAGATGATGGGCGTGCTCTTGCCCCACGCCGACCTGGAACTGCTCGAAAAGGCCGAAGCGCAGATGTTTGAGCGATTCTGGGGCAAGAGTATGGCCGAGTTGCAGCAGATCAGCCACAAAGAAATGGTGGAATTCGCCCGCGAGTTCCGCGAGTTGATCTATACGATGCCTTTCCAGGTTCCGCAAGACCTGATCCTGCTCGGGCGAACGATCGCCATCCTCTCCGGAATATGCACCGGGCTGGACCCCCAATTCAACATCTGGGAAAGCGTCGTGCCGTTCGCCCAAAAGTTGATCGCTGAGGAAGCCTTGTCGGGTTGGGAGTTCTGGGTGGGTGAGTTAGGCGGGGTGGCCCGCGCGCTCTTGACCCTGCCCCGGCGAACGGAGGCGGTGCTGGGCCAAATGGAGCGGGGCGAGATCGCCGTGCGGGTCCCACAACTCTCCAAGCAAATGAGCCGATTGGAGCAAGTCGCCCGCCGAATGGTAGGCAGCGTCGTCTTTGCGGCGATGCTGCTGGGCGGTGTGCAACTGCACCTGGCGGATCAGATGGTCTTTAGCGGTGTTCTATTCGCCGGTGCGGGCCTGGCCCTACTTTCGGTGATCTTTGCCCGGCGAGACATGGTGTAGGGGTCGATGTGATTCACAAAATTCGTTGGACTGCCAAAAAAATCGCACAGAGAATTCAGTTGATCGAGCAGCTAGTCTATCGAAAACGCTGCATCCTACCGCCATTTCGCCACACCATCTTGCCCGATCCAATGGCAGCCCCACCGGTCGGTGCTGATGTGAACAACACCGAGTGGCCCATGATCGAGCCAAACACCTATTGGGGCCAATGGATGACCGATTTCGCGTTGCGCACCCACTTTCGGGTACCCGCCGATTGGGACCCGAGCGTTCCTATCGCCCTCTACCTGCCCCTTGGTGAATCCGGTGACTTTAGCCACCCCGAGTTCCTAGCCTACGTGGACGGCGCTCCCTACGCCGCCTGCGACCGCCATCACCAAGAAATTTTACTGCCACCCCAGTGGCACGATGATGAATCACACCTACTGGCCTTGCACGGCTGGACCGGCCTGGGCGATGTTCGACAAGGCGAGTTTCACACCAAGCTCTTTATGCACCCCTGCGCCATAGTACAGATCGACCAACCCACCCGCGATTTTATCGCCACGGCCCGAGTCGCCCTGGGCGTGGTCAACGAATTGGACGAAAACGATCCGGCCAAAGGGCATCTGCTCAACGCGCTGGACGAGGCGTTCAAGGTCCTGGATACCCGCCATCCCCTCGGCGATGGGTTCTATGCCAGCGTGGCCCCAGCCCACGCCGCTTTGCGGGACGGTATCGCCAAGGCTGGCCCTCCCCTGGACGTGGACATCATCGCCACCGGTCACGCCCACATTGATGTCGCCTGGCTGTGGACGCTGGGCCAGACCCGGCGCAAGAACGGACGCACTTTTCATACTGTCCTGCGCTTGATGGAGCAGTTCCCCGACTATCATTTCACTCAAGCTCAACCCCAGCTCTACGATTATGTACGACAGGACTATCCCGAGTTGTTCGAGGCCATCAAAGAGCGCGTGGCTGAAAAGCGTTGGGAACCCATCGGCGGCACGTGGGTAGAGATGGATTGCAACATCACGGGAGCCGAGTCGCTGGCCCGCCAGTTCCTCTTGGGCCGTACCTTCTTCCGAGAGCACTTTGGGGCCAACGCCGAGTCGCCCGTGCTGTGGCTGCCCGACGTCTTTGGTTACAGTTGGGCACTGCCCCAGTTGATCCATCAGGCGGGGCTAGAATACTTTATGACCATCAAGCTCGGCTGGAACCAGTACAACCGGCTGCCATACGACAGCTTTTGGTGGCAGGGGTTGGATGGCACCCGCGTGCTCACCCACTTTATCTGCACGCCAGACAGAGGGCGCGCAGTTAGCACCTACAACGGCGACGCCTCACCAAAGCAAATTCTGGGCACCTGGACGACCTTTCAACAAAAGGAGCTTCAGCACAAATTGCTAACGTCTATCGGTTATGGCGACGGTGGTGGTGGTCCCACTCGGGAGATGCTGGAGAACGTCCGTGAGATGGCAGCCTTTCCCGCAACGCCGCGCGTGCGCCAGGGATCTGCGCACGAATTCTTTCGCAATTTAGAGAACGAGTCAGGCGACCGTCTGCCCACGTGGAACGGCGAGCTGTACCTGGAATATCACCGGGGCACATACACCACCCAAGCCCGCAACAAACGAGCCAACCGCCAGAGCGAGTTCTTGCTCCACGACGCCGAATTCCTGGCCGCGTGGGCCGCCCTGCTGGACACCAACTATGAATATCCGGCAGACACCCTGCGCAAAGCGTGGGAACTAGTCTGCCTTAACCAGTTCCACGACATTATCCCCGGCAGCAGCATTGGGCCGGTCTACGCCGAGTCGCTGGAACAGTACACCGAGGTTCGAAAGATAGCGGTCGGCGTACGAGACGCCGCGCTCTCGGCCATCGCCCGCAAGCTGGGCGGCGACTTTTTGATCGTCAATCCCACGAGTTTTGCCCAGAACGACCTGGCTTTCTGGCCGGGCCAACTGGCTATCGGGCAATGCGTGCATCGTGAGGACGGTACACCCGTGCCCACCACCCAACCCACCGTCGATGGCACGTGGATTGCAGCAGATGAATTACCACCCTATAGCGTCACACCGCTGTCCGTGGTCAAGGCAACAACACCATCACTCGACACAAAACTGACGATCACCCCCACCCTGTTGGAAAACGACCATCTGCGGGTAGAACTGAACAACGATGGAGACATCGTCCGCATCTACGATAAAGCCAACCAACGTGAGGTGCTGCCCGCCGGAGCCATCGCCAACCAGTTTCAGGCTTTTGAAGATCGTCCCCTGGCCCCTGATGCCTGGGATGTAGATATCTTTTATGATGACAAGATGTGGTTGGCCAACCCGGCGGCATCAGTGCGGGTGACCGAGTCCGGCCCGCTGCGTGCCACGTTGGAGGTTCAACGCCGCATCCTGCACAGCGAAATCGTGCAACGTATCTCGTTGGCCCATAACAGCCCCCGCCTCGACTTTGACACCACCATCGATTGGCAAGAGCGATGCACTTTGCTCAAAGTCGCCTTCCCGGTGGAAGTGCTTTCGCCCGTTGCCACCTACGAGATTCAGTGGGGCAACGTACAGCGCCCCACCCACCAAAACACCAGTTGGGACTGGGCGCGCTTTGAGACCTGCGCCCAAAAATGGATCGATCTGAGCGAGGGCGGCTACGGTGTCAGCCTGCTCAACGACTGCAAGTATGGCCACGATGTGCAGGACAACGTGCTGCGAATCAGCCTGCTACGCAGCAGTACAGAGCCTGACCCCCAAGCCGATGCGGGCGAACATCATTTCACCTACAGCCTGCTGCCCCACGCCGGCCCCTGGGACGAGATCACCATCGCCGCCGCCTACGCCATGAACAACCCTCTGATCGTGTCCCGAGGAAGCAAACATCCCTCCGTTTCCGCCCCCCAATCTTTGATCCATGTTGATCGACCCAACGTCGTGATCGAAACCGTCAAACAAGCCGAGGATGGCGACGGCATCGTCGTGCGTATGTACGAGAGCCAACGGCAGCGCGAGCCGGTCACATTGAGCGTTGGCTTTGATCTGGCCAAGGCCTGGCGCACCAATCTGCTGGAGGAGAACCAGATCCCGTTAGAGCCAAACGGCAACTCGGTCACACTTTTCCTCAAGCCCTACGAGATCATCACTCTGCGACTGGTGCCAGCGTAGCACAAACCTCAACCGTTACTACTCGGTCCTATCGCAGGAAAGGTGTGTGCAGGCTCTCAGTCCTCATCCCCGAGGGCAGCTCTAGCATGAGCGTCCTACTCAGCGGTTACTCTGCATAGGACGCCCCCAAGACAGGGGCTGGAGCAGTGGCCGAGCCAGGGCTGTTCAGTTCTAGTTTTCCAATGCTCTCAGCCCTCGTCCCGAAGGCGGTTTTGGGGCAAAAACCTTTCCCAGAAACGCCATGTCGTTGTATGAGCCGCCCCCGAGACGGGGGCTTGAGCGTTCTGGGTGAGAACTGAACAGCCCTGGTGGCTGAGTAATAACCCTCAACCTTAAAATTCCCCCCCAGGTCTTGACTTCCAAAACGTTTTGGAGTATACTTACCATGTGATCCAAAACGTTTTGGAACGCCCCCCATAAAGAGGTCACGTTATGCCAGTCACTCTGAAAGACATTGCCAAAAAAATTGGATATTCTATCACCACGGTCTCTCGTGCCCTGGCCGAGTATGACGATGTCGCGGAATCGACCCGCCAACTGGTACGCAAAACCGCAAACGAGATGGGATATCATCCTGATATCACCGCTCGGCGTCTCCGCAAACAGTGCACCGATACCATCGGTATCATTGTTCCTACGTACAAGTCTCGCTTTTCTGATCCGTTCTTTGGCGAATTCCTGGCCGGTGTTGGCAACAAATCAGTCGAATACGAGTTCGATCTGTTGGTCTCAACTCGTGCCCCTGATGATGGGGAATTAGCGGCCTATGAGCGTATGGTTATGGAGCGGCGGGTGGATGGCTTGCTGATAATCACAACACGTCCACAAGATAAGCGGATCATTTACTTGATCGAACAGAATTTTCCCTTTGTCGCCTTTGGCAGCTCGGACTTGGGAGTGGATTTCCCTTGCTTGGATGTCGATGGAGAGGGAGGTATGCACCGATTGACTCAACATTTGATTGATCTGGGACATCAGCGCATTGCGTATATCAGTGCACCATTTGATGTGATGTATGCTCATCAACGAATAAAAGGATACAAAAATGCGCTGGCGGCCAATGCTATTCCCTTTGATGAGACTCTTGTGACCGTTGGCGACCTAACAGAGCATAGCGGCCAGGCATTGACATATGATTTCCTGACCCGCGACCAAAAAGAACGTCCTACGGCTATTATGGTTTGCAATGATTGGATGGCATCGGGCGCCATCAATGCAGCTCGCGAGTTGGGTATGACTGTCGGACGTGATGTGGCAATAACCGGCTTTGATGATGTCTCTCTAGCACGACACACTCTTCCACAATTAACCACTGTACACCAGCCGGCTTATGAGGCAGGGTGGCTTGTTTGTGAGATGTTGATTCATCTATTGCAGGAAAAACCATTGGCAGAACAATGCGTAATCCTGGAACCGGATTTAGTTGTGCGAGAATCGTGTGGTGCAGTGATAAAGTCTTGAACGTCGTAATGCGTCAACTGCGCCTCAAAAGTACCGTTACAATATGTACAAGGAGGTGATGCCATTTCCCAACTCGTTAATCCGTTTTACCCGTTTGATTAGATTGGAACACATTTAACTTTAGGAGAAAAAGAATGAAAAACTTACGTTTACTCGTATTACTTGCTCTAGTCGGCACGATGCTCGCTGCGTGCGCCCAACCAACTCCAGAGATCATCGAACGCACCGTCGAAGTGCCCGTCGAGGTTGAGGTACCCGTCGAGGTTGAGGTACCCGTCGAGGTTGAGGTACCCGTCGAGGTCGAGGTACCCGTCGAGGTCGAGGTACCGGCCAAGACTCTAGTATTCTCTTCCCGGCTGTTCAGCCCGCCCCGCGAACAAGAGTTCTTTATCAACGAGGTCATCAAGCCTTTTGAGGAAGAACACGGGGTAACCGTCAATTTCCAGATCCTGGATGATGACACACTGCTCGAAAGAGCCCAGATCCAGCAAGAGACCGACCACGTGACCACAGACATCGTCTGCGCACACAACGGCAAGATGCCCGATTGGCTCGACGCCGGATACGTGGAAGACCTGACGCCTCATGTCGAGTCCTGGACAGACAGGCATTTCAGCCCCGCGTTCGAGTCGGACACGAACCGGGATGGAAAGCAATACTTTTTGCCTGTAGGCGCGGATGTTTACCTATTGCTGGCAAACAACAAAGCTCTGCCCTATGTCCCCGATGGCGTGGATTTGGATGCCATCACTTGGGAACAATACGCCGACTGGGCCGTCAACATTGCCGCGGGCGAAGGTGAAGGCAAAGTCTGCATCACCGGTATCCCAATGAAATCTTGGGTTTACATGTTCGGTGGAACGGCGCTCTCCTACGGCGCTGGCTTCCCGGACGCCAATTCCGCAGAGGCAGCCGCCGCCTGGGGAATCTGGGAAACGATCGGCAAGGGCAACGGCTTTGTGCCCACCGTGTTGAACGTTGAAAGCTGCGTCGACCCGATGATGCGGGAAGAGTCGTGGCTGACCGTGTTCCACAATGCCCGTGCAGGTCAGGTGTTTGCATCCAATGAGACACAGTTCACGTTGGCGCCCGCTCCATCCGGCCCCACGGGAATTGGCTCCATCGCTGGCGTCAGTGGCTATGCCATCATGAAAGACGCGCCGAACCACGACCTAGCCGTGGAATTCCTCGCATACATCACCCGGCCAGACATTCAGGTCAAGATCGCCAAGGGCACCGGTGGATTCATCCCACCCGTGCAAGAAGCGATTGACTATGTGGGAGCTGAGGCTATCGACGAGGTCATCTCCAAGGCCGTTCTGGTGCTCGAAAATGGCGTCACATCGGGCGTGCCCGGGTACCTGTATCAGGACTGGGGCGCTGTCAAAGAGTGCTTTGACGACGTGTTCGAGGACACAATCTTGGTTGGCGGCGACGTGGACCAGGCACGGATGGACGCTGCGCAAGAGTGTATAGACGGTCTGTTAAAATAGTTCACTGATGCGCACATAGTGACTCGATAGAGCCGGGAAGCGCGTGTATTCCCGGCTCTTTTTTGAACCACAGCACGAAAGGGGCTGGTTGCTATGACAAAAAAAGATTGGAAAAGGATTGGGGCAAAGGCCGTTCCCTATATATTGATCTTGCCCGTCGCCATCTATTACGCCGCCTTTTGGATCCGTCCAGTTATCACATCCGTCATCGGGAGTTTCACCGATGCAGACGGTTTCTTCACCCTCCAGAATTTTGTGATGGTTTTCAACGAAGAGAATTTTGTACCGGCCTTGAGAAACACGGCCGTCATTGTCATCTTTTCGGTGACATTAGAGTTTTTGGCCGCGCTGTTCCTGGCGTTGCTGATCAACAGAAAGTTCGTGGGTTCAAACTTTTTTTTGTTCCTGGCAATGATTCCAATGGCGCTTCCGGCAGCTGCGGCAGGAGCGATGTGGACGACCGGGCTGACTGCTCATGGCTGGGTAAACAGTCTGTTGCAGTATGTGGGCTTTTTGGCAGAAGGTAAAAAAATATACTGGCTGGCAGGCTCTGAGCTTTCGCTCCTGGCACTGTTGATCGTCATCGACGCATGGCAAGTCATCCCCTCAGTGATGATCATTCTGCTGGCAGGCTTGCAAAACATAGCAAAAGAGACACAGGAAGCCGGCTATGTTTTTGGAGGAGGCTATCTCACGGTCCTCAGAAAAATCACACTCCCAATGCTCAAACCAACGATTCAAACAGCCGTGATACTGCGGTTGATCTCGGCGATCCAGATATGGCTCATTGTGGTATTTCTGCTTGGATTCTCCAGGCTGCCCGTCCTGCTCGAAAGAGTTGTTTATTACACCAAAGAGGTAGATCAACTGTACATCAGTTATCAAATGGCTTCGGGCTATACGCTGATCGTCTCGGTGATCGTATCCCTGGCCGCATTGCTTTATCTGCAAATCTCGGGGGCATTCAAGCGAGACAAGGAGCAAGTTGTATGACCACGACGAGGAAAAAACGATCAAATATCTTCAAGACGGCAAAAACGACGACATTCTACATCTTTGTCACCGGCGTCATAATCGCAATGTTGCTGCCGCTCTATTTTATTGTTTCGTTGTCCTTTCTCTCCACGAGAGAGGCGTATCGTTACCCCCTGCCCTTGCTACCCTCATTCAGCAACCAATTCGAACTTGGGCGCGGCGAGCGGGGTTATTTATTGAGTATCTACGATCAGAGGGAAGGCGAGTACCAGACACTCTTGGATACCAGCGACCTGGAAAAAATGTCCGTCTATATGAAGTATCAATTGGCCACGCCAATGACGATCCCGGAAATTGAGCAAGAGACTGTCAAACTCGACACACAGGACGTCGTCCATTTTACGCGCAGAACGAACCTGCTATACAATTACCAAACCTTTTTCAAAGTCGCAGGGACCGGCCAAGCTGTTCCGGCATTGATCAGAAGCCTGCAAGTGTGCGCTATGACGATATTGATCTCTCTGTCTATCGGGGGAATGGCAGGCTATGCCTTTGCCCGGTACATGTTCAAAGGACGGGACCTACTCAAGTTCAGCGTCCTCTTTGTGAGAATGTTTCCGGGGGTCGCTATCGCATTGCCCATGGTCATTATTCTGGCTAAAATGGAGATATTTGGCATTGAATTCTACGATCAACCGATTGGCTTGTCTTTGGTGTATTCCGTCGGCTCGATCGCGCTGACTGTCTGGATCACGGCGAGCATTTTTATGGGCATCCCCGTTTCGCTGGAAGAGGCCGCCCAGGTCTTTGGCGCAACCAAGCTGCAAACCTTCTTTCGAATCACGCTGCCACTGGCCCTGCCGGGGTTGGCGGCCTGCGCGATGTATGCGTTCCTGGGCGCATGGAACGAAACTGTGTCAGCCATCATCTTGACCCAGTTCCATCCCACCTTTGCCGTTATCGTGTACCAAACCGTCCTGGGCGCTGTCGGACAGGTAAACCTGGCTGCGGCAGGCGGTATAGCGATGGCCCTACCAGCCGTCATCTTTACGTTCTTTTTGCGGCGGTACATCAACCAGATGTGGGGCGGCGTCACCGTGTAAGGAATCAGGAAAGAGAAACAAAAGGAGCAAATTATGGCAACGCTAGAATTGATCAATGTAAGCAAGCGTTTTGGAAAAAACGTCATGGCGGTAAAGGATCTGAGTCTACATGTGCAGGATGGGGAATATCTAGTTCTTTTAGGGCCATCGGGCTGCGGGAAAACTACGACGATGCGAATGGTGGCCGGGCTGGAAGAAGCGACCGAGGGAACAATCCTTCTGGACGGTGTGGATATCACCGATTTACCACCCAGGAAAAGAAATATCAGCATGGTGTTTCAGAACTATGCGGTCTGGCCCCACATGACGGTCTATCAAAACATCTCGTATGCCCTCAAGTTGAAAAAGATGGGCAAGGACGAGATTGACAAAATCGTTCAAGAGGTCGCCGGGATGACGGGAATCGCCGGGCTTGTAGAGCGGTACCCATCCCAGTTGTCGGGAGGTCAGCAGCAGCGGGTAGCTGTGGCAAGAGCAATCGCCGTAAGCCCCAAGCTCTTTCTCATGGATGAGCCACTCTCGAACCTTGACGCCAAACTGCGAGTGGCGACGAGGACAGAGTTAAAGGCGATCCACAACAAGACCGAGGCCACGACGGTGTTCGTCACTCACGACCAATCCGAGGCGATGAGCGTGGCCGACCGCGTCGCGGTCATGAAAGACGGTGAGATCGTGCAGCTCGGAACACCAGAGGAAGTCTATGACAAAAGCGCTAGCATATTCGTGGCCGATTTTATCGGCACACCGCCCACGAATTTTATGGACGCCGAGTTGATCGTCGAAAATGGCAATTGCCGCCTGGTCAATCCGCACATTGATGTGAAATTGAACGCCACGAACGCTGCGTTATTAAAGGGCTATGGAAAAAAGACACTGGTTCTCGGTGTCAGGCCGGAAAATATACTTTTGGTCGATAAAGAGAGTGCTGTTCTCTCAGCACAGTGCCTGGTGGCAGAGCCACAGGGTTCCCACCAGATCGTGGCGGTTGAGTTGGGCGACAAGTTGATCAAAATCGTAGCTCCCGCACGCCCCAAAGTTCGGTCCGAGGAAGCCGTGCATCTGGCATTCAAGCAAGAAGCAATGAGCTTTTTCGACAAAGAGACTGGTTTGCGGATTTAGCAATTTGGCTTTTATGTAGGATGGGTTAGGCGGCTTCCGCCCGTTAACCGCCTCTCAAGCTAAAATGGCGGGCAGCAAACCCGCCCTACTGCACAGATGGCCTTTTTGATTTTGGCACATCCAAGTTAGGAAAAGGAACAAATGAAAACAATTGGCATTTTTCATTACCAGGTCGGTAGAACTGACGGGGTCTCGCTAGAGATCGAAAAGTGGAAACACGTGTTGGAAGAAATGGGGCACACGGTTCATCTCTGTGCAGGCGATCCGGGCACAGCCGAGTGCACGTTGATCGAAGAGATGTACCACCACCGCCCAGACGCCGAACGCCTAAACTATAACACCTTTTGCGAGCTGCGCGACTATGCCGACGACGCGGCATACAGGGCCGAACTATTTGGCCTTGCCGACGTCATCGAGCGCAAAATACGCGACTTTGTGGAGAAAAACGGAATTGATTTCCTCATTCCCCAGAACGTCTGGTCGGTTGCGGCCAGCCCATCGGTGAGTATCGCACTGGCGCGCGTGATGCGCGACCTGCAACTACCTGTGTTGGCCCACAACCACGACTTTTATTGGGAGCGAACGAGCGGCGTCGCCCTCACCTGCGCCACCGCCATCGAGCTGACCGACAAGTACCTGCCCCCCCACGACCCGTTGGCCCAACACGCGGTCATCAACAGCCTGGCGCAAAGGGAAATGCTCGCGCGCAAGGGCATCGAGTCGACCGTGGTGCCCAACATTTTTGACTTTGGTGCCCCACCCTGGCAGCCTGACGAGTACAATCAGGATTTCCGTGCCCGCATAGGATTGAAAGAAAATGACATCTTTGTCCTCCAGGCCACGCGCATCGTGCGGCGCAAGGGGATCGAGTTGGCGGTAGACCTGGTTCGGGCATTGGATACCCCAAAGCGCCGCGCCCAACTCAAGGCACGTGGGCTGTACGACAGTCGCCCCTTTGACGACGACAGCCGAATCGTGTTCGTGCTGGCCGGGTACGCGCGCGACGATGTGACCGGGGGCTATGTCCAACAACTCGAAGAAAAGATCGAGCAAGCCGGGATCGACGTCTTGTTCATCGAGGACATGGTTGGAGGTCAGCGACAGAGGCGCGACGGCAAGAAAATCTACTCACTCTGGGATACCTATGTCTTTGCAGATATGGTCACCTACCCCAGTTTGTGGGAGGGATGGGGCAACCAGTTCCTGGAAGCGTTGCGCGCCCAGTTGCCTATCATGTTGTTCGAGTACCCGGTCTACCAGGCCGACATCAAGGACAAGGAATTCCGCGTCATCTCTCTGGGCTCGGAAATTCAAGGACAAGACGACTTGGGCTTGGTACAAGTGGATCCACACATCATTGAATCCGCAGCAGACCAGGCAATCGAGTTGCTTACCGATGCCCGACTGCGCCAGGAAACGGTCAAGCACAACTTTCAGATCGGCCAAGAACACTACTCGCTAGAGTCTTTGAGAGGTTACCTAGCGCCGTTGATCAGAGAGTGAGAAAAAGAATGGGCGAGTTCAAAACTCGTTTTATGCACCCAGATGATTGGGCACACACGCGCATAGAGCGCGGGCGTCACTTTAACAAAGAGTATGCGGTCACCGGATACCAGAGAATCGGTGGACAGGTGGCAAACCCTCTCCATCCAGTTTGCGTTTTCGAGGACAGGCTGCGTGAGACTCGTCGAAAGATCCGAAAGATTTATCCAGGTATTCGCGTGTCGCGTCATCACGTAAAAATGCCCTATTGGAACCCGCAAGACACCAATCTCCCCAACAACTATTCATTTGTCGAAACCCCGGAACGGCTCACAACCACATCAATCACAGTCGCAATGGTATCACACACGCAAATCCAAAATGCAGATATGGGGTTTCATTACGACGGCCAAAAGCTGCCAACCTTACGAGAGAGAATAAAAGATACAAGCTTTCAGGGCTTGGCCGGGAACTTGGGATACTATATGACAAAAGCTTTGATCGTCAAAGGACGGATTCCCAAGGCGCATAATGCACGGTATCCAGAATTTCCATTGCCTGTGATATTGTCGTACATTGGCTTTTATCTGTTCAGAGACGCAGACACCAGAAAGATGTATGGCTCCTTCCAGGGGGCGCATCCATCCGCCGTCGGCATTCGAGAAAACGGCACTGTCGAGATCATCCCACGGTTGGAAATTGAGACGTACAAGGTGACACTTGGGGGAAAAGAATTCCTCGTCAATTCGATCAACGATCCCAACGCTGTGGATGACGTGATGCTGTTCACTCCGGGATTGTGGACACCGGAAATCAGCCAACAGGGAGAAAATTGGCTGACGTACACGCCAGAAATTCCCATTCCAGACCGGGTCAACGTGTTCGTCGCCAACGAAGGGAATGGCTCAATCCCGGTTGAAAAAGTGGTAAAAGTCTGGCAAGGACGAGCACCCATACCGTCTTTTGGGGCAGTCTTGTCGTTTGCAAAAGGTCACTTGGCCGAGGCTAAAGAGTTGATCGGCCAAAAAGTTCAAGTCGAACCCCTCGGCGACACAAACTTTGACGATTACGTCCAAATTATGGGCGGATTCGTTCCGGCCGTGGTCGAGGGGCAGCACATTTATTGCGTGGACACGGTTGAGCAAATCCGGCAACGTTTGCACGATCATGGGAACACGATTTCGCCCATTGCAGAGTGTGGAAAAGAGACCCGCAACTTTGATCCACGTATCCGTGAACCGGCTGGCGTGTTAATACAGACGAAAGATCAGGTTGGGTGGGTCTTGTTTGATGGTCGACACGAGCTGAGCATTGGGGCCAGCGTCGTCGATGTCGCCAAGATATTGAAAATGCTGGAAGACGACGGGACATTTGATGGCAAGATCAAACACGCCATATTCGTTGACGGTGGCTCTGCGATGAAAGTCTATGCCGTGGAAAGCGACGGCGCGTCCATTACCCTCGATCTTTTGAATAGAGTCGCTGCTGGCTCACGAAATGGCCCAGGTGACGATCCTGATGGGCTGAATCTCTACACATTGTTAAAGCTCAGTCTCAAGTAACAAAGATATCCAAATACAATGACAGAAACCCACATAGCCAACCATCTAACCTACCTGTACGACCACAAGCACACACCAGCCTTGACCCAGCGACTGCACACCATCCTGACCCAATTCCAACAGCAAAATCCACACATCAGAAAACACTCGTCAGATGATCGCCTCACAGAAAAGGACATCATCCTTATTACTTATGGCGATCAGATAACTGAACCAGACATCCCCCCACTCCAGACCTTGACCAAGGTATTGGAAACGCACACAAAAGGAATTATCACCGGCGTCCACATCCTGCCTTTTTTCCCCTACTCTTCCGACGATGGATTTTCTGTCATTGATTATGATACCGTCGATCCCAACCTGGGCTCGTGGACAGATGTGAAATTGTTAGGACGCGACTTTCGATTGATGTTCGACCTCGTCATCAACCACATCTCGGCCCACAGTGACTGGTTCCAGGGATTCCTGCAAGGTGATCCCGAGTTTACCGACTATTTTATCACGGTCGAGGAGGAAACCGATCTCTCGCAGGTCGTTCGCCCCAGGGCGCTGCCACTCTTGACCCGCGTGCAGACGGATCGCGGCGAGCGGTTGGTCTGGACGACCTTTAGCAAAGATCAGATTGATCTAAATTTTGCCAACCCCGACGTGTTGCTCAAGATCGTCGAGATACTCTTGCTGTACGTCGAAAACGGGGCCGAGATCATCCGCCTGGATGCCATCGCCTACCTGTGGAAAAAGATCGGCACCTCCTGCATTCACCTGGAAGAGACACACCGGGTGGTGAAACTCCTCCGCGCCGTTCTGGACGCCGTCGCGCCGCACGTGATCCTCATCACCGAGACCAACGTGCCCCACGAGGAAAACATCTCTTACTTTGGCAACGGCACGGACGAGACCCAAATGGTCTACCAGTTTCCCCTCCCTCCTCTCGTGCTGCACACCCTTCACTCCGGTGATGCCTCTCACCTTTCCAACTGGGCCGCCGGGCTGTCCGGTCCCTCAGACGGCACCACATTTTTCAACTTTGTGGCATCCCACGATGGCGTCGGCGTGCGCCCCGTCGAGGGCATCCTCAGTGCATCAGAGGTCCAAAATCTGATTGACCGCACCCTCGCCCACGGCGGGCACGTCTCTTACAAGGCCAACTCTGACGGCACGCAGAGCGCCTACGAACTGAACATCTCTTACTTTGACGCCCTCTCCGACCCCAACGGTTCCGAGCCGCTGGACCTGCAAGTACGCCGTTTTCTAGTCTCCCAAGCGATCATGCTCAGCCTGGCCGGGGTGCCCGGCATCTACGTCCACAGCCTGTTCGGCTCCCGCAGTTACCACGCGGGCGTGGAGCAGACTGGCCGGTATCGGTCCATCAACCGGGAAAAGTTCCAACGGGATCAGTTAAAGCAAGATTTGGCGAATGCCAATTCTCTGCGCCACCAAGTGTTCTACGCCTACCTTGATCTCATCCGCACACGAATCGCCCACCGGGCCTTTCACCCCAACGGACCACAAAAGATTCTATCCTCCCACCCGGCCCTTTTTGTTCTTCTCCGTACTTCGCCAGAGGGGGGCGAGTCGCTGCTGTGCATTCACAACGTCTCTAGTGTCGAGCAATCTTTTTCGGTCAACCTAGCCTCACTCCGTTTATCTCACTCTGACCAAGTTCGCAACGTTATCACCGGCAACACTTTTCCGGTGGACGACTCCGGCAACATGGCCCTTCAAGTAGCTCCTTATCAAGTGCTGTGGCTAGCAGCAAAAGCAGTGTGAGCGTCCAAGTTCTTGACTTGCCACCAACTCCTCGCCATACTATAATCATACTAGCTCAAAATAATGCCCAGGAGGGAAAAAATGCGATACGAAATTAACGGCACGTTCTTGCAAACAGTTGACATTCACTTGAGCCAGGGAGAATCGGTCTTTACCGAATCGGGTGGAATGGCCTGGATGAAGGGGAACATTGAGATGAAGACCGGCACCAAGGGCGGATTGATGGCCGGCCTGGGACGAAAACTGGCAGGCGAATCACTCTTTATGACCACATACACCTGCCGCAGCAGCGAGGGGTTGGTGGTGTTTACGCCTGAAGCGCCAGGCAAAGTGCTCCACTTTCAGCTTGAAGCTGGGCAGAGCCTCATCTGCCAAAAAGACGCCTTTATGTGCGCCGAGGACTCGGTCAAGCTGGAAATGCACTTTCGCAAAAAGCTGGGAGCCGGTCTCTTTGGTGGCGAGGGATTTATCCTGCAAAAAGTCACCGGTCCCGGTGCTGTCTTTCTGGAGATTCCGGGCGAGGTGCGGGAGTATACCCTGGCAGCAAGCGAGACTATGCAAGTGGACCCGGGTCACATCGCCCTGTTCGAGCCGACGGTCGATTATGACATCACCACGGTAAAGGGCATGGCGAACGTCTTATTCTCTGGCGAGGGACTTTTCCTGGCCAAGATGACTGGGCCAGGCCGAATCTGGCTGCAGAGCCTGCCACTTTCGAACCTGGCGAGAAAGCTGGCCCGGTACCTGCCGACAAAAGGCTAAGTGTTTCGTGCAAGCCTGCCCGGACAGACCAAGCGGGCTTGTACCACAAATGACCGCAGGCGTATGGAACGTCGTTCTTCGCGCGCATGCGGCTATTTGTGTAAACGGCCCTTGACGACTCCACTAATACCTATTATAATTATGTATATTCAATTGAACGACAATCACTGCCTCTTGGAAGCAACATACAACGGATATTCACAATGAATGAACAAACACAAGCAACAGAACAATCCCCCCTTATCCACGTCAAAAACGTCCACAAATCCTTCTTGATGGGCAAAGAAGCGGTTCAGGCGCTGCGCGGCGTCAGCCTCGACGTGACGCCCGGCGAAATCGTCTGCCTGATGGGGCCTAGCGGCTCTGGCAAGACCACCCTGCTCAACATCATTGGTGGGTTGGAAGAGCCGAGCCGAGGCCACGTGATCGTGGACGGTGAGGACGTCGTCGCGATGGCGGAGGACAAACTCTCCGAGATGCGGCTCACCAAGATGGGGTTCGTCTTTCAGAGCTATAACCTGCTGGCCAACTTTACGGCGCGGGAAAACGTCGAGGTGCCGATGGCGCTGGCCGGGTTGGGCAAACGCGAGCGGCGGCACAAGGTGGAGCAACTGCTGGAAAACGTTGGGTTGGCCGACCGAGCCAAGCATTACCCCAGCGAACTTTCCGGCGGACAGCAGCAGCGCGTCGCCATCGCCCGTGCCCTGGCCAACAATCCCCCCATCCTCATCGGCGACGAGATTACCGGTGAATTGGATTCCGAGACCGGGTTTGAGGTGATGGAGATCGTCGTCCAGCTCAACCGCGAGCGCGGCACGACCATCATCTATGTCACCCACGACCCGCGCATGTCAAAGTTCGCGGGGCGGCTCATCCAACTGCGTGATGGTCGCATCGTGGAGGACAACGCCACGTTATGATAGCCCAATACGTGCTAAAAAGCTTTAGCCGCCACAAAGCCCGCACCGTCATCATGGTACTGGCGCTGGTGGTGGTCACTGCGATGCTGGTGACGCTTAACAACGGTGTCGAGTCGCTCCAGCGGCAGATCGTCGAGATCGTCGAACGCGATGCGGGCGAGCACGACGTCACCATCACCCGCGCCGAGACCAGCTCTATCCAATACATTGACGTCGAGCGTGTATCCGGCCTCCTGGCAAACACCGACCCGAACGTGGTCGCCATCCATCCCCGCTTTCAAGCAACGGTTGAATTGCAAGGAAATAGCGAGATGGGCAACGCCTCATTGATCGCGCGGGCACCCGACGACGAACTGGGCCAAGTGACCATGCTGGAAGGGGAACACAACCTGGAAGGAGATCGTGTCGTCGTCCTGCGTGTGACAGCCGATACCTTTGGCCTGAAAGTCGGCGATGAGATAGACCTGAGCTATATCCTGCCCTTAGCCCGTCTCAAGGGCTATGATCTGCCAGCGGATGCCAGTGTTGGCCGTGTGACACGGCGCTTTACGGTCAGCGGCATTGCGTTGGCCACCGGGATGGGGGGCGGAGGGCAAAACGGTATCCTGGCCAGCGTCGAGACAGTGCAAGATTGGCTGAACGTGCCCGGTCGAGCAGAGCGGCTGGTGGTGGTGCTAGACGAAACTGTCTACGGATCGCTGAACACCCAGACCTCGATCTTTCGCGCGCGGCGCATCGCTGAAAAGATGTACGACGCGCTGGGCAGCGACACCGAGACCTATACGTTCTCGCTCGACAAGGCCGAGTCGCTCGACTTTAGCGACGTGGCTTTTGCCGTCATGCGCTCCCTCAGCGCCGTCTACGGTTTTCTGGTGATGGGCGTCGTCGGACTGCTGGTCTATTCGATCATCAACACCAACGTGGAAGAACGTCGGCGCGACTTGGCCTTTCTGCGCGTCTTGGGAGCAAAACGCCGCCACCTCTTTGGACTGGTGATGATCGAGGTCGCCATCATCGGCGCAATGGGTCTGGGACTTGGCGTTGCAGCAGGGCAGGGAATAAGCGCCTCGGTGGTCGCCCCTGTAGCAAACACCCTCATTACCAACGCCGCGGAAGCAGCAGGCGAGGAATTGGGCATCGAATTCCAAATGTCGATCACCGTCGCCGCCATGATACGGGCCACGGCAATCGCCGCCGTCGTGCTGACGCTCTCGGCCATCGCCCCGGCGCGCAAAGCAGCAAACACCAAGGTTCGCCACGCCATCAACCCCGGTTCTGCCGACAGCGTCCAGATCGAAGACCTGGCCCGGCTGCGCTCGCGTAAATTCGACGTGCGCATCGTCATCGCCGGTATCGTGCTGACCATCATGTGGCTGTTGATTTTCATAGGCAACAACTTTTTATTTGTGCAGGGCAACGAATCGGTCATTAGTGTTTTCATGTTCAGCGGAATGGCATTGCTCGTTATTGGCGTTAGCCTGCTCTTTTACGCTCTGACCGTTCCCTTTGAGCGTATCCTGATCCTGATGAGCAGAGTGATCTCTCCCAGACTGTCGTTTTTCGCCGGACCAAACCTGGTGCGCGCCAAACAAAGGAATACCGTCATCTCACTGATGGTAGTCTTTAGCGCGACGCTGCCTACCTTTTTGGGGACTATGACGGCCCTGGAGCAAAAGAACTATGACGTCGAAGCTCGTTTCCGCTACGGCGCGCCCGTGACGGCCCAAGTATCGCGCTGGGGATGGAGATTCTTTATCCAGAACGAGGAGAACAATCTGCTGCCCAGTTTTTTGGACGAGTTCCGCGCGGTGCCCGGCATCGAGCAGGCCGTCGGCTTGACGGCGGAACACAACTCGGAGGCAACCAATCGGGTCGCGCTGCGCGATGCCGCCGTGCAGGTACAAGGGCTCACGGGCACATTGGAGGGCATTGTCTACACCGACCTGACCGAGTACCAAGTCGGCGGCCCGCACACCTTTGACCAGATATTGTCCGAACCGGACACCATCATCCTGGGGGCCGGGTACGCCGAGCATATGGACCTTGACGTCGGTGACATCGTGCGCATGCCAGGTGCGGGCAAGGATCACATAGCGAATATGCGCATCGTCGGGTTGATCGAACGTATGCCGGGCTTTGAGGGCTTTTCGCGCAACGAGAACTATGTGCGCTGGGGCCGCTCGCCAGGTTTCGTCTCGCTGGATACCTACATTCGTCTAACCACCGATCCCACCGTCGAGGAGGTTTGCACACACGGCTACTGCACACCCGCCGAACGGGAGCAGCCCATTGTCACCCACATTATGGCAACAGTGGAGGATGAAGCGGACGAGGCCGAGGTCGTCAGCGAGCTGCGGGAGCTTTTTTCCGATCAGACCGATATGTGGGTACGCTCGACCGCCGAACAGGTCCGCTCCACGGAACAATCTATGCGCACGATGCGCACGCTGATGCTCATTATGACGGTGCTCTCGTTCATCACCAGCATTTTTGGCGTCTTTGCCGTGGTCTATGTGGCGGTCTACGTGCGACGGCTAGAGATCGGCATGCTCAAAGCCATCGGTATGCGCCGTCGTCACTTGGTGGGGGCATTTGCCCTGGAAGCGGTGATGATGACCGTCAGTGCGTCGTTGGCGGGCGTGACGGCGGGCACGGTGCTGGGGTACGTCTTTTACATCAGTAACAACATGATGCGCAACACGCCCACCCAGCTGACGTTCGATTGGGTAACAACGTTGGCCATTTTGATCATGGTCGTCCTGGCCAGCGTCATCAGTGCGACATTGGCCGCCCGTGGCATCGTGCGGAGCAAAGTGACACAGATTCTGCGTGAGGCGTGGTGAGTTGATTTCAGATTTGGGGATTTCCCAGATATCCAAGGGAGAAGAGATAGTGAATATTCATAGATACAAATGGCTGCTGATTTTGACAATGGTGGTAGTTATGCAGACGGGATGTGGTCCACGATCGATGGAAAGGCTACCAGGCGAAATAGTGATTGACCCCGACAGCACACCTCAACCGACGCTACCGCCATCACCTGTTGGCAAGACCATCGTGGCCGACGGAGAATTGATCTCGCCCTATCCTAGCCTAGCACTGCCCTTTGACAGCGGCGGGAGCGGGCAGGTGTTGACGGTCGCCGTCAAAGCTGGTGACGTGGTCCAAGCTGGCGACTTGCTGGCGGTGCTGGATGATACCGAGTTGCAGCGCGAGGCAGACGAGGCACAGATCGACTTTGACCAAGCCGCCGTCAACCGAGAGAGAACAATAGCCCAGACCGACGTCAACGTGCGATTGGCTCAACTTGATCTGGCCGATGCCCGCGAAGGAGCCACCGACGCCAAACTGGCTGCGGCCTATGCCGCCATACGTGATGCGCGGACCGAGTTGGAGGTCGCACAACACACATATAGCAGTACGCTCAATTCCGGCTACGACGCGAACGTACGTGCCCGCAAGATCGAATTCGATTGGTACGTCGGCAATTATCAGAGGCAAAAAGCCAGGTTTGAAGAAGGCGATATTAACCAGAGCGATCATGACCACGCAATGAACGCCATGATCTCGGCAGAAGGTCGGCTGAACGAGGCTCTCGATAGGGATCACATAGAGAACATCCAGGCTGAGAATCGATTGGATCAGGCCCAAAGCAGCCTCTATCAAACTTGGAAAGAGTTGGAACTCTTGCAAAACGAACCATTGACAGAGACGCTCATCCGAGCTGAACTGGCCGTGGATCAAGCCCTAATAGAGCGCGAGAAAGCACGTGAAGAACTCGTTGACGCGGAGAGAGCGCTGGCCCAAGCTCAAGAAGCCTTGGCACACACCCAACTTGTTGCACCATGGGCGGCTATTGTGCTCTCGGTAGACATAGTACCAGAGGCAAACGTGAGTGCAGGCACGCCGGTCGTCACCCTGCTCAGCATCAAAGATGGGCTGCGCTTTGTCACCCAAAACATGAGTGAGCAGCACATCGCCGACATCTATCCGGGCCAGCAGGCGGTCGTCACACTGCGCACGTTCGCCGAGACGCCGTTGGAGGGCACGGTTGAGGCGGTCGTCCCCCAGATCGAAGGTGCGCCAGACACCGACGCACGCTTTACCATTCACGTGCGACTGGAACCAACCGACCTGCGGCTGCTACCAGGCCTGACGGGGCGTATGGAAATCCTGACAAAAGACTGACGGACGTCGTGTCTAGATGGTGTCAGGTGCCCAACTGAACGCACTCTACGAGGAATTCCACGGCAAGCGCCGCGACTTGTTCCTAGACTATCACGAGCTTTGTCTACTAGCTCCACCAGAATTGTCCAGTTGTGATGGACAACCTCGTGCCCTCCCCCAGACCAATGTCATCAAGAGACGAAAACCTGGCAGGTCTTTGCAAGCCTTAACTTTATGACATTGGCTAAATGGGTCATCAGGCGCTTGCACAGGGGAAAGCGAGTACTGGTGTTTGTGTGGTAGGTATGAATCACTCAACGACCGTGTGCTGTGCCGTACTGATGCTGCTCAAGGGAATCTCGGCCGAGGATGCTTTGGAGCGGGTGCTCGAACGGCACCCTTGGGCGCGACCTGATAGCCATCATTGACTCACTCTGCGCTGGCTGGCTAATACGTTAGGTGAGAAAATCGCGTAGCTTGCGCCGGTGGCCCGGGTGACGCAACTTGCGGAGTGCCTTGGACTCGATCTGCCGCACGCGCTCGCGCGTTACGCCAAAGGCTTGCCCAACCTCCTCCAGCGTGTGACTCTCTCCATCCTTTAGCCCAAAGCGCATCTCTAACACAGCGCGTTCCCGCTCGCTGAGAGAAGTGAGAATCGTTTGCAATTGCTCCTTGAGCAGTTGGCTGGAAGCAGCATCAACTGGGCCCTGAATGTTCTCATCCTCAATAAAGTCGCCCAGCATGCCGCTGCCTTCCGTTCCTACCGGCATCTCTAGCGACATGGGTTCTTGAGAAATGCGAATAATCCGTCGCGCCTTGGCTGCGGCACGATGCAACCGGCGTTCCAACGAGGGCGGCAAGGGGTCTTTGGCTTCCTGCACGCGGAGGATAGCCGTTTTTTCTGTCGATTCTAGCAAATCCGACTCGAGCGCCAACTCTTTCATCGTCGGTTCGCGGCCCAGGGTTTGCACCATCTGTCGCTGAAGGCGAAGCAATCGGTTGATCGTATCCACCATATGCACGGGGATACGAATGGTGCGGGCCTGATCGGCAATGGCACGGCTGATCGCTTGCCGGATCCACCACGTAGCGTAGGTTGAAAACTTGAATCCCTTGGTATGATCAAACTTTTGAGCCGCTCGCAGTAATCCAATGTTTCCCTCCTGAATCAGGTCGAGAAATTGAATACCGCGCCCTACATAGTGTTTGGCGACGTTGACCACCAAACGCAGGTTTGCCCGAGCCAAGAGCCTCTTGGCGTTCTCTCCATACTCTTCCAAGCCAGCCCACATCGCCGCGATCTCTTCTTCTTCCGGTATCGCGGGTTTGAGCTTGCGCGTTGATGGGAACTTTTGCTTTTTGGTCCACTCTGTATGAATGACAGTCAGGATAGAATCAGGGAGCAAGTGAAGCAGGATAAAGACGTCAAAAAGATGATTGGTAAGCGCCGTCCACGTCCTATCCTCTGATCCTGACCAGCCCACCTGTCCCAGAAACTGATAGAGATACGACAAAGTGTCTGGCAACAGTGTCCGGCGCGTTACCCGAGCCTCGTCAACCAACGCAGCCAAGTCAGGCGCAGGTAATTTCATACGTCTGCAGTTTTTACGTACGGTCGACCACGTCTCACGGAGTGAACCCATCAAAGCAAGGAGAGTCTCCTCCTCCGTTTCCTTGGATGCCTGTCCGTTCTGCTCGATCAACCGATCCTGCAAGCCTCCTAGATAAAGGCCTACCTCTCGTTGAGTGGCCAGCCATATCTCTTGATGAGATTCCAAGAGCGGGACCCGCCCAATCTCGCGCAGATACATCCGCACTGGATCATCGGTCACTTGGATCGGCGCTTCTTCTACTTTCTCCGTCAGTTCTTCTTCGATCTCTTCCAACTCAACGGGAGAAGGCTCTTCCACCTCATCCAAACTGGATGTCTTCTTCGATTCATCCAAAAAGACATCGCCGGCAGATGGATCGCCAGGTGGTGTCGATGAAACTTGCTCCGGCGTACCAGGTGCTTTTTCCTTCACCTGTTCAGTCGGTTCAGCGGCCTTGCTAGTTTTTGTGGATTTGGGTTTCTTTTTGCTGTTCATTGCATTTCGATTCCACAGGTCAATATACCCGGTGCATGCACCTATCCGCGGCTCACCCCACCCCATTGCTGCGACAGTGCTTTTTGTATTCGCAATAGTTTCTGGCTATGTGCTAACTGCGCTTGGTCATATTGCTTTGTCCGTACGTCTCCTGTCACTTGAGCTTCAGTTCGCAAAAACCCCAGTTCTTGGCCCAGTCGTTCCAGATTACGCATCCGCAATCGCAACAGCGACAGCGCGACGTCGCGTACCAACTGTTCATCAGCAAGCATAGCCTCAATGGGCGCAAGCAATTTATCTATTCGCGCATGCAGGTCGATAGGTAACTGTACGCGCAATGCATCAATAGAAGCCAAATGTTCAGTCGCTACAAGAGCCTCCCAAGCCTCAAAGATTGCTCGACTACTCACATCCTGAAAGTCCTGTCCTTGCACAGGAAACAATTGGTTTTCTATGAGAGCATCATTGATCTGCAAGAGCAAACTGGGGCGCTGCAGAAGCGCCGACAGACAATACCCTTCCAGATCGGCTTTCACAATTCCCCGAGACGGTCTAATGCTCTTCTGACCTTGATCGCGGGCTGCGTTTCGCTGGCGCGGAGTCTTTCGCTGTTCAACACCACGCAAACGAGACTGTACGGCTCGTGTATCCAATCGCAACACCCTGGCAATTTTCTGCACATAGTCTTCCCGTTCGACCGGGTTCGCCACAGCCCGAAGAACAGGGAGCAACGTATCCACCACACTCGATTTGGCCTTGGTATCATCCAAATCAAGCCCCTCCACCAGAATCTGGAGGTAAAAGTCCACTACGGGAACCGCTGTCTCGACCAGTGTGGTCCAACGCTCCGCATCCTCACGGATCAGGTCATCTGGGTCCTGCCCACGGGGGAGTTGGAGAATGCGGATCTCGGCTCCCAGCCGGGCCTCGTGCCCGACCAGCCCACGCGGATCAAAGACCGGTTCCCACTGTTGTTCCAACGTCTCACGGGCTACCTCGACACCCCGCAATGTTGCCTGAACGCCCGCCGTGTCAGGGTCGAGCGCCAGCACGAGACGCTTGGTGAGGCGTTGGAGTTGCCGCAGTTGCGGTTCTGTGAGAGCGGTTCCCATCTGTGCCACTATGTTGGCAAACCCGGCCTGGTGAGCCTGCATTACATCCATATACCCCTCTACGATGACGGCCCGATCCTCACGGCGAATAGTCTGCCGTGCCAGGTCAAGTCCGTAGAGCGTGCGGCTCTTGTCAAACATCGCCGTCTGGGGAGAGTTGAGATACTTGGGCACACCCTCCGGATCAAGCGTCCGTGCCCCAAAGCCAATCACACGCCCTTTCGGGTCACGAATGGAGATCATCAGCCGGTCGCGAAAACGGTCATAGGTGCTGCCACTATCCTCCCGGTGTACCAACAATCCGGCCTTGACAAGTTCCTGGACCGTGTACCCCCGCTCGGTCAGATAGGCTCGCGCCCCACTCCACCCGGGCAGACTATAGCCCACCAAGAACCGTTTAACCGTCTCGTCGTTCAGGCCGCGCTTGGCGATGTAGGCCCGCGCCGCTTGAGCCTCTGGCGCGTGACGCAGCAAATGGTTATAGTAACGGGCAGCCGCATCCAGCAGCCCATGCAACCGGTCGGCCTCTTCCTCCGCCTGTGCCTGTGCCGGGGTGCGCGGTCGCAACTCGACGCCCGCCCGCCGCGCCAGTTCCTCCAACGCGGTGCGAAAGTCCCACCCTTCTTGCTTCATCACAAAGCTAAAGATGTCGCCTCCCTCACCGCAAGCCCCAAAGCAATGCCAATGTTGGCTGTCGGGAAAGATCACAAAGGAAGGCGTCTTTTCGGAATGAAAGGGACACAGAGCCTTATGATTCCGCCCCGCTTTCTGGACCGGAACATAAGAGGATATGAGCTCGACAATGTCGAGACGATCCTTTACTGTATCAATGACGCTCATTAGTCACTGCCGTCCCTTTGACTCCATGCCATACCTATATTGTATTCATCCTGCTCAATCATGCAAACTGGCAAGTACAGCCATTGGCCGCAGCAAGGACTTGACATTCACAGGGTTTGATATAAACGGTATGTGGCAGGCAACTTGCGCTGCCTGCCACACAAGGTTTGCGCTAGATGTTACTACTTGTCGTGCAGAATCGTTGACCGCGCCGCCGCCAGTCGGGCGACAGGCACCCGGAAGGGGGAGCAACTCACATAGTCCAGGCCAATACGATGACAAAAGTCAATGGAGGCTGGATCGCCACCGTGCTCGCCGCAGATGCCGATTTCAAGTTCCGGCTTGGCGGCCTTTCCTTCTTCCACGCACATCTGCACCAGCCGTCCCACGCCAGTCTGATCCAACGTCTGGAAGGGATTCGCTTCCAGGATCGGGGTCAGGATCGGGTTGCCGTCCACGTCTTGTTCACCGGTTTCAAAGCCTTCCACATACTTCATCAGGAACTTGCCCTCGGCGTCGTCGCGGCTATAGCCGAACGTCATCTGGGTCAAGTCGTTGGTACCGAAAGAGAAGAACTCGGCGTATTCAGAGACCTCTGCGGCGGTGAGGGCAGCGCGAGGCACTTCAATCATCGTGCCGAACATGTACTCGACCTCGATACCCTCTTCTTCCATCACCTGTTTGGCTACCGCCTCTAGTTTCACCCGCTCCATCTTTAGCTCGTTGACGTGACCAATCAGGGGGATCATAACCTCTGGTATCACCCTGATGCCCCGCTTGGCGCAGCGGCAAGCGGCCTGAAAGTAAGCGCGGGTCTGCATCTCGGTCAAGCCGCTATACATAATCCCAGCGCGGCAGCCACGCAGCCCCATCATCGGGTTGACTTCCCACTGCGAGGTGACCACCTCGAGCATCTTTTCCTTCTCTACCAATTCAGGCGAATCAGGGTCAGTGCACTTGAGACGGGTGACCTCTTCGATCAGTTCCTCGCGTGGAGGCAGAAACTCGTGCATGGGCGGGTCAATCAGGCGCATAATAACGGGCTTGCCATCCATAGCCTCAAAAACGCCCTCAAAATCATCTCTCTGGAACGGCAGCATCTCGTCCAGGGCGGCCAGTCGCTTCTCTCGGTCATCCCCGGCCAGGATCATGCGCACTACCGCGTCGCGAGCGCGCTCGTCAAAGAACATGTGCTCGGTGCGGCAAAGCCCGATCCCTTCAGCGCCAAAGGCGATGGCGCGCCGGGCATCCTGGGGCAGGTCGGCGTTAGTGCGCACACCCAGCTTGCGGATATCGTCGGCCCATTCCAGCATTGTGATCAAGGCGGTCTGCTTTTCGTATTCCGCTTCGATCATTGGCACAGTACCTTCGTACACGTGACCGGAAAAGCCATCAATAGAAATCACGTCCCCTTCCTTGACCACCCAATCGCCGATGGTGAACTGGCGGCGGGCCACGTCAACCCTGATCTCCTCACAGCCAGCCACGCAGGGCAGGTTATTGCCTCGGGCGACCACGGCGGCGTGAGAAGTCGCGCCACCCTTTTGGGTCAGCACACCCTTGGAGACAAGCATACCGGGCACATCGTCTGGGGCAGTTTCTGGGCGGACGAGGATGATGGATTTCCCTTCCTCAGCCATATCCCTGGCACGCACGGCGTCAAAGACGGCGATACCGGCAGCAGCGCCAGGAGAAGCGTTCAGTCCCTTGGCGATCAGTTTCTTTTCTGCCTTGGGGTCAAAGCTGGGACGCAAGAGCAAATCTACAAAGGTGGGATCCACGCGCATGATGGCCTCTTCCTTGCTAATCATGCCCTCGTCAACCAAATCCACGGCGATCCTGACTGCCGAGGATGCCGTACGCTTCCCGGTACGGGTCTGGAGCATCCACAGCTTGTCACGCTCAATGGTAAACTCCATATCCTGCATATCGCGGTAGTAATCTTCCAACTTGTCCACGATTTCCAGGAATTCTGTGTACATTTTGGGCATCACTTCTTCCAGACTGGGATACCGGCTAGCGCGATCTTCCTCAGAGACACCCTGGCCCTCGGCCCAAGCCCGAGAACCGGCCAAGCTGACGCGCTGCGGCGTGCGGATACCGGCCACCACATCCTCGCCCTGAGCGTTGATCAGAAACTCGCCATACAAATATTCGTGCAGGCCGGTGCCTGGGTCACGGCTAAAAGCCACGCCGGTCGCCGAGTCGTTCCCCAGGTTGCCAAAGACCATCGTCTGAACGTTAACAGCGGTGCCCCAGTCGTGGGGGATGCCCTCGTGATCGCGATACGCGATTGCGCGCATGCCGTTCCACGAATCAAAAACTGCCTTGATGGACAGCTTTAATTGTTCGTAAGGATCGGTCGGAAAGTCCTCGCCAAAGTGCGCCTGATACATCCCCTTGTACTCGTCTACCAGGTCTTTGAGACCATCAAGGCTCACCTCGGTGTCCAGGCGAACACCTTCCTTTTCCTTGAGTTCTTCCAGTTTCTCCTCAAAGTGATCTCGTGAATAGTTCATCACAATATCAGAGAACATTGTGATAAAGCGGCGGTAGGCGTCGTAGGAGAACCACTCGTTGCCACTCAACTCGGCCAGGGTGACGCGAGTCTCGTCGTTCAAACCCAGATTGAGAACGGTGTCCATCATGCCTGGCATAGACTGACGCGCACCAGACCGCACAGAGACGAGAAGTGGATTTTTCACGTCACCAAATTTCTTATCCGTCTGCTGCTCAATTTTTGCGAGCGCTTCCAACGTTTGTTCCCACATTCCGGCCGGGAACTCGTTGGTCTTCATATATTCGACACAAGCCTCGGTGGTGATGGTGAATGCAGGCGGTACAGGTAAACCTGTGCCCATCATAGTAGCCAGACCTGCGCCCTTGCCACCCATGATGATTTTCATTTCATCCACTTGAGGCTCATAACCCAATGCCTCGGTCATTTCCGCCTTGGCGGAACTCGATGTGTATACCCATTTCTTACTCACAGTTTCTTTCCTCCTAATTTAATTATAGGCTGATGTTCAAAAATCAGCCGGATTGATGATATAGCACGAACTATCGAACGATCATTATACCTATCCCAGTAGGTAAAGTCAAATTTGATACGAACAATCGTCTCTGAAAAATAACCGAATTGGCTTGACGGTGATATAGGGCTTTTCCAGTTTTTAATTCTTCCCAAAATTTATGGCGGAGAATCTCATAAATCGCACGCGAGTTACAAAATAACCAGCAAAGCTCAAGGAATTCCGTCATAATCTGCCTTTTCAAGGTGTCTTGACTGCATCACAAAATCTGTTTGGGAGATTTATTTCTCTGGAATCCCCTAGCCTGCTGGTAAAATTATAGAGGCGTGACTATTTTGACAATTTCGTGTTATTATCATTAGTTCGGACAGTTTTTATTCGGCCATTTCAATAATTTCACAGATAATATTCGTGAAATATCATTATTTGCCGAATATTTTACGATTTCAGGCCTATT